>JBQGDI010000014.1:0-13736 GCA_052038965.1 Candidatus Limnocylindrales bacterium | reverse complement strand
GCCCGCCCCGCCCCCCCCCCCCCCCCCCCCCCCGCCGACTTCGCACGCAGGAAAGGACCATCGACATGATCAAGATCGCCCGCACCAGCCTCGCGGCGCTGGCGCTATCCGCCGCCCTCGGCCTGCCCGTCGCCGGGCCCGTGCCGAGCGCGCTCGCCGCGCCGAGCTGCAGCGCGACCGAGGGCCAGGCCCTCATCGACCAGGGACGCTACGACCGGGCCATCCGCGAGTTCGGCTGCGTCATCGATGCCGCCCCGACCGAGGCCGAGGGCTATCGCGGCCGCGCCGAGGCAGAGCTGCTCCTCGGCCGCTACTCGGACGCCTTCCGCGACTACACGCGGATCACGGCCTTCGTCGAGCCGCTTCAGCCGGCCGTCATGTCCTCCATCCATGACGCCTACCTGGCCCGCCTCGACGTGGCGCCGGATGACATCCCGGCGCTGACCGGTGCCAGCTTCGCCCGCTGGTACGACTTCGCCTACGCGCAGGCGACCCACCTGCTCAACCATCTCCTCGACGTCCGACCGAGCGACGCGTTCGGCTACCTGTTCCGCGGCTCGAGCCGGCTCCTCAACGGCGGCCCGAAGGATCTCGGGGCGGCCGACCTGGAGCTGGCGATCACGCTGGCGCCAGCGAGCCCGGACGTTCGCTTCATCGTCGCTGACGCCTACACCTACGGTCTGTCCGACCCCGACCGGGCCTTCGCCGAGGCGAGCCTGGCTCTCGAGTGGGGTCTGGACACGCCCCGGGTTCACGCGCTCCTGGCCGCGGCCCTGAACGCCTTCGGCGAGGTCCAGGCGGCGGCGGCCCACATCGCCCGACACCTCGAGCTGGTGACGACGGAGCTCGTCCCGGCGGCGCCGCTCGGGGTCGGGGGCGACGCCAGCCTGGCGGTCGTCCCGGGCCGGGTCTTCGACATCCCGCTCGTGGCGAGCGCCGGCGAGGCGATCTCGATCGTCACCTCCAGCCGCGATTACTGGGACTCGATCGGGGTCCTGCTCGCGCCCGACGGGACACCGGTCGCCGGCAGCGATGACGACAGTGGCTACCACGTGGCCATCGAGTGGGTCCCGCCCACCTCGGGCACGTACCACCTGCGCGTGACGTTCTTCGAGGCCGTCAACACCGGGCAGCTCGTCGTCTCGCGCGACTGACGTTCCGTCGCCGCCAGGGTGCGTCCCTCCGGTGACCCCGAGGGACGCCCTCGCTCAATCGAGTCGCAACTCGGCCGTGACGATCGGCTCGCCGGGTCGCTCGGTGATCGTGAACCCGGCCGACTCGGCCGTGCGCCGCATGCCGGCGTTCGAGGCCAGCATCTCGGCGCTGATCTGCTCGAGCCCCTCGTCCCGCCCGATCCGGACGAGCCGGCGCAGCAGCTCGGCGCCGAGGCCGCGGCGCTGCCAGCGATCGGCGACGAGGACTGCGAACTCGGCCTCGGGCCGGGCGTGGGCCTTCGACAGCCGGCCGACGGCGACGATGTGGCGACCCGCGGGGTTGTCCTCCTCGGCGACCAGGGCGATCTCTCGGTCGTAGTCGTTGAAGCAGACCCGGGTCAGCCGGTCATGGGCCGTGCGGTCCGACAGCCCGAGGTGCTCGAAGTAGCGCGAGTAGACGGTCTCCTCGGTCAGCTCGGCGTGGAGCTCCGCGAGGAGCGGCTCGTCCTCGGGCCGGATCGGACGGATGAGCAGCTCCCGCCCGTCGGCGGCCGTCCACGGCGCGACGTACTGGCGGGGATAGGGCCGGATCGCGAGCCGCGGCAGGTCGGCCTCCGAGCGCCCGGGGTCATGGAGCACGACCCGGGCGTCGAGCGCGATCAGCCGCTCTGGCGAGGCGAGGAGCGGGTTGATGTCGATCTCGCTGATCCACGGCTGCTCGACGACGAGCAGGCTGAACCGGACGAGCAGCTGCTCCAGCTCGGCGACGTCGATCGGCTGCCGGCCACGGATCCCGCGGAATGCGCCCGAGCTGACCGTCCGTTCGATCATCCGCCGGGCGAGGGTGGTGTTCAGCGGCGGCAGGCCGAGCGCGCGGTCGCGGAACAGCTCGACGAGCTGGCCGCCCATCCCGAACAGCAGGACCGGCCCGAACTGCGGGTCGATCGACGACCCGACGATCAGCTCGTAGCCGGTGTAGTTGATCATCGGCTGGACGGTCACGCCTTCGAAGTGCTCGGCGCCGCGGGACTCGCTCACGGCGGCCAGGATGCCCTCCCAGGCGTCGCGCACGGCAGCGCCGTCGAGGAGGTTCAGGCGCACGCCGCCAACGTCGGTCTTGTGGGTGATCGTGTGGCTGTAGAGCTTGACGACGACCGGGTAGCCGACGTCGCCCGCCGCGGCCATGGCCTCGTCGGCCGTGCGGGCGATCCGCATCTCGGTGATCGGGATGCCGTAGGCCGACAGGACGGCCTTCGACTCGACCTCGGTCAGGAGCGTCCGGCCCTCGTCGCGGGCCACTCGGATCTCGGCTCCCGGCGCAGCCCGGTCGATCGTCGTCTCGCCGTCGTCGGGCAGCACCGGCGTCTCGTACAGCGCCCGGAGGTCCTCGGACGACCGCCACAGGTAGTTGAACATCTCGGCGGCCGTGTCGGGGTACTCGAACGTCGGGATCCCAGCGGTCCGGAGGACGGCCGCACCGGCCTCGACGTCGCGACCGCCCATCCACGAGGCCAGGACCGGCTTCCCCGGGATGCGGGCATACGGCACCAGCTCGCCGGCGGTCCGGGTCGGGTCGGTCATCGCCTGCGGCGTCAGGATCACGAGCATGCCGTCGGCGGCGGGGTCGGAGGCGGCGATGTCGAGCGCCTTGGCATACCGCTCGGGCGGGGCGTCGCCGATGATGTCGACCGGGTTGTTATGGCTCCAGACGGCCGGCAGCACCTCGTCGTAGGCGGCCATCGTGGCCTCGGACAGCTGGGTCAACCGTCCGCCGCCGGCGACGAGGGCGTCGGTCGCGATCACGCCGGGGCCGCCGGCGTTCGTGACGATCGTCAGGTTCGGGCCGCTCGGGCGGGGCTGCTTGGCCAGGATCTCGGCCATGCCGAACAGGTCGCTGATGCTGTCGACCCGCAACACGCCGACCCGCCGGAAGGCGGCGTCGAGCACCTCGTCGGAGCCGGTCAGAGAGCCGGTGTGCGATGCGGCGGCCTTGGCCGCCTGTGCCGTCCGGCCGGGCTTGATGACGATGATCGGCTTGGTCAGCGCGACCTCGCGCGCGGCCGACAGGAAGGCCCGCGCGTCGCCGATCGTCTCCATGTAGATCAGGATGCTCGAGGTATCAGGGTCGTCCCCGAAGTAGTAGATGACATCGCCCCAGCCGACGTCGAGCATCGAGCCGAGCGAGACGACGGAGCTGAACCCGACGCCCTCGCGGGCGCTCCAGTCGAGGACGGCCGTCAGCAGCGCGCCACTCTGGCTGACGAAGCCGATCGACCCGGGCGCGGCCATGCCGGCGGCGAAGGTCGCGTTCAGGCCGCCGATCGGGTTCATGATCCCGAGGCAGTTGGGGCCGACGACGCGAATCCGCGCGCGTCGGGCCTCCTCCAGGACCCGCTTCTCCAGCTGGGCACCCTCCGGTCCGATCTCGCGGAAGCCGGCCGAGATGATGATCGCGCCCTGGATGCCCGTTGCGGCGCACTCCGCCATCAGGCCGGGCGCCGACGGCGCCGGCGTGACGATGACCGCGAGGTCGACCGCGTCGGGGATGTCGGCGAGGCTCGGATAGGCCTTGACCCCGAGCACGCTCGAGCGCTTCGGATTGACCGGGAAGACGGTCCCGCCTAAGGGGCTGCTGATGAGGTTCCAGAGGACCGTTCGGCCGACGCTGCCGTCCTTGTCGGTCGCCCCGATCACCGCCACCGACCGCGGCCGGAACAGCGGATCGAGTGGGTGGGGCGTCGCGCGGAGGACGTCCGACGCCTTGTCCGGGCCGCGGCCGGGTGGACCGGGCTGGGGTTCGGGCTGGGGGGTCGTGGGCCGATCGGGTGCGAGGGTCATCGCGGAAGTTCCTCGGGATCAGGGACGCCTGGCAGGAGAGCGATTCGCGGCATGGGCTGCGTCCGAGACCAGCCTCGATGGTGCGGGCCCTCGCCGGAACGTGCCTTTCGACGCGTTCTGCGCGGCTGGTCAGCCTGTCCTGAGACGACCCTCCAGCCCACCCGTGGCGAAGCCCGATGGTCCCGTCGGGCCGCTCGCCGCGGCCCCCCGGAGGCCGAGCAGCGGACGGACCAGCCGGTTCCGGGTGACGACGGCCACGACGACGAGGGTCACGCCGAGGCCGAGTCCGACGTTCAACGCCGCCTTCGGCCACAGGTCGAGGGGGAGTCCGACGACGACCGACGAGACCGCGATCACGATCGGGTAGTGGAGGACGTACGTCGGCAGCGTCCACTCGGCGGCTCGGCGCCCGAGTGGCCGCTGCTTGGAGCCGACCCGCATCGCCAGGCCGAGGACGGCAAGCGTCACGGACCACACGGCGAGGCCGTGGAGGCTGACGATGACGACGTAGGTCGCATCGTAGGTGTGGGCCCCACCCCGGAAGATCGAATCGGTGAAGCCCGTCGCCGCAAGTCCCCCGATGGCGACGGCGGCTGCCACCACCGCCGGGACGAGGTCGCGGCGCGCCGCGGCGACCAGGCGCTCGTCACCGAACATGACGTACCCGCCGAGGAATGTCACGCCCCACATGCCGAAGACGGCCCAGTCCCAGCCGGCTCGCGACGACACGCCGAACAGTGGCAGCGCGACGAGGATCACCGGGATCGCGAACAGGAGCGTTGCGCCGGGCAGGCGAGCGGCTCGCGCGAGCCGGTCGGTGAGCCCCCGCCCGGCCGGGTTCGCGAGGTACGCCAACGCCGGCGCCGCGATGACGCAGTCGAGGAACAGCCAGGCCAGGAACCACAGGTGCATCCCAATTACCTGGAGCGCGTGCGGCGAGAAGCCGACGCCGCTCAGGTCGTGGTCGACGAGGTTCTGCGGGTACGCAACGAGGAAGTCGATGAACGACACCGGGCCGGCGCTGTTGTGGACGGCGATGACATACGCGGTCAGCGGACTGAGGACCACGGTCCCGACGATGAACGGCACGCCGAGCCGGGCCGTCCGCTCGGTCAAGAAGGAACGAAGCGATCGCGACCGCAGGGAGTAGCGAGCGCTCGCCCCCGCGAGCAGGAAGAACAGCGGGAAGGCGAACGGCATCAGGGCCGAGGCGAGTGCAAGCGCGCTGTTCTGCTCGGCGTTCGAGATGATCCACGGCAGTAGGCTGCCGAACGGCAGTAGGGCGTGGTAGGCGACGACCACGAGCACGGCCAGCCAGCGGAGCCAGTCGAGGTAGTGAACACGTTCGGCGGTCACGCGGTCGCTCCGGCATGGCGGGCTGCTTCCGAGGCGCCGTCCGAATCGCGTGCGCGCTCCGCCTCGGCGAGCGCTCGCCGCAGGACCTTGCCGGTGAAGGCCAGGGGCAGCTCCATCCGGAACTCGACGGTCTTCGGGACCTTGTACGGCGCGAGGCGTTCGCGGAGGAAGGCGAGGATCTCCGCCGCATCGGCGCGTGCGCCATCGCGCAGCACGACGAACGCCTTGGCCCGCTGGTCGGCCCCGCCGACCGGGACGCCGATGACGGCCGAGAGCCGGACCTTCGGGTGCGTCGACAGCGCCTCTTCGATCTCGTTGGGGAAGACCTTCAGCCCGCCGGCCGCGACGATGACGTCCTTCTTGCGGTCAACGATCCGGAAGTAGCCGTCGGGTGACATCTCGGCGACGTCGCCGGTGTGCAGCCAGGTTCGCCCGTCGTCGTGGCGGCGAAGCGCGTCGGCCGTCTCCTCGGCCCGTCGCCAGTAGCCCGCCATGACCTGCGGGCCGCTGACGCACAGCACCCCGCGCTGGCCGGTCTCCAGGAAGCGTGCCTCCGTCTCGACGTCGACGATCCGGCAGTCCGTGTCGGGAAGCGGGAGGCCGATCGTGTCGCTCCGGCCGCCGCTGCCGAGCGGGTTGCAGTGCGTCGCCGGAGACGCCTCGGTCAGCCCGTAGCCCTCGACGAGCCGGCCCCCGGTCAGCCGCTCGAACTCGGCCTGCGTGCCGTCGGGCAGCGCCGCGGCGCCGCTGATGCAGGCCTCGATCGAGTGGAGGTCCCGGCGCCCCGAGGCGACGCTGGGGTGGGCGCACACCGCCGCGTACAGCGTGGGGACGCCGGGGAAGACCGTCACGCGGTGCCGCTCGATGGCGGCGAGCAGGCGCTCGATGTCGCGGGGATCAGGGACGAGGACCTGCGTCCAGCCGCGCAGGACCGAGACGTTCATGCACGATGTCATCGCGTAGCCGTGCACGAGCGGCAGGGCCGAGAGCATGACCTCGCTCCCGTCGTCCAGGCCAGACGACCAGGCCCCGATCTGGCAGGCATTGGCGACGAGGTTGCGGTGCGACAGGACGGCGGCCTTGGGCAGGCCCGTCGTCCCGCCCGTGTAGAGCAGGACGGCCGGGTCGGCCGCACCTGCCCCGGCGGCGGGTGCCGCCGCCTCGCCGCGTCGGACGAGCTCCGCGTACGGCCAGACGGGAGGCCCGGCAGGCGGCGCTGCGGTCCGACGCCCGGCCCTCCTCGCCCCCGAAGCGGTTGCGCGAAGCCGCGCCACGATCCGAATCGGCAGCGGCAGTGCGTCGGCCACGTTGGCCACGACCACGTGGCGGACCGTCGGCGGGAGGCTCGCGGCTTCGAGCCCGGCCAGGCGATGGGCCGGGACGACCGCCGCGCTCGCTCCCGAGTCGTCGAGGTACCGGGCGAGCTCGGGTCCGGTCGCAAGCGAATTGACCGGCACGGCGACGCAGCCCGAGCGCCAGACGGCGTAGAAGGCGGCGACGAGCTGCGGGCAGTTCGGCAGGAAGATGGCCACCCGCTCGCCGCGATCGAGGCCGAGGCGGCGGAGGCCGGCCGCCAGGCGGTCGACGGTCTCGTCGAGGACCCGGTAGCTGGTGCGATGCCCGAAGAAGACCATCGCCGCCCGATCCGGGTAGCGCCGCGCGGACCGGCTCAGGAGCTCGTCGAGCCGCACGTCGGGGTAGTCGAGTGAAGCCGGGACGCCCGGGTCGTACTGCGCCAGCCACGGGCGCCCGAGACCCGCCGCCGGCTCCGCGACCTCAACCATGGTGAGCCGGCGCGGGTGGCGGCGCGGCGCCGAGCCCGGGCATGGGGACCGGGGTCGCCTGCAGCGGCGGGCGGGCTCGGACTCCGAGGAGCGTGCGGGCGAGCGGGATCCGCAACGCCACCCAGACGAGGGCCAGGCTGATGGGCAGCGAGACGCCAACCACCACCAGCCACTTCGGCAGGATCCCGACCGGCCACGACACGACCATGAAGGCGACGGCGAGGATGACCGGCTGGTGGACGACGTACAGCGGCAGGACCCCGGCGCCCACCGTCTCCCCGAGGGGTTGCCCCAGCGCTCGAAGCCGCATCCCGACGTTCAGGACGATCAGCGTCCAGGCCCAGCCCTCGGCGGCGAACAGGGCGCCCATCGCGAGCCAGGCGAGGTCGAAACCCTGGTCGCCGACCTGGTCGAGCGGGATCGGGATGCCCGCGGCGATCAGCGTCGTCGTCGCTGCGGCCACGACCGCGGCCGGCCACAGGTCCCGCCGCACGCCCCGGAGGAATCGCTCGTCCGAGACGAGGACGAACCCGACCATGAAGTAGGCGAAATACCACGCGAACTCGAACCAGTCGTGCTCGTCCATGCCCAGCGGCGCGGCAATCCCCATCGCGGCATAGATCGGGATCGCCACCGTCAGCGTCGCGCCCGGCCAGTCGAGCCACCGGGCGAGGGCGTCAACGAGCCGCCGCCCGCGCTCCGAGACGAGCCACACGCACAGCGGCAACGCGATGAGGGAGATCGCGAACAGGAAGCCGAGGAACCACAGGTGGTAGCCGACCCCGAACACCGTCGGCGCGACGTCATCGACGAGATCGCCCGGGAGTCGAGACGCCCACAGGCCGACGTAATCGACGTACGTGCCGCCGTAGCCATCCTGCTGCACGGCTTGGAGGAAGCCCTGGACCGGCCCGAGAAGCAGCGTTCCGACGACGAACGGGACGACCAGCCGGAGCGTCCGCTCGCCGATGAACGCACGCCAGCTCCGCTTGCGGAGCGCGAACCGCACCCCGGCGCCGGCGAGGAGGAACAGGACCGCCAGTCCAAACGACGCGAAGAACGTCGTCAGCCCGCCGAGGAGCTCGCTCTGCTCGGCGTTCTTGACGTGCCAGCCATCGGTGTTGAACGGCCGGAGGGTGTGATAGAGGAAGACGCCCGCGATCGCCAGAGCCCGAAGCCAGTCGATCCAGTGCAGCCTCGCCGGCGGCGTTCCAGTGGGCCGGGCAGCGTCCAGCGCATGGGACGGCGCGGACGCGGGAATGCCCCCACCGGGTTCCATCGCCCCGACCTCCGCCACCACCCCAGCGAGCCGCCGGCAGCTCGCGCGGTGAACCACCGTGCCTGCGCCGATCGTGGGCACGCGTCATCGGAGGCCGCCAGTGCCGAACGGCCCCCGGCGGTGGAGATGGCTGGCGAGGTAGGTTCGAATCCGTCTCGACCGCCGAGCCCATCACCTCCGAGACTCCGGCAGGGCCACGGCTTCCTCGTCGTCGATCACGAGGGAGCGGAGCTCGAGGCCGAGATCCCGGATCCTGGAAAGGAGGCCGTGGAGCTGTGCCTGGTCGGCGACCTCGCCAACGAGCTCGCTCCAACCGGCTCGCCGAACGAGCGTCATGCCCTCGAAGAACGTTGCCAGGCGGTCGCTCAGCCGGCCTCGAAGCGTGATCCGAACGCGGCGCGATGAGTTCATGTCAGGGACGATCCGGCGAGCCTGCGTGAGCGCACATCACCCAGCGCCGATTTCACTCAGGGGGCGAATCGAGCCCTTGCGAGGACCCGTTACAGTCCGACCAGGCGTCCCAACCCCGTGGAGGGGTGAGCGCGATGGCGAGCGCGGTTCGTGGACAGGGCACCGACCTTCGGGCGGGGACCGCGGGCCCGATCGTCCTCGAGACGAACCTGACGCCGCCACGTGCGCGTCCCGAGCACATTCTGCGACCGCACTTGCTCGCGCTCGTCGCCGGGGGGTCCGCACCGCGGTTCACGCTCGTCGCCGCCCCGCCGGGCTTCGGCAAGTCGACGTTCCTGGCGGCCTGGGCGGCGTCGCTCGAGGGCCCGGTCGCGTGGCTGTCCCTCGACGAGCATGACAACGACCCGACGCGTTTCCTCACCGCGGTCATCACGGCGCTGCGGCGAGTCGAGCCACGGATCGAAGAGCGAGCGCTGACGGCTCTCGGCAGTCCGGGCGTGGATCTCGTCGGTGTCGTGCTCCCGCTGTTGCTGAACGACGTCAGCCGCGTCGGTCGAGACGTCGTCCTCGTCATCGAGGACTACCACCTCATCACGAGCTCCGCCGTCCACCAGGCGCTCGCCTACCTGGTCGAACGGGCGCCGCCCGCGCTTCGGGTCGTGCTGTCCACGCGCCACGACCCTCCGTTGCCCTTGGGTCGGCTCCGGGCGCGAGGTGAGCTCGCCGAGGTCCGAGCCGACGATCTCCGTTTCACCGAGGACGAAACGGACCAGTTTCTCACCGGGGCGCTCGGCCTCAGGCTGTCCGCCGCCGACGTCGCCCGCCTGCATGCGCGAACCGAGGGCTGGCCCGCGGCCGTCTACCTGGCGGCGCTGACGCTCAAGGGTCAGTCGGACCCCGGCAGCCTCATCGAACGGTACGCCGGCGACGACCGGTATATCGTCGACTACCTCACCACCGAAGTGCTGGCGCGACAGCCACCCGAGTTGCGGTCCTTCTTGCTCCGCACGTCGATTCTCAAGCGCTTCTGCGGCCCGCTGTGCGATGCGGTGAGCGGTCGTGACGACTCGACGGAGCGGCTGGCGGAGCTCGAGCGGTCGAATCTGCTCCTGGTCGCGCTCGACACGCGCCGCGAGTGGTATCGCTACCACCACCTCTTCGGTGACCTGCTCCGCCACGAGCTCGAGGCGACCGAGCGAGCGTCGCTGCCCGATCTCCATCGTCGGGCGAGCGCCTGGTGTCGCGACGCCGGACTGGTCGTCGATGCCGCGAGCCACGCGATTGCCGCAGGCGACCTGGTCGCGACGGCTGAGATCGTCGGCCGGGCGTACGCACTGTTCGTCGACCGGGGCCAGATCGCCACCGTGGTCGGCTGGCTGGAGGCGATCCCGGAGTCCGTCGTCGCTGACGACTGGCTCCTCGGATTCGCGGGCGGCGTCGTCTACGCGAACGCCGGTCGGCTGGACGATGCCGAGCGATGGCTCGCTCTCGGCGAGCGAGCACCCCAGGTCCCGCGGGATGGCCAGGAGCCCGGGGTCTTGCTGGCCGCCCTCGCCGGGACCCTGCGCCTGCTCCGCGGCGACATCTCCGGAACCGTCGCCGACGAGCGGCGAGCGATGGCCGGGGTCCCCGAGGACGCGGTCTGGGCGTTCGGCCCGCGGATGGTGCTCGCGTCCGGACTGTGGTGGTCCGGGCGGACGAGCGAGGCAGCGGCCGTCCTCGAGGGCGCGACCCGCGTGGCGCTGCGCGCGGAGATCCCCGTCAACGTCGTGTATGCGCTTGGCGTGCGGGCCGCGATTGCCCTGGAGCAGGAGGACGAAGCCGCGGCCGAGGCGCTCGCGCGGGAAGCGATGGACCTGATCCGCAAGGCGACCCTGGACGATCACGCGTGGACCGCCATGGCCCACATTACCCACGGTGCCCTGCTGGGGCGGCGCGGCGACCTGGCAGGAGCGGCGAGGGCGATCGAGCACGGCCTCGTCCTGGGGGAGCGACTTCGCGCGTGGCAGGTCACGGTCACCGCGACACTCGCCCTTGCGGAGCTTCGCCAGCGGCAGCGCGACCCGACCGCGGCCCGTCGCCTCCTCTCCCGTGCCCGCGACATCCTGGAGACGCTGCCCGACCCGGGCGACGGCTTCGAGCGGCTCGCGCGAACTGAGAAGGCCCTCCGGCTTCGCGCTCCTCGCCGCACCGCCTCGGCCGCCGCCCCATTCTGGGAGCTCTCGCCACGGGAGCTCGACGTCCTGCGCCTCCTGCCGAGCGAGCTATCGCAGCGCGAGATCGCCGCCGAGCTGTACGTCTCGTTCAACACGGTCCGGACGCACACGCGGGTGATCTTCTCGAAGCTCGGCGTCACCTCGCGAACGGAAGCCGTGTCGCGCGCCCGAGAGCTCGGGTTGTTGTAGCCGCTCGCGGAGCCCCACGCGCCCGAACCCCGCGACCGCCCGCTGATCACGCTGGGTGAATCCGCGCCTGGGTGATGCCCGCTCACGCAGTCGATGTCGAGTCTCCGTCCTGCCCATCCAACCGCAGACGGAGACCGACATGCAGGCACAGTCCCTTCGCACGATCTGGCGGGTCGTGATCGACCACCGCGCACAGCTCATGAGCGTCGTCGTGCTGGGCTGGTCGATCAAGTACACGGTCACGCTGGCCGTGGCTCATACGACGGGGGCGGAGCTCTACGGCGTGCTGACCGCCGTGGTCGCGACCGCGGCTGCCGGCGCGAACCTCGCCCTGCTGCGCTCGCCGCAGGTCCGGGTCATCGCGACCGTTGCGGTCCTGGTCCTGTGGGCGGTCGTCGCTCTCGGCGGCGTCGCCGGGACGATCGCGCACGTCGTCGGTCCAGTGGCCGGTCACGGGCCGATGGACCTCCGGCCGCGGCCGATCGCGGCGCCCCTCGTCTTCACGCTGCTCGGCTTCGTCGGTGCAGCGGCCATCACCCTCGGCCAGCGGGCTCGGATGCGCGCGGCCGCCAAGTTCGACAAGGAGTAGTTCGAGATGCTCGAGAAGTTCCAGGCGTTCACCATCTCCAAGCCGGCGATCACGCGACTGTTCAAGGTCGCCGTCGCCTTCGTCGTGGTTGGCGCCGTCGGCGCGACCGCGATCGTCATCTGGGCGCTTGCCAACGGCGCCATCGCGATCGGCGGTCCGCAGTTCGTGACCGTGAACGCCTCTTCCGTCGCCGGGGCCATCGTCGGCCTGGTCATCGCCTCGCTCTTGACGGGGATCGGGACCGTGGCGGCGGTCGCGTCGTGGGCCGGCGCCCTCCTGAACACCTCGCGCCTCGAGGACAAGACGTGGTTCAGTGCGCTGCTGGCGCTCGGCCTCGTCAGCCTCGGCTGGGCGGCGATGATCGCCTACGTCCTCAGGGGCCCGGACAGCACAGCGGCCACGGCCCCGAGCGCAGCCTAGCGAGGACCCGGGTCGGTCGACCGAGGTTCCCGATCGAAGCTGGCTGGCGACGCGATCAGCCCCGGGTCCCCCCGAGAGAAGGGACGTCATGCGAGAGCGGAGCTCCCGGCTCCGCTCTCGTCGACGTGCCGCCTGGACCAGTGAGCCCACACAGGAACCGGTGCGCCGATGTGACGGGCGTCCAGCCGCCGCGCTCTCCCGGCCGCTCACTCCCGGCCCGAGATCGTCCTGCGTGAAACCTGCGGTGGGTGATGCGGGCTCACGCAGCCTTCCTCGATCGTCGCCGTCTCGGGCTGGAACTCGACGCCGGAAGAGGAGGCATGACATGAGCCAGACCATCGTCTTCGTCCACGGAGGCTGGGTGACTCCGGCCTGCTGGGACCTGTTTGCCTCCTACTTCGAGGCGCGGGGATACCGATGCCTCGCGCCGGCCTGGCCGGGCAAGGACCGATCGGTGGAAGCCATCCGCACGGATCCGTCGTCGCTTGCCGGCCTCGGCATCCGCGAGATCGTCGACCACTACGAGCAGATCATCCGCTCGCTCGACGAGCCACCGATCCTGATCGGCCACTCGTTCGGTGGGCTGTTCGTCCAGTTGCTGCTGGACCGGGGACTCGGCGCGGCCGGGATCGCCATCGACTCGGCCCCTCCGAAGGGCGTCTTCGCCTTCGCGCCGACGACCCTCCTGTCGCTCGGACGGATCCTCATGATCCCGTTCGGCTGGCGCAAGGTCGTCCGCTGGAGCTATCCCGAATACCGCTTCGCCTTCGTTCACACGATGCCTCCCGAGAAGCAGCGCGCGATCTGGGATGCGCAGATCGTGCCGGACTCCGGGCGCCCGTTCTTCGAGGCCGGGTTCTCGTTCCTCGACCGGCGAAGCCCGGCGCGGGTCGACTTCGCGAACCCCGATCGGGCCCCGGTCCTGTTCATCGCGGGCGAAGCGGATCGCGCGATGACAATCGGCGTCGTCCGGCGCATGTACCGTGCCCATACGGCCTCGCCCGCACGGACGGACTTCCTCTCGTTCCCCGGCCGGACCCACTGGCTCATCGCCCAGGACGGCTGGGAGGAGATCGCCCAGGCCTGCGTCGCCTGGATCAACTCGCCGGCCGTGGGCGCCGCCGCCAGAGGCCCACTGGCTCCCGAGGGTTTGGCTGGCGAGGAAGGATTCGAACCTTCAATCCCCTGATCCAGAGTAACCAGCTCGGATTCCCGATCGAGCGCCGCGATTCGTGCGTGGCGAAGGCCATCTTGTCCACCCGGTTTGGCGCGATCAGGTTGATCGCGGGAGCCGCGTCAGGTGAACGCGTCGCGTGCTCCTGATCCCGAACCTAGCCAACTGCCTCGCCGCCAGCTCTGGGGGCGATCCGTGTGAGCCATTCGTTCCGACTGGTTCGCTCGTTCGCGTCGGGAGGCGGTGTCCTCGGGTCCGCCTACAAGGGCAGGTACTCGAGGCGCATGTCGTAGGGACCGAACCGCACCTTCGTCCACTCGCGCCGG
>JBQGDI010000013.1:0-18218 GCA_052038965.1 Candidatus Limnocylindrales bacterium | reverse complement strand
GTGCTGGCCGGCATCCTGGTGATCGCCGTGCAGGCCGTGGCAAGCCCCGGGCGCGGGATCCTCGTCGCCAGCCTGACGTTGCTCGGACTGACTGGCGTCATCCTCGCGTCGGCGGCCTACCGGCTGCGGCTGTACCAGGAGGCGTACGGCTGGACCGAGCTGCGCTTCTACGTCGCCGCGTCGATCGCGTGGTTGACGATTGCCGTGGTCCTCGCGGCGGTGCTGCTCGTCCGACGCCGGATGCGCTGGCTGCCGCACGGTCTCGCGATCGCCGGCGTCGCGATCACGCTCGGGATCTCGGCCCTTGGACCCCAGGCCTTCGTGATGCGTCAGAACCTCGACCGTCTCGTCGATCCCTCGCTCGTGCCACCGGGCGGGTTCTCGGGCTTCGACGTGGACTACGCCTCCGTCCTCGGCGACGACACCATCCCCGACGTGGTCGCCACCCTCGACCACCTGGCAGCGGCCGACCGGGCTCGCCTCCTCGTGACCCTCCGCCTCCGGCGAGACGAGCTTTCGGCTGACCCGACCGTCGAGCATTGGGCGGCCTGGAATCTTGCCCGGCAGCGGGCGATCGAGGCCTTGGCGGCGCTCCCGGCCCGCTGAGTCGCCCCGCCTGCCCATGGTCATGGCCGCGTTCTCGCTCGGGCCATCGCGCCGTACACTCCCTCGCCACCACGCAGGCGCCGGAGCCCATGAACCTCGTCTTCATCTCGCCGCACTTCCCGCCGAACACGTACCTGTATTGCCGCCGGCTGCGGGAGCTCGGCGTGCGGGTCCTCGGCATCGCTGATGCGGCCTACGACGGGCTTCGGCCCGAGCTCCGCGATGCGTTGACGGAGTACTACCGGGTCGATGACCTGCACGACGACGACGCCATGGTCCGGGCATGCGGCTACTTCACCCACCGCTACGGCAAGATCGACCGGATCGAGTCGCTCAACGAGTACTGGCTCGAGACGGACGCCCGCCTCCGGACCGAGTTCAACGTCCCCGGCATCCGGGCCGAGCGCGTTGACCGCGTCAAGCGCAAGTCGGCGATGAAGCGAGTCTTCGAGCGGGCCGGCGTGCGGGTTGCGCGGGGCCGGGTGGTCCGGACCGCGCCGGCGGCACGGGCGTTCATCGACGAGGTCGGCTACCCGGTCGTGGCCAAGCCGGACGTCGGGGTCGGTGCCGCGCGGACCTACCGGATCGCCAACGACACCGATCTCGATGCCTTCCTCGGCGATCGCCCGCCGATCGACTACTTCCTGGAGGAGTTCCTGGAGGGCACGCTCCTGAGCTACGACGGGCTCGTCGACCGGGCCGGCGAGGTCGCCTTCGACTCGTCGCTCGTGTACGGCGTCACGGTCCTCGACTCGATCCGCGGCCAGGACATGTACTACTGGATCGATCGCGAGATCGCGCCGGACCTCCGGGAGGTCGGCCGGCGGATCCTCGACGCGTTCGAGGTCCGCGAGCGGCCGTTCCACTTCGAGTTCTTCCGCCTGGTCGACGGCGGGTTGGCAGCCCTCGAGGTCAACATGCGCCAGCCGGGCGGGCCGACGGTCGACCTCTGGAACTGGGCCAACGACATCGACTTCTACAAGGCCTGGGCCGAGGTCGTCGCGACCGGCACGACCGTGGTCCGAACGTCGCGGCCGTACTACGCGCTCTGGGCGGGTCGCCGAACCGGTCGGCCGTACGAGCTGAGCCACGAGCAGGTGCTCGAGCGCTTCCGGCCGATGCTCCTGCATCACGACGGCATCGACGATGTCTTCTCGGCGGCCATGGGCAACTATGGCTACGTCGTTCGCGGGCCGTCGCTCGAACCGCTCCTCGAGGCGGCCCGGGCGATCCTCGCCAAGACTGCCTGACGGCCCGCCGGATGCAGCACGACGAGCGGACCTGGCTCAGCCCGGCCCTCGGCCACGACATGACCCTCAAGGTCTACGGCCATGCCGGCCGGCCGGTCGTCGCCTTCCCGTCGCAGGACGGGCGCTGGTGGGACTTCGAGAGCTGGGGCATGGTCGATGCCTGCGCCGGGTTCATCGATGCCGGGCGGATGCGGCTCGTCGCCGTCGACGGCGTCGACTGGCAGTCGTGGACGAACGCCTCGATCAGCCCCGCCGAGCGCGGCCGCCGCCACGACGCCTACGACCGCTACGTCGCGGACGAGGTCGCGCCATTCGTCCGGGAGCTGGCCGGCTGGGAGCGGGCCTGGGCGACCGGCGCGAGCATGGGCGCCTACCACGCGGCGAACATCCTCTTCCGACACCCCGACCGCTTCGATGGCCTGATCGCGATGTCGGGGCTCTACCAGCTCCGGACATTCGTCGGCGACGACGGCAGCGAGCCGGTCTACTTCAACAGCCCGCTCCGCTACCTGCCGGCCCTCGATGACCCGTGGTACCTCGAGCGCCTCCGGACCGCCAGGCTGGCATTCGTCGTCGGGCGCGGGGCGTGGGAGGACGAGATGCTCGCCGACACCCGCGCGATGCGGGCGATCCTCGAGGCCAAGGACATCCCGGCGATCGTCGACGAGTGGGGCGACGACGTGAACCATGACTGGCCGTGGTGGCGCCGGATGCTGCCGCACTACTTGGAGGTCCTGGGCGTCTGAGCGGCCGTGGACTCGCGCATCGCTGGGAAGCTGGCATGTCGCGCGGCGCGATCCTGATGCCCACCGGGCGGGAGCCTGCGGAATCCGGCTGCGGCGTCGGGAGATATATGCCGGTCCGCCCTCGGCTTGTGCCGTGATTCGTCCGCCCGTCGGGCCGAATGGCCCTGCCATCCGCGCGCTCGCGAGGCCGATGCTGGGGCCGTCGCCGAGAAGGGGCTAGCCTCGCCGCCCGCGGGCCCGCGGTCGGTGAGAGGGTCGAGGAACGAGTGGCCGGACCGCGCGCGGGTCGTGACCCGGACGACCGAGCCGAGGTGCCCGTTGACGGCGCCCCAGAGCCCCCGCCCCGCCCGAGAAGGGCGCTCGAGGCCGGGGCTCGCGTGGCACGCCGCGCCGTCCGCGCCGTGATCGTCTACGGCCTCCTCGCGGCGCTATCCCTCGCGGGCGGTGCGGCGCTCGTCGCCGTCGCCAGCGAGTACGGCTACCACCCGAATCGCGACACCGCCGTCTGGGCGGCCCGCGAGCCCGCCTACGCCATCGTCGGGAGCTGCAGGCGCTGCCACGAGCCCGAGGCGAACGCGAACGCCGCCGCAGTGCACGCCGGCGTGAGCTGCCAGGCCTGCCACGGCCCGCTCGCGGGCCATGACGGGACCGAGACCGCGGTGGTCGAAGACGCTCCCGGCGCGGAGCCGGCTGAGGGGGTTGCCACCGGTGGGCTCGTGGGGGCCGCCCGGGAGGCGGGCGAGCCGGTCTGCCTGACCTGCCACGAGGCGGCGATCGGACGCCCGGCGGAGTTCCCGGTCGTCTCGTCGGTGACCCACGGCCCAGTCCCGCCGTGCACGGCCTGTCACGCCGCGCACGACCCCTCGCCGCAGGTGCCACCCGACATCCTGCACCCGCTCGATCGGCTGCCCGAGTGCAGCGTCTGCCATCGCGCCGACGGCATCCGCCCATTGCCCGCCCGCCACCCGACGTGGGAGGGCGACTGCCGGGCATGCCATCGCAGCGCCCAGCCGCTGGGGACGTGACATGAACGATCCGCTCCAGGTCGTGTTCGCCCTGACCTTCCCGGTGCTCATCGGGATCACGATCGTCGTCGCCATCGCGCTGTGGCGGAGCACCGGCCTGCCGGCACCCGACGTGCTGGCGGCTCCGGCGCCGCAGGCTCGTGGCGGACGGCTCCTCGGCGACCTCCGGCTCGTGACCGTCTGGCTGCTGCTCAGCGCCGTGACCCTGCTCGGGGCCTTCATCATCGGCTTCGCGCTGGTCCATGCCCTGCTGTTCGCGTTCGGGACGAGCGTCGCGTCGCTGGCGCTGGTGGGCGGGACGGTCCTGCTCGTCGCGGTCCCGATCGGGTGGGGCCTCGTGATCCGGCGCCACGTCCGCGGGGGCCGGAACTGATATGGCGACGCCGACGCCCCCGACCCTCGGCGACCTCGGGCGCCGCGCGCTGGCGTTCTCCCGGCGGCGCTTCCTCGCCGCCCTTGCCCTGCTTGCCCCCGGAGCCGCCGCGGGGGCGGTGTTCTGGCCGCGCGACCTGCCCGCCCCTCGACCCGGCGGGAGCGCGACCTCGACCCCGCCCCCCGGCGCGGCTTCGCCGGAGCCCGTGCCGGCGAGCCCGAATTGGGCCTTCGGCATCGACACGAACCGCTGCATCGGCTGTGGCCGCTGCGTCGAGGCCTGCAAGCTGGAGAATGGCGTGCCGCTCAACCCCGAGGCCAACCGGACCTGGATCGAGCGCCACGCGATCGCCGCCGACGGGACGGTGTACGTCGATTCCCCGGAGGGTGGCATCCACGGCTTTCCGACGCTCTCGACGGCGCCCGGCGGCGCGACCGCCGACATCCGCGACAGCTACTTCATGCCCCGGCTGTGCATGCAGTGCGAGAACCCGCCGTGCGTTGGCGTCTGTCCCGTCGCCGCCACCTACAAGACCCCCGACGGCACCATCCTCGTGGACCAGGCGCGCTGCATCGGTTGCGGCTACTGCGTGGTCGCCTGTCCGTACGGCGCTCGGTACCTGGTCCCGGCCGGGGCGACCTCGCCGATGGGCAGCGTGGGCGTCGCCGACAAGTGCACCTGGTGCTACCACCGGATCACCCGGGGCCGCGACCCGGCGTGCGTCGAAGTCTGTCCCGTCCAGGCTCGCATCTTCGGCGACCTGGGCGATCCCGAGAGCCCCATCCAGGCCGTCGTCCGGACGCCCGGCGTCAGCCTGCTGCGGCCGGACCTCGGGACCCGGCCGCGGGTGTTCTACGTGGGGCTCGAGGACGAGGTGGGCTGACATGCGAATCCGGATCGGCGGCTGGGACCTCGCTCTCGATCGGGCGTCGGCGAGGAGCGCCGCGGTCACCGCGCGCGAGGCCGTCGCAGCCGAGGTCGCGTCGCAGCCGCGGCACCTCCGGCGCTGGTTCGCCGCCCTGACCGCGGTGCTGGTGATCGGAGCGATCGCTGCGGCCCTGACGGTCCCGCCGGGAGCCGAGGTGTTCGGCACGAACCCTCGGTTCGAGTGGGGGATCCTCATCGCCGCGTACGTCTTCCTCGTCGTGACGACGAGCGGCCTGTGCCTCGTGAACTCGCTTGGCATGGTCTTCGGGATCGACCGCTTCAAGCCGCTCGAGATGCGCCACGTCATCCTGGCCCTGCTGTTCCTGGTCGCGGGGTTCGGTGTCATCGCCCTCGATCTCCATTACCCGCTCCGGATCCTGTTCGGCGTGGTCCTGAGCCCCGCGCCGTCGTCGCCGATGTGGTGGATGGGCACGGTCTATGCGATGTACCTGGGGATTCTCGTCTTCGAGCTCATCGCGAACGTCTCGCCGTACCAGCGACTGGCGCACGCCGCCTGCGTCATCGCCACGGGCTTCGCGATCGTCGCGCCGACCACCCTCGGGATGGTCTTCGGCAACCTCGTCTCGCGCCCGTTCTGGCAGGGCAGCGCGGTGCCCGTCTACCTCGTCCTGACCGCGATCCTGTCGGGTGCCTCCGTCCTCGGGATCGTCTTCGCCCTCGTGAACCGCCTGAGGCTGCCGGGCCATGGCCCGGATGCGACGGCGGTCATCGTCGGCGTCCGCTGGGTCCTGTTGATCACGCTCGGGGTGGTCATGGGCTACACGGCCCTGCGCACGGCCATCGCCGTGACGATCGGGTCGGCGGCGGAGCGCGAGGCCGTCGCCGCCCTCCTGGTCGGCCCGCTCGGTCCGCAGTCGTGGGTCGTCCGGGTGGGCATCGGGCTGGTCGTGCCGCTGCTCATCCTGCTGTGGCCCACGACGCGCCGGAGCGCGACGGTCTTCGGGGCCTCGACGTTCGTCCTCGTCGGGATGTTCTTCGACCGGTTCGGCTTCGTCGCCGCCGGCCAGATCGCCTCGTCGACCAGCGCCTCGGGCATCGTCGCCGACATCGCCACCTACACGCCCAGCCTCATCGAGATCGGGATCGTGATTGGCGCGATCGCGGCCGTCGGACTGCTCTACACGCTCGCCGAGCGGTTCCTGGACCTGTCGTCGCCGGGCGGGCCGGCAGACGTCCACGGCGTGCGAGCCTCGATGCAGCGCGCGATCCTGCGCCGCACCCTGGGAGCGACTCGATGACCGGGCCGACGGGACCGGACGTGGCGGGGGCGCCGGGTCCGGAAGGCCCGGCGGCAATTCGACGGCCGGCGCGGCATGGCCGGCTGGCCGACATCGTCGTGTGGCTGCTGACCGCCGCTGTCATTCTCGGTGGCGTCGCGGCGTTCGGCTTCGTCCTCGCGACCTCGGGCGCGCTCCAGGGGCTGACCGCGGCCGGCTCGCCGATCCCGACCCCCACCGCGCCCCCGGAGACGCCATGGCTGCGGTCCATCGCGCCGGGCCAGCTCGGGATGCCACCCGACTCGGACTGCGCCGCCTGCCACGTGACGACGACCGGCGACGTCGGCGTCCGGCCCATCCCGGCCCTGGCCCATCCGGTCCACGGCTGGACGACCTGCACGGAATGCCACTCGAACGAGCGGCTGATCCGGACCGCCCCGGGGCACACCGGGATCCACGCCGACCAGTGCCTGGTGTGCCACCGGGAGGCTGAGGCACCGGCGCCGACGCCACAACACCCGAGCCTCCCGGGCTCCGACTGCCTCGGCTGCCACGGGCGCATCGCGCCGCTGCCGGCCACGATGGCCGACAAGCCGTCCGAGCTGTGCTGGCTGTGCCACCAGGGCGGGCGATCCACGTGACGCGCGACGGCCAGCTCGGCGCACTGTTCCGGAGCCGGATCTCGCGCCGGGCGTTCCTCGCCTGGTGCGGCGCGATGACCGCCGTCCTTGCTCTGCCGGACCGCTACGTCCCACGGGTCGCGGCGGCCGTGAGCGGTGCGCCCCGAATCCCACTCATCTGGCTCCGTGGCGCGGGCTGCGGCGCGGATGGCGAGGCCCTCCTGCACGCCGCCGATCCAACCGTCACGACGCTGTTCCTCGAGCTGCTGTCGGTCGACTACCTGGAGACCCTCATGGCGCCTGCCGGCGCAGGGGCCGCGGCGGTCCGCGAGGCGACGATGCAGGCCTTCCCGAACGGCTACATCGCGGTCGTCGAGGGCGCGATCGCCAACGCCGACGACGGCACCTTCCACACCCTCGGCGGCCGGCCGTTCCGGGGCGTCGCCCGCCAGGTGTGTGGCGGGGCCCTGGCGACAATCGCCGTCGGGTCGTGCGCCTTCGACGGCGGCCTGGCCGGCGCCGGAGGTGGGGCGATCGGCGCCGGCGGCGTGCCCGACGTCACCGGCGGACGGCCGTTCCTGACGCTGCCCGGCTGTCCGGTGAATGCCGCCAATCTCGCGGCCACGATCGTCCACTTCCTGACGTTCGGCGAGCTGCCGCCGGCCGATCCGCGGGGCCGGCCGCTGTTCGCCTACGGCTCGCTGATCCCCAACCAGTGCGAGCGGCGGCCGCACTTCGAGTACGGCGAATTCGTCGAGGCGTGGGGTGACGAGGGCGCGCAGAAGGGGTGGTGCCTGTACAAGATGGGCTGCAAAGGCCCCGAGTCGTACGCGAACTGCCCGACGACCCGTTACGACGGCGGCACGAGCTGGCCGATCCGGCCGGGCCAGGTCTGCATCGCGTGCACGATGCCCGGCTTCTGGGACTCGATGGGCCCGGTCTTCCGCCGACTCCCGCCGCTGGCCCCGTTCACGCCGTGGCTGACGGCTGACGTCGCCGGCCAGGTGCTCGTCGGCGGGACCGTTGGCGTGGCCGCGGCCCACGGTGCCGCGAGCATGGTCCGGGCTCGACGTCGCCGGCGGCGCGAGGCCGCCGCTGTGACCCCGGCGGTCGTCGCGGTCGCGGCGCCGCCCGCGGAGCCTCGGGTTCCGGGCCCGCCGTCCGAGGCGCCCCTTGCCGCGGAGCCCACCTTCTCCGTCAGCGCCTCCGGCGTGGCGGACGCCGCGCCATCGCCGGAGGTCGGACCCTCGCCGGAATCCGGGCCCTCGCCGGAAGTCGGGCCCTCGCCACAGACCGACGCGCCGCCGACTACCGAGGGACCGGGGACTCCCGGCGCCGAGGAGCCGTCCCGATGACCCGCACCGTCATCGACCCGGTCACCCGCGTCACCGGCCAGCTGCGCCTGGAGCTGGAGGTCGACGGCGGGATCGTCCGCGACGCGTGGGTTTCGGGGACGATGTATCGCGGCCTCGAGCGGATCCTCGTCGGCCGAGACCCGCGCGAAGCCTGGCTGCTGGCCGAGCGAATCTGCGGGACCTGCGGGCCCGTCCATGCCATCGCGTCCGCGCGGGCCGTCGAGCAGGCCCTCGGCATCCACGTCCCGAGGAACGCGCGGCTCCTCCGGAACCTCGTCGCCGGAGTGCAGCTCGTCGCCGATCACATCGGGGCGTTCTATCAACGCCAGCTGCTCGACTGGGTCGACGCGCAGGCCGCGACGCGGGCTGACGCCGGCGCGGCGTCACGCTACGCCCAGTCGCTCGGTGAGGCCCCCTCGAGCGGGGTTGCCTACTTCGAGACGGCGAGAAGCCGGCTGAGTCGGCTCCTCGACTCATCCCAGCCGGGCCCATTCGCGGGCGGGCCCTGGGGCCATCGGGCGTACCAGCTCTCGCCCGAGGCCGACCTCGTGCTGCTCACGCACTCCCTCGACGCCATCGACGTCCGGCGCCGGCTGCTGCGGCTCCACACGCTCGTCGGTGGCAAGCGCCCGCATCCGCAGTCATTCCTCGTCGGCGGCATGGCCGTGTCGCCGCCGTGGGGCGGGCCTGCCAACCCTGCGCCCGGCCAGCACCAGTGGTCGCTCGGGCGCGAGGCACCCGCCGCGCTCGGCGACGACGGCCTCGAGGCGATGGGCACCATCGTCGACGAGGCGGTCGGGTTCGCCGAGGAGATCCTCCTGCCCGACGTCATCGCCCTCGTCGGGAGCTATGGCAACTGGGCCGAGGTCGGGTCCGGGCGCGGCCACTTCCTGGCGTTCGGCGACCTTCCCGAAGACGACTCGGATCGGCCGAGCCTGCTCCTGCCACGCGGCAGGGTCATGGACCGGGACGTGAGTCGTCTCATCGAGGTCGGCGAGACCGGCGTGGCCGAGAGCACCGCCCACGCCTGGTACGGCCCGGACGACCAGGCCCTCCGGCGGCCGGGCGACGGCCGTACCGAGCCGCAGTACGCCGGGCCCAGGCCGCCGTTCACGACCCTCGAGGGCTACGACCGCTACAGCTGGGTCAAGGCGCCTCGGTACGAGGACGACCCAATGGAGACCGGGCCGCTGGCGCGGACCCTGGTCGCGACGGCCGCGGACCGCGGGGACCAACCACTGCGGTTCGCCCGCGCCTTCGCGCTGACCGGGGTTGCGCCTGCGGCGGCGCTCGGAACCCTCGGCCGCCTGCTCGCGCCGGCCGTCGAGGCCGTCGTCGTGGCCCAGCGGCTGCGCGGCTGGCTTCGGGAGCTGGAGGCGAATCTCGCCGACGGCGACCTCGCCGTGGCCGACGCGACCCGCTGGTCGCCGGCCACCTGGCCGGCGACGGCGGAGGGCTGGGCGCTCGGCGAGTCGGGCCGAGGCGCGATCGGCCACTGGGTGGCGATCCGTGACGGAAGGGTCGAGCGATACCAGATCGTCGACGCCGGGACCTGGAACGCCTCGCCTCGCGACAGCCGAGGACGACGCGGGGCGCTCGAGGAGGCGCTCGTCGGAACGCCGGTCGCCGACCTGAGCCGCCCCGTCGAGGCCCTCCGCGTCGTCCACGCCTTTGACCCGTGCCTGAGCTGCGGAGTGCACTGATGACCGTCCAGCCGCTGATCGTCGAGCCGCCCGCAGGCGCCGCAACGCCAGTGCCCGCCCCGCCACCTTCGGCGATCCATGACCCCGCGGCCAGCGCCGGCCACGTGGGCGAGGAGCGCGTCAAGCTGTACATCTGGGAGGTCCCGGTGCGCGTCAGCCACTGGGTCCTCGCCGGTTCGATCGTCGTGCTCGCGGCCACCGGCTTCTACATCGCGAACCCGTTCCTCGCACCACCGTCGGGTCCGATCATGACTGACGTCCGGACGATCCACCTGCTGGCCGCCGTGGCGCTCCTCGTCTCGGCCCTGATCCGGACGATCTGGCTGCTCACCGGGAATCGCTTCGCCCGCTGGCCGGCCTTCATCCCGACGAACCGGACCCAGTTCCTGGAGATCTTCCGGCAGGCCGGCTTCTACGCCTTCATCCGCAAGGAGATCCCGAAGGTCCTCGGTCACAACCAGCTGGCCGCGAGCGCCTACCTGGTGCTGTTCGTGCTGCTGGTGGTCGAGACGCTCACGGGCTTCGTGCTGTACGGCGTCCTCGGCATCGAGCCGGCCGAGACGCTGTTCGCCTGGATCCGCGAGTTCGTCGGGCTCCAGACGATCCGGCTGCTCCATCACCTCGCGATGTGGGGCATCCTCGCGATCGCCGTCTTCCATATCTACAGCTGCGTGCTCGTCGACAACATCGAGAAGAACGGGTTGCTGTCGAGCATCATCAGCGGCTACAAGTTCCCGACCCGCGAAGAGGTCCTCGAGGCGCGCGACGGCGGGCCCGAGCTCCTCGAGGACGCCGAATGAAGGCCCTCCGGGTCCCGGGCCGATCCGCGCTCCTGACCGGGACGAGGCTGCTCATCGTCGCCGACCTCGCCGCGGTCGGGATCCTCGTCGCGGTCATCGCGATCGGCGTCTGGAGCGCTCCGATCAACCAACCCGCCCAGCTCCTGCCGTCGCCGACGCCGACATTCGGGCTCATCCCGATGGGCAGTGCCCACATCCCGACCACGAACGCCTGCATCCTGTGCCACGAGACCGCCGGCCAGGTCAAGGCCGTCCCGCCGATGCTCCATCCCGTCGAGGGTTGGCGGCGCTGCGCGGCGTGTCATGGCAACGACGCGCTCGGCCGAACCGCGCCGGGTCACGAGGGCATTCCCGAGGAGGAATGCCTGAACTGTCATCGGACCGCGCCCGCGGGTCCGGCGATCACGCGCCCGCATGCCCAACTGCAGAGCCAGCGTTGCCTGACCTGCCACGGCGGCGTGGCCCACCTGCCGTCGACGATGGCGAGCTCGCGCGAGGACGAATGCGTCCTCTGCCACGAGCCGGCCGACTTGCCGCCGCCGGCCTTCCCGCATGCCCAGCCGAGCGTGGGTTGCCGGACCTGCCACGTCTCGGCCGAGGTTGGCGCGCTTCCGATCGACCACGCCCTTCGCTCGGACGAAACCTGCCTGTTGTGCCACGACATCAAGGTTGCGCCCGGCCTGGAGACGCTCCCGATCCCGCTCCCGTCAGTGACAAACCCCTGAGCCGGCGTCGGTGAACGAGCGGCCGCCCGCGGGGACGAACTCGAAGGCATAGCCGGTCGCACCGAGGTCGAGCCGCAGCACGCCGTGGGTGTCGGCGTTCCGGACGAGGCTGTTCGGCCGGATCGACGGGAAGCCGCGGAGGCTCCGGCCGCCCGTCCCGACCACGATCTCGACGAGCCCCCGGTCGGAGTCCGCGGCGCCGTCGGGGGCCTGGGCTGCGAATCGCTCGTAGGAGTGATCGTGCCCGCCGATCACGAGCTCGGCGCCGGCGTCGTACAGGGCACGGAATAGCGGTCGGACGGCTGGGTTGTTCCCGTGCTCGCCGGAGCTGAACAGCGGGTGGTGCCAGTAGGCGAGGACGCAGGCGCGCGCGTTCGCGGGGAGATCCGACCGCAGCCACCGCTCCTGCGCGGAGCCGGACTCGCAGCCACCGATCGCGGCGCAGTTGCTGTTGAGGGCGTAGATCCGCCACGCCCCGAGGTCGAAGGCGTACCAGCCCTCCGAGGGGTCTCCGGCTGCCGGCCCGAAGTAGCCGTAGTACCCGGCCGCAGCCGGCGTGTTGTAGTCGTGGTTGCCCGGCGCCGGCCGGGTGCGGTCGCGGTGGCGCCCCCAGCTCGGGTCGTAGCAGCGCTCGAACTGGCGCGGTGTCCCGTCGTCGTAGGCGTTGTCGCCGGCCGTGAAGACGGTTCCCGCGATGGTGTCGAGGAGGGTCGCCGTCGCCTCGTCGCCGGCCGACCCGCAATCGGCGATGTCGCCGGCACCGACGAGCGTCACGGTCTCCAGGTCCGATCCACTCGGTGACGGCCGGGGCGGCGACGCGGCGCCGCGCGTGCCGACCGGCCACGGCGTCGCCTTGGCCATCGCGGTGGGCGAGACCGTCGGGCTCGCGGCCTCCTCGCCGCTACCCGGTTCGAGGAGCCTCGGCAGCGCGACAGCGGCGAGGACAGCGCCGCCGAGGACGATCCCGACGAGCGCCAGGCCGGCGAGGTACGCGCGTCGGGTCGAGCTTCCCAGGCGTGCCTCCATGGTCAACCGAGCGCTCGCCCGGCGACTCCAGCCTCGCCCCGCCGTCGCGACCTGTCAACCGGCGAGCCTCTCAGGAAGATCTCAGGCGCTCCTCCTTCGATGCTTGTCATGGAACTGCAGCGGAACACGGACGGTCCGGCGGCCCCGATCCCATCGTCGGTCGGCGAACCTCAGCTGAACGCTCCTCGCACCGAACCCGAGCCGGCGCCTCCTCCCCGGCCCGAGATCTCGGTGGGCCAGCCAGACCCCCGACCGTCCCGAGTGGGCGGTCGGGGGTTCGCCGGCCTCCTCGCCGCCAGCCTCCTCTCGGCGACGCTCGCGTCGGCGGGCACGGCGGCCCTCCTGGTGGGAACGGGCGCGCCGCCCGCCGCCACGTCGCCGACGTCGAATGGCACGCAGGTCTCCACGACCACCGCCTCCGGGGACGACATCACGGCCGTCGTCGCCGCGGCGCGCGAATCGGTCGTCACGATCACGACCGAGGGCATGAGCCGTGGCGGCCTTTCGCCGTTCGAGATCCCGACGAGCGGCGTCGGCTCCGGCGTCATCCTCACCGGCGACGGCTACATCCTGACGAACCGCCACGTCGTGGCCGACGCGGCGAGCCTGACCGTGGCCCTGGCCGACGGGCGCGAGTACCCGGCCACGATCGTGAAGGTCTCGAGCGAGACCGACCTCGCGCTCGTGAAGATCGACGCGACCGGGCTCGCCGCCGCGTCGATCGGTGAGACGAGCGCGATCAAGGTTGGCCAGACCGCGATCGCGATCGGCAGCCCGCTCGGGACCTACCCCGAGACCGTCACCCGCGGCAGCGTGGCCGGCCTCGACCGCGAGATCACGGTGACCGCCCCGGCGACCGGGCGCCGGACGACCCTCGCCGGCCTGATCCAGACCGACGCCGCGATCAACCCCGGCAACAGCGGCGGCCCGCTGCTCAACGCCGCCGGGGAGGTCATCGGCATCAACACCGCCGTCGCGACGAGCGCCGAAGGGCTCGGCTTCGCGATCCCGATCTCCGCCGCCGCCGACCTCATCTCGCTCGCCCACTCCGGGACGGCGGCCTAGACTCCCGCCCGATGCACATCCTCCTCGTCGAGGACGACGAACGGCTCGCTCGTGTCCTGCGCCGCCTGCTCGAGGAGGACCGGCATGTCGTCGAGACCGCGACCGACGGCGAGACCGCGCTCGAGATCGCCGAGGCCACCGGGGGCATCGAGGCCGTCATCCTCGACGTGGGGCTGCCGCGGATGTCCGGGCTCGAGGTCGCGCAGGGGCTCCGGCGCATGGGTCGCGACCTGCCGGTTCTGATGCTCACCGCTCGCGACACCGTCAACGACCGCGTCGCGGGCCTCGACGCCGGCGCCGACGACTACCTCGTGAAGCCGTTCGCCTACGAGGAGCTTGCCGCGCGCCTCCGGGCGCTCGGCCGTCGCGCGGAGACGGGCCGGCGCCGGGCCGACCCGGTCCTCGCGGCCGGGCAGATCCAGCTCGACGAACGGACCCGCCGAGTCACGGTCGAAGGCCGGCTCGTCGATCTGAGCCCGCGCGAGTTCTCGCTCCTCGAGTGCCTCCTCCGTCATCCCGGGCAGTCGCTGACCCGAGACCAGCTGCTCGACCAGGCCTGGCCGTTCGCCGTCGCCGTCACGCCGAACGCCGTCGACGCGTACGTTCACTACCTCAGGACCAAGCTCGGCGAGGCGGGCCGACAGATCGAGACGGTTCGCGGCGTCGGCTACCGGATGGCCGGTGGCTGAGGTCGCGGATCCGGCCGACCGTGCGGCCGCCGACGCCGACGGACGACTCGTCCGGTCCGTGCGCTGGCGCCTCGTGGCCTGGAGCGGCGGTTCGACGCTGCTCGTCCTGGTCCTGCTGGGCATTGCCCTGTACGTCAGCGTCGGGCGTTCGCTCGAGGCGTCCGGGATGGCCGTCCTCGACGACCGGGCGCGAGACATCGCGAGGTTCATCGAGGGCGGTCGCCCGGGCGGCGGCAGCTCTCCGTACGAGGTCGTCTTCGGCGCGGGCGGGACGTTCGCGCTCCTCATCACCCCCGACGGGACCGCCGTCGGACCGCGCCAGCTGCCGATGCCCGGCGGCCTGCCGGACCGTGCTGCGGCCGAGCTCGCCGGCACCCGAGGCCGGGACGTGCGCCTTGCGACGATCACGGTCCAGAGCTTCCGCGCCGGCGAGACACTGGAGGTCCCGGTTCGGCAGCTCACCGTCCCCGCCGACTCGGCCCAGGGACGCTACTTCGTCCAGGTCGTCCAGGATCGGACGGCGGAGGTCCGAACGCTCGAGAGCCTCGTCCTCGTCCTCGTCCTCGGCGGCCTGGTCGTCGTCCTCGTGGCGGTCGGATTCGGGGCCGTGTACGCGCGGCGCGCGCTCGTCCCGATCCGCGACTCGCTCGCCGCGCAGCGGACGGCGCTGCGACGGCAGCGCGAGTTCGCCGCCGACGCGAGCCACGAACTGCGCACGCCGTTGACCGTCATCCGGAGCTCGGTCGAGCATCTCCGGCGGAACCCGGCGCGCCCGGTCGGGGAGGTCGGCGACGCGCTCGCCGACGTCGAGGCGGAGGTCGCCCACCTGACCGGTCTCGTCGACGACCTGCTGCTCCTCGCCCGCTCCGACTCGGGCGCGATCACCCTCGAGCGCGTCGCCCTCAACCTCGACGACGTCGCCGCCGAGGCTGCGACGGCGCTCGGCCAGCCCGCCGCGGCCCGCGGCGTTCGGCTGCTGGTCGACCCGGAGCCCACGCCGGCGGTCGGCGACCCCGTGCGGCTGCGCCAGCTCGTCATGATCCTGCTCGACAACGCCATCCGGCACAGCCCGCCGGACGCGGAGGTCCGGCTCGTGATTCGGGGCGGTGCGACGGCGACCGTCGCGGTCGAGGACGCCGGACCCGGCGTCCGGCCGGAGGATGTCGAGCGGATCTTCGATCGCTTCGGGCGCGCCCCGGGCGCGCCGCCGGGCGGGACCGGCCTCGGCCTGGCGATCGCGCGCTGGATCGCCGAGCGACACGGCGGCTCGATCGTCGTCGGGCGATCGACTGCCGGCGGCGCCCGGTTCGAGGCCCGCCTGCCCGGCCGGCCCACGAGCTGAGTGTGGCCGGACGGACACCCCCGGAGCGCGTGACAGGGCGCGTGACAGCCGCCCCTATGCTGGCGCGGTGGACGTCCGGATCCACGCCTTTCCGTCCCGCGACCAGGCCTTCGCCGAATTCGCCCAGGAGGCGCTCGCCGGCCTGTCCGAGCCGCGGGACCCGGAGGCCCTCCAGCGAGCGATCCGCGAGCGCTATCCCGCCGCGGTGGTGATCCCCCAGGCCGAGCTCGCCCGGCATGGCGACGGACCGATCGTCTGGTACGCCTTCCGGACCGCGGCCGTGGGACTCCCCGACGCCGTCGGCACGGCGCAGGAGCTGGAGGCGAGCCCGGCCTGGGCGATCCTGGATGACGAGCGGCGGTTCGTCGAGGTCAGCCCGGCCCTGGCGAGGATCGCCGAGCTACCGGCACGCCGGATGATCGGCCACCGAATCGAGGACTTCAGCAACCCCGCCGATCCGACCGTTCGAGACGATATCGCCCGCCTCTGGGACGAGTTCCGCGCGGGCGGCTCGCTGGCCTCGACGCTGCGCTTCAACCATGCCGACGGACGCCCTCGCGAGCTCGCCTACCGGATCGTCGCCGACGCTGCCGGGCGGGGGCGGCACCGGCTGACGGTCAGGCCCATCGAGTAGCATCGGGCGTGATGCCCGAGGAGCACTTCGACGTCGTCATCGTCGGCGGCGGTTCGGCCGGCTGCGTCCTCGCCAACCGGCTCAGCGAGGATCCCGGCACCCGGGTCCTGGTGCTCGAGGCCGGGCGGCGGGACTGGCGCTTCGACGTCTTCCTCCACATGCCCGCGGCGCTGACGTTCCCGATCGGCAGCCGCCTCTACGACTGGGGCTACCAGTCGGAGCCGGAGCCGTTCCTGGGTGGCCGCCGGATCTACCACGCCCGAGGTCGGGTGCTCGGCGGCTCGTCCTCGATCAACGGCATGATCTTCCAGCGCGGCAACCCGCTGGACTACGAGGGTTGGGCCGCGGCACCCGGCATGGCCGAGTGGGGCTACGCGCATTGCCTCCCGTACTTCAAGCGCCTCGAGACGTGTCTCGCCGCCGCGCCGGACGATCCGTGGCGGGGACGCGACGGCCCGCTCGTCCTGGAGCGCGGGCCAGCGACGTCGCCACTGTTCGGGGCGTTCTTCGAGGCCGTCCAGCAGGCCGGCTTCTCCCTGACCGACGACGTCAACGGCTACCGTCAGGAGGGCTTCGCTCCATTCGACCGGAACATCCACCGGGGCCGCCGGCATTCCGCGGCGACGGCGTACCTCCGTCCGGTTCGGAGCCGCCGGAACCTCGTCATTCGCACGTCGACGTTCGTGACCCGCGTCCTGTTCGAGGGGCGGCGGGCGGTCGGCGTCGAATACCTGACGAGCGAGGGCGCACCGGTCGGCGGCACGGCCCGGAGCGTCGCTGCCGGCGAGGTCATCCTGAGTGGCGGTGCGATCAACTCGCCGCAGCTGCTGCAGCTGTCAGGCGTGGGGCCGGCTGCCCTGCTGCGGGAGCACGCCATCGACGTCGTCGTTGACCTGCCGGGAGTCGGCGCGAACCTCCAGGACCATCTCGAGGTCTATGTCCAGCACGCCAGCGCCGCGCCGGTGTCGATGCAGCCACACGCGACCCAGCGGTGGCGACGGCCGTGGATCGGAGCCCAGTGGCTGTTCCTCCGCCGCGGGCCGGGCGCGACGAATCACTTCGAGGCCGGCGGGTTCGCCCGCGGCGATGACGATGTCAGCTACCCGAACCTGATGTTCCACTTCCTGCCGCTGGCGATCCGCTACGACGGCTCGGCACCGCGGGGCGGCCACGGCTACCAGGTCCATGTCGGGCCGATGTACTCCGATGCGGTCGGCAGCGTCCGGATCCGGTCGACCGATCCGGTCCGACACCCGGCCCTGGTCTTCAACTACGTCTCGACCGAGCGAGATCGCCGCGAATGGCTCGAGGCCATCGCGGTCGCGCGTCGGATCCTCGCCCAACCGGCATTCGAGCCGTTCGACGACGGCGAGCTGGCGCCGGGTCCGGGCGTCACGACCGACGACGAGATTCTCGCCTGGGTGGCCAGCGACGCCGAGACGGCCCTCCACCCGTCGTGCACCGCGAAGATGGGCCTCGACGCGATGGCCGTGGTCGACCCCGCGACGATGCGCGTCCACGGGCTCGACGGGCTACGGATCGTGGATGCCTCGGTCTTCCCGCGCATCACCAACGCGAACATCTACGCCCCGGTGATGATGGTCGCCGAGAAGGCTGCCGACATCATTGCCGGCAACACCCCACGGCCACCGGAGCGGCTCGAGTTCTATCGCCACCGACCCATGTCGGGGAGCCGCGTGGCGGAGCCGCGCTCGGGAGCGCATGCCCCCGCCTGAATCCTCCGACGGCGCCCGCCGCCGGTGCTGCTACGAGGCGCGCTTCGGTCGGCGACCGCCGCGGGCGCCGGGGATCGGGCCGCGACTCAGGTAGATGCCGCCGTTTCGGACGCCGAGATTCACGCTGCTGCCGGCGGCCTTGATCTGGCGCGCGATCGCCGCCCGGATGGTGACGAGCTTCTCATCATCCTCGAGCTCGATCTTCTTGATCGCCGACGCCGGTCCGGCGCCGAGCTCGTTGAGCACTTTCTCGATCTGCTGCTCTCGCTTGCGAATCGCCAGCTGGCGCGGGCTGAGGGCACGGGGCTGGCGCGGCTTCGGTGCAAGCTCCTCGGGCTTCGCGTCACGGCCACGCACG
>JBQGDI010000012.1:0-26199 GCA_052038965.1 Candidatus Limnocylindrales bacterium | reverse complement strand
GCTGTGGCCGGCCGGGGCCAGCACCAGGACACCGGTGCCAAGGCCATCCATCTCGCGCCGGACACGAAGTCGCGGATCGTGTCGAAGTCGGTTTCGAAGGACGGCGGGCGGGCGACGTACCGCGGCCACCTCAAGGTCTCGCCGGGCGCGACCGGCGTCGTGGCCTCCGTCCGCTGCGACGCCCTGATGCTCGACGACCAGAGCCGCAGCGACACCTATCCGTACATCGACATCCAGGAAGACGACACGACGATGACCCACGAGGCCACCGTCGGGAAGATCAGCGCCGACCAGATCTTCTACCTGATGAGCCGCGGCCTGACCGAGAACGAGGCCCAGAACCTCGTCATCCAGGGCTTCCTCGAGGTCTTCACGAAGGAGCTCCCGATGGAGTACGCCATCGAGTTCAACCGCCTCGTGAAGCTCGAGATGGAGGGCTCGCTCGGCTGACGGCTCTCGTCGGGCGTCACCGGAGGCGGCGGGAAACGGCGGTCGGGCACGGTCGGGCGGGACTGGGCGGCGCGACCGCGCTCGGCTTTCGCGCCAGATTCTCTCCCCCAGAGCGTTAGGCACCGAAACGGGCGGTTCCGGGGACCGCTGCCCGCCCTTGGCGCCGATTTCATCCCGGTGTGAGCGTGGGACGGGATGAGTTCCTACGGAGACTCACACCCCAATGGGGCGGAGCGTTGCCGAACGCTCACCTCACGAGAATCTGACGAAAACGCGGTGGGGCGAGCCCATCGGTAACGGATTGGCGGAAACGCGGTGGGCGAGACACGAAAAAAGGCCCGAAGGAGCCCGATCACTAGCTGCTCCAACCGGTGTAAACAACGGTCAGATCACTAGATGTTCGCGGCTCCTTCGAGCACCAACACGATAGCCCGGCGGAGACCGTGCCGCGCGTCAACGCCGGGCGTCGCGTCGTTGCAGACGCCTCGCTGGCGGGGCGCGCGGACCGCGGTGAGCCGCCGCAAGCCCCTTCCGGTACGGCCCGGTTCCGCGGTCTCGGCTACGCTCCGAGCGTGACGATCACGAACCCCACGACCTCTCGGCCGCGCCGCCGCGCGCCCGCCGACCTGCCCTTCTCGTTCGGGACGGCCGAGCTCGCCGAGACCCTCTCGACCGAGCGCGCCGAGCCGGACTGGCTGCGCGCCGAACGGCGGGCGGCGGCGGCGGCGTTCGAGCGCCTCCCGATCGAGCCCAACCAGCTCTACACCCAGTACCTCGACCTCCGGGCCGCGAGCCTCGAGTCCGTCCGACCGTACGCGACGACGGCGGCGGCGATGGCGCAGCCGGTGGATGGCCTCGAGGACGTCGCCGCCCTCATCGACCTGGCCGAGGACCGCGTGCTCGAGGCCTCGATCGAGCCGGCGGCGGCCGCGGCCGGCGTCGTGATCGAGACCTTCGGCGCGGCCCTGGAGCGAGACCCCGACGGCCTTCGGGCGGACCTCGTGGATGCCGGCACGCTGCCGGACGACGAAAAGCTGGCGATGCTGGCGCGCGGCTTCTGGAGCCAGGGTGTCCGCGTCACGGTGCCCGACGGCGTGCGGCTGGAGCGGCCGATCCTGCTTCGCTGGCGGTCGTCGAACCCGGAGCGCGCGCTGATCACCCGAACCATCCTCAAGCTCGGCCCCGGGGCGTCGGCCGCGCTCGTCGAGGCGCAGCTGCCGTCCGGGCCGGCGGTGGAGTGCGCGGCGGGCGAGACGGTCCCCCAGGGCCTGTTCCACGGCACGACCGAGGTCCTGCTGGGCCGCGAGGCCCATCTCGCGATGGCCTCCCTCCAGGAGCTCGGCCCGGACCAGGTGGCGTTCCACCATCGGTACGCCCGGGTTGGCGAGGCGGCGACGCTCCGCTGGGCGCTCGCGCAGCTTGGCGGACGCCTGGTCCGCTCGAGGGTCGACAACCGCCTGGAGGGCGACCGCGGCACCGTCGAGCAGGTCGAGATCGTGTTCGCGGACGAGGAGCAGCTGTTCGACCTGACCTCGTACACCCGGCACCTCGGCCGGGACACGACCGGCACCCTGCTCTCGAAGGGCGTCCTCCTCGATCGGTCGCGGTCGTTCATGAAGGGCATGATCACGATCGAGAGATCGGCCGTCGGCACGGACTCGTTCCTCGGTGAGTTCGGGATGAACCTGTCGAAGGCCGCCCGGGCGGTCGCGATCCCGTCGCTCGAGATCGACCAGCCGGACTGCCGCCGCGCCGCGCACTCGTCGTCGGTCGGCCCGATCGACCCGGCGCAACTGTTCTACCTCGAGAGCCGCGGCATCGACCCCGACGAGGCCCGCAAGTTCGTCGTCCTCGGCTTCCTCGAGCCCGTCGTCGCCCAGGTGCCGCTCGACGCCGCGCGCGAGCAGCTGCGCGGCCTGCTCGAGGAGAAGTGGGCCGCAGGCCTGCGAGGGCAGGCCTCGGCCGCCTGAGCCGGCCGATCCATGACCCGCCGCATCGACCTCCTGGCCGTCGATGAGGTGCCGCCGGGCACGATCAAGATGGCCTGGGCGGACGGCGCCGACCCAGTGGTCGTCGTCCACACCGACGAGATCCGGGCCTACCAGGGCATCTGCACCCACGAGTACTTCGAGCTCGACAAGGGCTTCCTGACGGGCAACGGCTCCGCGGGGCCGTCGGGCACCCCGGCCGGCACGCTGACGTGCGCCCTCCACCTGTCGCGCTTCGACCTCGCAAACGGCGAAGCCCTCGACCCACCGGCCGACCTGCCGCTCGCGGCGTACCCGGTCGTGATCGAGGACGGCCGCGTGCTCATCGAGGTCCCGGAGGGTCCGCTGCCGGTCAACGAGTGACGGCCTCGGGACGGACGGGCTGACCGACAGCCGGGGCTCGTCTGGTCCCGAGCAACCTAGGTCCGGAAACCGCCTCCGGTCGCGAGGCGCGCGGCGCCCACGCCGGGCCGGGGTGATTTCGCATCTCCGCGGCGATGCGCATGGGTGCATGGGATGGCCCGTAACCCGTGGCTCTCCGTGCCGGCCTCGCCATGTCTCCACACGCATCGAGGGAGAGATGAATGCGGTCCGGCGACCGCGGGCCCACTCGACGCGCCGCGGCAACGGCGCCCCGGCACCCATCGACTTGGGCCCGCGACTACGGTGGTGAGAGCGTCAGCGTTGCGGTCGTGGCCTGGGCGATCCGGCTCGGCGTGAAGGGCACGGTCAGCGTGCCGCCGCTCACCCAGGTGTCGATCAGGTCGCCGTAGTGGGCGTCGAATGGGTTGCCACTCTGGCCGGTCGTGATCGTCATGCCGGCGCCGTCGAGGTCGGCCATGTCGATCGTGAATCGCACTGACGGGCCGTTGCTGGCCTCGAAGACGCGATCGAACGCCACCGGCTCGTACCGGGGATCGTAGGGGTCGGGATACGCCCGCGAGAAGCGGTAGTAGTTGTTGTTGACGGTGCCGTTGGCGCCGCTGACCTCGCGCGTTGCAGCGTTGAAGTACCACTCCAGGATCCCGATCCCCGAGCCGCCGAGCGTCGATTCCCGGAACGTCACCCGGTGGAGTCGACCCCAGCGCCAGGCGGACGGCTCGCCCAGCGCCGCCCGCAGCTCGGCCCCGGCCCGATCGAGCGCCCGCACGAGAATCGGCCCGGGATCGTCGAGATCGGGCGTCGCGGTGTCGTTCCACCACGCGGCACCGCGATCGTCGAGCAGCTCGATCAGCTTGACCCATGACGGCGGTGCGCCGACGTAGTCCCGCGCCAGCGGCCCCAGCTCGTCGTCGAAGATCGCCCGCTGCAGCTCGAGCTCCAGGGCCATGTACGCCGCGCAGCCGGCCGACTCGACGCCGCACGTCCGGTCCCAGGCTTCGATCATCGCCAGGACCGCCTGGCCGTCCGCGGTCACCGGCGAGGGCATGAGCGCGACCAGCCCAGGGATGGTCTCGTCGGCCCGGAGCACGTACGAATCGAGCTGCATCTCTCGAACGGCGTCCACCGTCAGCGGCGCGGCCGCCAGCTGACCGCTGAGCAGGGCATCGATCCGGGCCGATCGGTAGCCGGGGTCGAACTCTGCCTCGGGGCCGATCCAGTACGGGTAGTCATCATCGACCGGCCGGTTGTTGGCGGTCACGATCCGCCCGGATGGCGGGTCGAGCTGCCACGGCAGCTGGTCGCTCGGGATCCAGCCGGTCCACTCCTGGTCGCCGGAGGCGCCGTCGCGGACGCGCTCACCCTCCAGCCCCGCACGGATCGGCAGGCGACCGGGCAGGACGTAGCCGATGTGGCCGTCGACGTCGGCGTAGATGAAGTTCTGGCTCGGCGCGGCAAAGGCCCCGAGGGCCGCCCGGAACTCGTCGAACGAGCCGGCGACGTTGACCTGGAAGATCGCGTCGAGCGTCCGGTCGGGCTCCTTCGTCGCCGCCCAGGCGAGCGACAGGACCGGGCCGTCGGCCAGCTGCTTCTCGACGTCCGACAGCACCGGCCCGTGGTGCGTCGAGCGGACCTCGATGACGACGTCTTCGCCCCCGGCAACCCGGATCGTCTCGCGGCGCACGTCGAACGGGCGGGATTCGCCGCGGTACAGGTAGCGCGTCGGGTCGGCCGGGTCGACCGTCTCGAGGTACAGGTCCTGGGTATCCGGTCCGACGTTCGTCGCGCCCCATGCAATCCGCTCGTTGTGCCCGATGATCACCGCCGGCGCGCCCGGGAACGAGACGCCGACGACATCCCACGGGCAGGTCGCGGACGGCACCCGGCAGTGCAGTCCGTTGACGATCCAGATCGAGGGCATCGCGAAGCCGAGGTGCGGGTCGTTCGCCAGGATCGGCTTGCCGCTCAGGGTGTGGTCGCCCGAGGCGACCCAGTTGTTCGACCCGACGCCGTGATCGCCGACGAGGCCGCCACCGGCATCGAAGCCGGCCAGGCTGCCGATCCGACCGCCGGCCCGGGCCAGCGCGGCGAGGCTGCTCGCCTGGTCGGCCGAGAGCACCGGATCGGCCGCCCGCCGCACGGGCTCGGCCCGCCCGGTGATCCCAGCCGGCAGGGACAGGCGCGGGGTGATGACGGGAGCCGAATCCCGGTACGCCGGGAACAGCTCGTTGGTCCGTCGATGGTCGCCCAGTCGCTTGTCGGCCAGCAGCCGGAAGATCTCGACGTCGGCGTTGCCCCCGAGCGACCAGGCCTGGACTTTCTGCCAGGTGGCGGTGTCGAGCGGGGTCCAGGGCTCGAGCTCGAAACCCCCCAGCCCGCCCGTACCGGCCAGCAGGCCGGCCACGGCGAAGGCCGCCGGGAGGCGGCCGCGGTGGTCATCGATCCAGGCGTTGACGCCGGCGGCGTATGCCTCGAGGGCGGCCACCGTGTCCGGCGACAGCGCGCCGAGGTCGCGCTCGGCGGCCGCTCGCCAGCCGAGCGTCCGGATGTAGCGGTCGGTGTCGAGCTGGCCCTTGCCGAACAGCTCCGACAGGCGCCCCGTGCCGATCCGCCGCGAGAGCTCCATCTGCCACATCCGCTCCTGGGCGTGGACGTAGCCCTGGGCCAGGAACAGGTCGTGCGCGTCGTTGGCCGTGATCTGGACGATGCCGCTCGCGTCGCGCTGGACGTCGACCGCCGCATGGAGCCCGGTGACGTGCACCGTTCCGCTCGTCTGGGCCCGGCCGCGGGCCGTCAGCTCGCCGACCACGCCGACGACGATGAGGGTCACGATCACGAGGCCGACGAGCGCCGCCTTGACGACCCGCAGCGCGATTCGCACGGGCGCGCGCCTAGCGCTCCAGGATCGTGCCGCGACCGGCGCCGACGGCGGCGCGGACGATCGCGTCGGCGAAGACGAGGTCGGCCAGCCCGACGCCGAGGTGGGCGACGACCACGCGCCCGGCCGGGCGGGGCGTGCCGGCCAGGATCGCCTCGCCGATGGTGGCACCCGGGTCGGGGTAGCCGTCGAAGTTACCGGCATCGCGGTTGTAGAGGTACTGCTCGCGCTGGTCGACCAGGAACAGGGCCGCCTCCCGCGCGACCTCGGCCGCGCAGTAGGTCGCGTAGTCGATCGGGACGACCGTGGCGTCCGGGCGGAGCCATGCGTTCGTCATCGACTGCGCCTCCGACCTCGGCCCGAACGACGCCGCGCTGACCACGACCGCCGCGCCCTCGACCGCCGCGCGTGCCGTCGGGAACACGGACACGGCCACCACACCGGGCGTCGCGCGGGCTGCGGCCGCGAGCGCATTCGCCCGATCCGGCGTCCGGTCGAACAGCCGCAGGCGCAGGCCCGGCAGGACGTGGGCGAGAACGGGCAGGTGCGAGTGTCCCTGGACGCCGGCCCCGATCACGGCGACCTCGAGGCCGGCTGCCGCCGCCGGCCCGAAGCGGCGAATCGCCAGCCCCGAGACGGCCGCGGTGCGCTCGGCGGTGATCGGCCCGCCGTCGAGCATCGCGACCGGGACGCCCGTCGCTGGATCGTTCAGGACGACGACCGCGCTGATCCCCGGCAGGCCCAGGGCGGTGTTCGAGGCGTAGCCCGCGACCCACTTCATGCCCACCAGGTCGGCCCCCGGATCGTCCGCCCGGAGGTGCGCCGGCATGGCATGGACGAATGAATCCGGCGGGCGCGGGTGGATCGCGATCTTCGGCGGCAGCTGCGAGGCCCCGGGCCGGGCCAGGGCGGTCATCGTGACCTCGGCCAGCCGCAGGCGCTCCTCGATCGGTGGCATCGCAGCCCGGACATCGGCCGCGCCGAACCAGCGCAGCCTCGGGAGCGCGGCGGGGGCGTCTGACGCGGACGGATCCGGCACCGGCGCGATTGTAGGCGGCTAGGATTCGGCCCCGATGGCGCCGATCAACGTCGAGCAGAGCCTCGCCAACCTCAAGCTGGAGCGCGACGCGATCGCGCTGTACGACGCGTTGGCCGGGATCGAGAAGGACCCTCGACGCGCCGAGGCGTTCCGGACGATCGCCGGCAACGAGCGCCGCCACGCCGAGGTCTGGGCCGCCAAGCTCCGCGAGCTCGGCGCAGGCGTGCCCGAGCCCGATCCGCGACCGCGCCTCCGGGTGCGGACGATCGTCGGGCTGGCGAAGCTGTTCGGGACGCACGCCGTTCGCGACCTCGTCCAGGCCCTCGAGGGCGACGAGGAGGCGCTGTACACCGCCCAGGCGGCGCCGGAGGTCGAGGGGATCGCGGCCGACGAGCGCGAGCACGCCGAGATCTGGAAGCGCCTCAGCGGCGCCGCGGCCCGGCCGACGACCGGCCGCGCGCAGCGGACCGACGCCCGCAGTCCCGAGGAGATCCTCGCCGGCGAGAAGTGGCACCGCGCGGGCCGCTCCGGCACCCTCCGCGCGGTCATCTTCGGCGTGTCCGACGGTCTCGTCTCCAACATGGCCCTGGTCATGGGCGTCGCCGGCGCATCCGGCGGCGAGGGCTCGTTCGTGCTCCTCGCCGGGATCGCGGGCCTCCTCGCCGGGGCCTTCTCGATGGCCGCCGGCGAGTACATCTCGATGCAGTCGCAGCGCGAGCTCTTCGAGCGCCAGATCGAGCTCGAGCGGGCCGAGCTCGAGGCCATGCCCCAGGAGGAGGAGGCCGAGCTGGCCGGCGTCTACCGGGCCAAGGGCTTCACCGAGGACGAGGCGGCCGCGATCGCGAAGCGGATGTTCAAGGACCCGGACCACGCCCTCGACACGCTCGTTCGCGAGGAGCTGGGCCTCGACCCCGACGAGCTCGGCTCGCCGTGGGGCGCCGCGACCGGGTCGTTCGTCGCCTTCGCGCTCGGGGCCGCGATCCCGGTCGTGCCGTATCTCCTCGGGACCGGTTCGGTCCCGTTCATCGCCTCGATCGGGCTATCGATCGCCGCGCTGTTCGCGGTCGGCGCCGGCGTCAGCCTCCTGACCGGCCGCGGGCTGCTGTACTCGGGCGGTCGCCAGGTCCTGATCGGCGCCGCGGCCGCGGCCGTGACCTACGTCGTCGGCAACGCGATCGGCGTGGCCGTCTGAGGCGCGCCCGGCGCGCGCCGGTGGGTCGTCCCCGTCAACCGGGATCCATCGGGCGTCGGTCGCCGTGACGGCAGCGCCAGCCGCGTCGGGCTCGACGACCACCTCGAGACGATCCGGAGCGGGCAGGGCCAGGTACTCGCGGTGCGCTCGCAGCACCGCCTCGACCGTCCGCCCGTCGAGCTCGCCGGCGAGGGGCGAGAGGCGTGCCGCGATCCACGTCGCCTCGGCCCGCAGCTCCTCCTCGTCGACGTCCTCCTCGCGACGACGCGCATCCATGTAGAGCGCCGCGACGAGTCCGCCGCCGGCGACGAGGCCGACGATCAGGAGCCACCACTGGAACTCGGCCATCAGGCGGGGCGGCGCCGGGGCCGCCACGGTGTCAGCACGGCGGCCAGTCTACCGGCCGCCGCGTACACTCCGCCGCGATGATCGATTGGACCCCGAGCCCGGTCGCGATCCAGCTCGGCCCGCTTCCCGTCTACTGGTACGGCATCGCCTACGCGTCCGGCCTGGCGGCGGCCTACCTGCTGCTGGTCCGCCAGGCGAAACGGTTCGGGCAGAACGGCGACCTGGTCGGGAACGGCCTGATCATCGTCGCCGTCGCCGCGCTGATCGGCGGCCGGCTGTACCACGTCATCGACCAGTGGCACCTCTACGCCGACGATCCGATCAAGATCTTCCTTCCGCCGTACAGCGGTCTCGGGGTCTTCGGCGGGTTTATCACCGGGGCGATCGCCTTCCTGCTCCTGGCCCGCCACTACCGGGTTTCGATCTGGATCTGGGGCGACGTGCTGACGGCCGCGCTGTTCGCGTTCCAGGCCATCGCGCGCTGGGGCAACTTCTTCAACCAGGAGCTCTATGGCACCCCGACGACGCTGCCGTGGGGCCTCGCGATCGATTGCGCGCACCGCGTCGTGGAGTACCCGTGCACGACGTTCCCGCTGGCCTCGACGGACTTCCACCCGCTCTTCCTCTACGAGTCGCTGTCGGCGACGCTGGGGCTGGCCTTCGTCCTGTGGATCTCGCGGCGCCCGCCAGCCTGGCTGAAGGTCGGCATGCTGTTCCCGATCCTGATGATCTGGATGGGCGGGGTCCGGTTCCTGACCGAGTTCCTGCGGACCGACAGCATCGTCTGGCGCCTCGGCGGCATCCCGACCGCCCAGCTGTTCGGCGCCGCGTTCGTCGCCCTCGGTATCGTCCTGCTGGTGTGGCGCGCCCGAGTCGGGGAGCCCGTCGAGGTCCACGAGATCGACCGGGCCGACGAGGACGAGGAAGGCTGGGAGGACGATGACGAGGGGGAGTGGGACGAGGACACGGAGGGCGAGGCCGACGAGCCGATCGGCGAAGACGACGTGGCCGACGTGGCGGATGCGGTCGAGGCCGAAGCCGGTCGCGACCAGCCTCGGCAGCCGCCGGAGCCCCTGACCTGAGCCCCGAGACGGAATCGGTCGCGACCAGGCCGGCCCGCCGCAAGCGGCCCGTCCCGCGCGTCCGGCCGCAGGCGCTGGCGGCCTCGCGCGGCGACGCGCGCGAGGGCCTCGAATGGCTCGGCCGGTTGCCGGAGGCGAGGGCCTCGCTGCTGTACCGGCTGTCGCGCCTCGTCTACCGCTTCCTGTGCTTCGGCCTGTTCCGGATCAAGCTCCAGACCTCGGGCCGCGAGCACGTCCCGGCGGGCGGTGGCTACATCCTGGTCTCGGCGGCGCATCGCGGCTGGATCGACCCGATCCTGATCCTCGAGGCCCTGCCGGTCGAGCCGCGGACGTGGTTCCTCGGCAGCGCGGCCGCCGCGTTCACCGCCGGGTGGCGCGAGGCCCTCATCCGTCGCCTGGGCGGGATGCTTCCCGTTTGGCGCGGCGGGGTCGGGATCGAGCAGCACGTCCGATCCGCCAAGGCCGTGCTCGACAACGGCGCGATCTTCGTCCAGATGCCGGAGGGCACCGTCAACGGCCCGAAGGGTCGGCTCAGTCCTTTCCGCCCCGGCGCGGCCCTGATCTCGATCCGGACGGGCGCCCCGCTGCTGCCGCTGGTCATGGTCGGGACCGAGGAGCTCTACCTCGGCAAGCGCCTGATGACCCGGATCCTGCCGCTGACGACGATCCCCGAGCTGGTCGGCGAGGCCTGGCCGGGCCACCCGCCCGAGCCGAACTCGCGAGCCGAGCTGCAGCTCGCCAAGGCCGCGACCGAGTCGCTGGAGGGGCTGATGGGCCCGATCGTCGAGGAGCTCTGGCCGAAGACCGTCGATCCGCCCGGGCACCCGCGGCGGCTCCGGAAGTGGATGACGTGGCTCCTGCTCGGGCCTGGGCCGTTGGTGCACGACGACTGATGCAGTACGCCGAATCGATCCTCGACCTGGTGGGCAACACGCCGCTCGTCCGGCTGAGCCGGATCACGCGCGGCCTCGGCCCGGCTGACCGGCAGCCGACGATCCTCGCCAAGATCGAGGCCCTCAACCCGGGCGGATCGGTCAAGGATCGGATCGCCCTGCCGATGATCGAGGCGGCCGAGCGGGCCGGGCTCCTGCGGCCCGGCGGGACGATCGTCGAGCCGACGTCCGGCAACACCGGTCATGGGCTCGCGATCGCGGCAGCGCTCAAGGGCTACCGCTGCATCTTCGTCATGCCGGACAAGCAGTCCGACGAGAAGCGGGCGCTCCTGCGCGCGTACGGAGCCGAGGTCGTCATCTGCCCGACGGCCGTCGAGCCGGAGTCGCCCGAGAGCTACTACTCGGTGGCGGCACGGCTGGCGCGCGACATCCCGGGGGCGTTCAAGCCGGACCAGTACTGGAACATGGAGAACCCGGCCGCCCACGAGCGGACGACCGGTCCGGAGATCTGGGCCCAGACCGAGGGTCGGATCACGCACTTCGTGGCGAGCGTCGGGACCGGCGGCACGATCTCCGGGACGGCCCATTTCCTGCGGGCCCGGAACCCCGACATCGTCGTCGTCGGCGCCGATCCCGAGGGCTCGGTCCTGTCGGGCGACACGGCCCGGCCGTACCTGACCGAAGGGGTCGGCGAGGACTTCTTCCCCGGGACCCATGACCCGACGGTGGTCGATCGTTGGGTTCGCGTCTCCGATCGCGACGCGTTCGCGATGGCCCGACGGATCACCCGCGAGGAGGGGATCCTGGCCGGGGAGTCGTCGGGCACCGCGATGGTCGCCGCCCTCGACGAGGCCGCCCGGATGATGCGCGAGATGCCCCACGCCGCGCCGGGCGCCGTGCTCGTCGTCATCCTGCCCGATGGCGGTCGCAACTACCTGTCGAAGCTCTACAACGACGAGTGGCTGCGGGCCAACGGGCTCCTGCCCACGACCGGCGCGGTGGTCCGGGTCGGGGAGCTGCTGCGGGCCCACCATGACCGGCCGGAGCTGCCCGACGTCGTGCTCGCCAGGACGACCGACCATGTCGGCGCGGCGATCGACGTGCTCCAGCTGTACGGCATCAGCCAGCTGCCGGTCTCCGAGCAGCCCGAGGGTGACGCGATCGAGGGCATCGTCGGCTCGGTCAGCGAGAAGGGCCTGCTCGACCGGGCGTATCGCGATCCGGCGGTGGTCGGGCGGACCGTCGGCGAGGTCATGGACCCGCCGCTGCCGACGATCGACCTCGAGTCGACCGTCGATGAGGCGTTCGCGCTGCTATCGAAGGGCGCGCCCGGGATCGTCGTGGCCCGGCATGGCCGGGCGGCCGGGGTCGTGACGCGGCTCGATCTGCTGGAATTCCTGTCCCATCGCCAGGCGCGTGGCAGCTGACGAGACCGCGCCGATCCGGACGGCTCGTCTGACCCTCGAGACGATGACCGTCCCGTTCATGGAAGCCCTGGCGCGGGGGGACCTCGCCGCGGCCGAGCGCGAGATCGAGGCCTCGGTCACGGCCTGGCTGCCCGTCCAGCTCGACGACTTCCTGCAGTACCGGCTGGCGCAGCTTCGAGCCGATCCCTCGATCCAGCCGTGGCTGGGGCGGGCGATCGTGCTGACCGACCCGAGTGGAGCGCGCCACGTCATCGGCTCGATCGGCTTCCACGGCCCACCTGACCCCGAGCGGCGGCTCGAGGTCGGCTACTCGGTCGATCCGACCTACCGGCGGCGGGGCTACGCGATCGAGGCCGTCCGGGCGCTCTTGGACTGGGCCCTTCGCAGCCATGGAATCCGCCGGTTCATCGCCTCGGTCTCGCCGGACAATGCGCCGTCGCTCGGGCTCATCGGGCAGCTCGGATTCCGCCGGGTCGGCGAGCAGATCGACGAGATCGACGGGCTCGAGTACATCTTCGAGGCGGACTGGCCGCCGGCCGCCTGACCCCCGGGCCGCCGATCCCCGGCGGGTCACGTTCGCGAGGCAACGATCGCCTCGGCCGTCGTCGACACGCCGAGGACACGCCGCGCCGCCGCCAGGCGCCGGTCAGCGGTCCGGCGCGACAGGCCGAGTTGGGCGGCGGCCTCGCCGAGCGTCAGTCCCTCGGCCAGCAGGCCGAGCAGCCGGCGCTGTTCCGCGTCGAGCCGCGCCCGGAGCCGCGCACCGGGCGTGACGTGCTCGACCGGGCCGAGGCGCCGCAGCTCATCGAGGAACTGGTCGACGATCGCTCGATCGGCGGTCGCGGCGACGACCAGGCCGGCACCGGCGACCGCGGCCAGCAGCGCCCGCCGCGCGTCGTCGGGCGACTCGATCGCACCCGTGCACAGGAGTCGCTCGCCGGGTCGCGGCGCCGTCCAGCGCGCCGCGACGTGCCACCCGGCGTCGAGCCATGGCACGAGGGCAGCATCGAGGCGGGCGGCGGGGCCATCCGGGTCGTCGACGACGACGAGCGGGCGCATCGTGGTCAGGCGACGTCGAGGGCCCGTGCGGCCGTCTGCGCGCGCGAGGTCGTGCCGAGCTTGGCCGCGGCGTTCGCGACGATCCGGGCGACGGTCGGCCGTCCGATCCCGAGACGGGCCCCGATCTGGGCGTTCGTGAGGCCCGTCGCGACGAGGTCGAGGACCTCCCGCTCACGTGCCGTGATACGGCCCGCCTCGCCGCGCGGCGCCGACCGCCGCTCGCCCGCGAGGCGCAGGGAGCGCCGGATCCGGCCCAGCAGCGGGACCATCCCGAGCTCGGCCGCGACCCGCTCGGCTGCCAGCAGCGTCGCAACGGCGTCGTCGAGCCGGCCGGCTCGGCGCAGCGCCTCGCCCTGGGCCCATCGACAGCGCAGCTCGGAGCGGCGATGGAACGGCGCGTGGGCCGCGGCGGCCGCGGCGAACAGGTTCGCCGCCTCGCTCGGTGATCCCTCGTCAGGTCGGCCGGCCCTGGCCAGCAACCCGACCGCCCGGCTCTCGGGGACCGTCCCCTCGACGTGGGCGTGCATCCGGACCGCCGGGATCGGGGGCCCGGGGTCCTGGCCCAGCTCGAGACGCGCCCACGCCTGGCTGACGCGGACGTGGCGAAGGTCGCAGTAGTCGGCTCCTCCGAACCGTTCGAGAACGGCCGTCGACAGGGCATCGGCGCGGCTTGCCTCGCCGGCGGCGAGCGCGAGCTCGACCTGGGCCCACAGCAGGTCCAGGCGGCCGTCGACGTCGTCGGGGGCGATGGCCAGGGCGGCCTCGATGAGCGACGCCGCCTCGTCCAGCCGGCCCAGGTCGACGAGGGCCATCGCGAGGTAGCCCGCGGCCTGCGACCGGGTCCGGCCCTCGAGCGGCTCTGCCAGCAGCTCGGTCCCCTCGGCGAGCGCGCGGGCGTACTGGCCCTGGCCGTTCGCCAGCGACACCAAGGTCGCGCGGATCGACTGCTCCCAGGCGACCAGCCCGGCGGCTCGGGCCCGGGCGACGAATGTCTCCCCGAGCTGGCGGCCGACCGCGCCGTCGCCGCCGCCCTCGTGGCCGGCGACGACCAGCTTGCCGCACAGCAGCTCCTCGGCGACGTCGCCGTGCGCACGTGCCTGGTCAAGCGCGGCCTCCAGGTAGGGCATCGTCTCGGCGAACGGCGCGCCGGCGATCGACAGCGCGAGCGCGAGGACGCGGTTGGCGGGCCCGGTGGGCAGTCCGGCGGCCGTCGCCGCCGCGAGCGCCTCTCGAGCGAGCGGCACGCCGCGCGTCGCGTTGCGCTGCAGCGTCACGCTCCAGGCGCGATCCACGAGGAGGCGGGCGCGAAGGTCGCGGGCCGTCGGATCGCCGGCGGCGTCCACGGCCGGCTGGGCCAGCTCGGCGAGGCCGTCCTCAGCCGCGGAGACCGCCCCTTCGGCGTCGCCCAGCCCCCAGCGGGTGTGAGCGCGCACGGCCATGGCCCGAGCGCGCAGCATCGGCGTCCCGGGGCGGGCCAGGTCGAGGATTCGCTCCGCCTCCCGGAACCAGCCGGCGGTCACCAGGCGCTCCGCCGCCTGGAGCTGCTCGGCCGCGGCATCGGGCCCGTCGGCGCACTCGGCGGCGATGCCGGCGAGGACCGCGTGCCGTCCCGGCGGCGCGTCGGCGAGCGCAGCCAGGGCTTCACGCCGCGCCCCGGCACGATCTCCGGCGGTCACGAGGTGCCGGGCTGCCGTCAGCCGGTCGCGCACCCGGGCGGCCGCCTCGCGGTGCAGCGCGGCGATCCGCGCCGGCGCCAGGCCGTCGATCACGACCTCCGCGATCAGGGCGTGCCGGATCGCCGTCCCGCGATCGTCGGTCTCGACGAGGGCCAGCGACGCCAGCCGCCGCCGCGCGGCCTCGTCGGCAACCTCGATCGGCTCGCCGGCGACGGCGAGCAGCTCGAGCAGGCCCCGGGCGGGGCCGGTCAGGCCGCGAAGCCGGTGCCGGATGGCCAGCCGGAGGCTCGTCGTCACGCCCGAGCGCGCGAGCTCCTCGATGAGCAGCGGATTGCCCCCGGCGCGGGCGACGACCTGCCGGACGGCCTCCGGCCCGAGTCGGGGGGACCGCACGCGAGCGAGCAGCGCCGCGGCCTCGTCCCCCAACGGCGCGACGTCGACGACCTCGCACCCCAGCGCCCGGAGCCGCCGGATGACCCGCCGGCCGGCCACGTCGGTCGATCGCACCGCGGCCAGGACGCTCACCGAGCCGACGAGCCGGCTCATCAGGTCGAGCGTCCCCTCGTCGACCCAGTGCAGGTCGTCGAGCACCAGGAGTCCGCCGGGACCGACTCTTCGCACGACCTCCCGCGACAGGACGCCGGGGTCGGCGTCCGGCAACGGCCCGACCGCCCGGACGAGCGCGAGGTACGGCAGGAACCCCAGGAGCCCGAGGGCGCCACCGACGAACGCGCGGCGTTTCGCGCTGGCGGCCCGCAGCAGCGTGGTCTTGCCGATTCCGGGCTCGCCGACCAGGACGGCGGATCGGCTTTCGTCGAGGACCCGGTGGAGTTGCGCCAGCTCGGCGTCGCGCCCGAGCAGACCGGTCGCGGGGGTCGTGCCCAGCGAGCCGCCACCGGCGATGGCGGACACACCGCGCGCAGATCCGCGGATCCTGGACGCCCGAGCCACTGATCCCTCGCCCTCAACGCCGGCCAGCGACGGCCGCCGCGTCGCTCATTGTGCCCCGAGGCGGGGGCTGGGCGAGAGGCGCTTGGCGCAACTGGACGATGACGCTCAGTCGCGCCCGTCGCAGCCTGTCTTCACCGGCCGGAGCGTCGAGCGCTCGGTGCTTCCGCCGGCTTCGAGGAGGAGGACGAATGCGTCCGCGACTCATCACGACCCTGGCCCTCACGGCCGTGGTCGCCGCGGCCTGTGGCGGCTCGACGCCGACGCAGGCGCCGGTGGCCACCCCGGGGGGCGGGGGAGGGCCGACCCCCGCCGGGGGGCCAACCGACGCGCCACCGGTGACCACGCCGCCCGATGGCGGGGGTGGGGGATCCGGGGGCGGTGGAACCGGCTCGGTCAAGTGGCAGATCAGCGGGCCGGTCGAGGACACCGGCGAGCTGCCGTTCTTCGCCTTCGGCAGTCGCTTCGTGGAACCCGACATCGTCCTGAACTTCTCCGATCCCAGCGGCCAGATCATGGGCATCGGGCAGGCCGGGGGGACGCCGGCCATCTCGTACATCGGGCCGGAGTTCGCGCTCAGCTGGGGCGTCTGCCCGGTCTGGAACCTCGACCTCCAGGCGACAAGTGGCTCGGGCACCTTCGAGTGCACGGACGGCGTCGGGTCGAAGCTGTCCGACAGCTCGATCTTGAGCGGAGCCACGATCAAGGGCAGCTTCGAGGCCCGCTCCTAGGCGCGCCCGAGACCGCGAGTCCGCGAGCCGCGATCACGAGGGCGGCGTCCGGCACGGAGCCGGCGCCGCCCTCAGTCGTTCCGCACCTGCAGGACCACGTGGTCGACCGGCCCGAGCGACCGGAGCTCGTCGATGAGCCGGTCGACCGTCGAGCGGTCGGCGGTCAGGCCGGCGACGACGCCGGCCCCCGCCATCGCCGCCAGGAGCGCGCGTCGCGCATCGTCCGCGGTCGCGATCGTGCCGGTGCACACGACGGCCTCGCCGGTGAGGGGCGCACCCCAACCGCTGACCACCGCCCAGCCATCGAGGCGCGCGGCGGCGAGCGCGGCATCGACGCGCCCCCGGAATCCCGCGGGCGAACCCTCGACGAGGGTCAGCGGCCGGCGCATGCCGGCGGCTCCCGGCTGCGGCGGCTCCCGGCTCCGGCGGTCAGGCCCGCCCGACCATGATCTGGGCCAGCTTCTTCTCCTGCTCGAGGGCCTCGTCCTCGGACAGGCCCAGGGTGGCCACGAAGACGTTGAAGAACGTGCCCCCCTTGAGAACGAACAGCAGCTTCGTCGAGCGCTCGTACATCGCCTTGTCGCCGATGCCGCTGACCGGCTCGGTCTGGAGCGAGGCCTCCCAGACCTGCCAGATCTGCGCCGCGTCCTTCTGCATGTACGTCGCGATGGCGTTCGTGCCGTCCGCGGTGTCGTAGTTGCAGTACGTCTGGCCCATCGCCTCACCGCCCGACGCCGTCAGCGCCCCCAGCCCGAGAACCGCGCCCGCCTCCTCGCCCGTGATCAGGTCGCACGCGGTGTTGGCGGTGCCGCCACCGCCACCCCCGCCCGACGTGGCGACCGGGACCACCGTGGCGATCGGAGCTTCGGTCGCCGTACCGGCCTGTGTCGGCGGCGCTGCCGTCGGGCCACCCGCGCCACTCGTGGCCGGCGCCTGCGTGGGCGTGCCGGACCCGCCGCCACACGCCGCCACGGCCAACCCGATCGCCACCGCGAGGCTGAGCGCGCCCGCGCGTCCTCGAACCATCGTGATCCCTCGCTTCCCGATCGGACGGTGCGGCCGGCGGTCGCTGTCTGCCCGTCGGGGTCCATCGTCAGGGGCGATCGAGCGAGGGTCATCGTGCAGTTGCGCCAGTTGGACGGCGAGCCCACGACGGCGCGGGGCTCCGGCGAGTGGCTAGGAGCCGGACTTCACCCGGCTCGCGGCCGCCGCCCGGCTGCCGACGCCGAGCTTCAGGTAGACGTTCTCGAGGTGCTTCTTGACGGTCGCGGGGCTGACCCACAGGGCGGCCGCGATCTGGGCGTTGGTGTTGCCCTCGGCCACGAGCGCGATGACCTCCAGCTCGCGGGCCGTGAGTCTCGAATCGGAGGTGTCGTCGGGTTGGTGGTCGCCGACGGGCGGCCGGCTGAGGAGTGCCCGTTGGAGCTCCGCCCGAGCCTCCCGCGCCCGGAGGTGCGGTCGGAGCATCTCCAGCACCGCCCGGTCACGCTCCGAGAAGTCCGAGTCGCCACGCTCGCGCAGGAGGACGATCGATCGATACCAGCCTTTACCGGCGGCCAGGCCCAGGTCGAGCGCGTACTCGATCGCGCCCGGCAGGAAGTACTCGCGGTAGACCGGCTGTTCGTGATAGCGCACCCGGCTGATGACGTCGGACATGCGGATCGAGGTCAGGTCCCCGGTCCGCGCCCGGTAGTCCGCGATCGCGCACGGCCCGACCCGCCAATAGAGATCGTCGTCGACGACGTCGGCGTAGGCGTCCGCCTCGGGGTCGTCGGAGATGATCTCGACGAACCCGCGCCCCTGGAGGTCCGCCTCCTGGTAGCTGACCACCGCGCTCGGGATCAGCGGCCGCAAGCGCGCCAGGAGCGCGGTGGTGTACGGCTCCCGATCGTCGAGCTCATCGACCTCGGCCAGGAAGTCCAGGACCGCCGCGAGATCCGCTCTTCCGAGCTGCATGAGGGCGCCACGATACGCCCGCGCGATTCGCCGGTAAATACGCCGATCGGCGAATGGGCGGGGCGGGCGGTCCGATGGATGCTCGGTCGCCTGACGAGACGACACGCCGGGTGCGTGTCGCAGCCTGGAGGGCAGTCCGATGCGCGCGCTTGGGAGACTGATCGGCACGATCACCGGCGGTGGGCTCGTGCTTGCCGTGGCGGCAGGGGTCGCGGCCCTGGGCCTGGGGTCGTGGTCGACACCGGTGAGCGTGGAATCCATCCCCGGCACCAGCGGCAGCCTCAACACGGCCGCGCTCGAGGGCTGCCCGTTCGTGGCTCAGCGAGGTGACGTCCTGTATTTCGCGTCCAATCGCGAAGACGGCGTCGACCTCGATATCTATGCCTCCCATCGCACCGTCGACGGGGGCTGGGGCGCCCCGATCTACTTCAGCGAGGTCAACACCGCGGCTGACGAGATCTGCCCGATGGCCCATCGCAACGGCAAGACGTTCTTGTTCATCAGCAACCGCGCCGGCGGCCAGGGCGGGGCCGACATCTACGCGACCCGCCTGCACACGACCCTGGGCTGGTCCGCACCAACCAACCTGGGCGCCCCGATCAACAGCTCGGGCGACGAGTTCAGCCCGTCGCTGACCGACACCGAGCTGTACTTCTCGAGCACCCGCTCCGGTGGCCTCGGCGGCGGCGACATCTACGTCGCGCCGTTCGACGGCGCGGCATTCGGCGTCCCCGTCCTTGCGGCGAGCCTGAGCAGCGCGGCGAACGACTTCCGGCCGAACGTCCGCCGCGATGGGCTCGAGATCTTCTTCGACTCGAACCGGGCCGGGGGCCTCGGCGGGCTCGACATCTGGACCTCGACGCGTGCCAGCACGTGGGATCCATGGTCGCCGCCGACCAACCTCGGAGCCACCGTCAACAGTCCGGTCAACGACCTCCGAGCCTCGCTGTCGTGGAACGGCAGGACGATGTACTTCGGGTCGGTCCGGGCTGGTGGCGAAGGGTCGATGGATCTGTACGCGGTCTTCCGCTGAGTTGGGCCCAGGCGAGGGCGGTCGCGATCGCGGGCGCCCTCGATCGGCCGAGGAGGACCCAGGCATGCTCCCGGGGGACGCTGCGCCGATCCGGACCCGCCGGCTAGAGCTGGTCGTGCTCGAGGCATCCATCGTCGATGCCCTGGCGAGCGGCGACCTCGCTGCCGCCGAGCGGTGGCTCGGAGCCCGGGTGAGCCGCTCGCTGGCGATCGATGCCAGCCACCTCGTCCAGCTGCGGCTCGCCGGCGAGGGCGCGGCGACGGCCGGCTTTCGTGGCTTCGCCCGGTTGATCGTGCGGTCGCGGCCGAATCGTCGAGCCATCGGATCGGTCGGATTCCACGGCCCGCCGGACAGCGCCGGCCGGCTCGAGGTGAGCTGCCGGATCCAGCCGGCCCAACGCGGCCGCGGCTACGGCGCCGAGGCGACGACCGGCCTCCTCGATTGGGCCGCGGATCGTTTCGGGATCATGAGGTTCCTGCTGGCCGTGCCCTCGCCACGCGAGGCTCCCCGCGCGGTGCCGATCGAGATCGAGACCGGCGGTACGGTCGGCGAGGAGGCGGTGGCTGGCGACCTCGTCGCTCTCCTGGACGGGTGAACGCCCGGCTCGGGGCCCCCGGCGGTCAGGCCCAGGGCAGCCGGATCGGCAGGAACGCGTTCAGCAGCAGGCCGAGGATGAGCAACGCACCCGCCCGCCGGGTGTGGATGAACGCCTGGCCGACGAACCACAGCGGCCAGCCGACGTAGCTGTGCGGCTCGACGTCCGGCTTGGGCTTCGAGAAGACCCGCAGGACCTGGACCAGCCGCGGGATCCCGAGCACGACGATCGCGACCCACGGCCCGATCCAGCCGACGAGCGCCGCGCCGAGGACGATCGGGTAGAACGCGATCATCAGCGCCTGGGCGACGAGCCGCGCGTTCCGCTCGCCGAGCAGGACGGGCATCGTCCGTACGCCCTTCTTCGCGTCCGCCTCGGTCTTGTCGATGTGCTTCCCGAACAGGACCGTCGTCACGAGGATCGCATAGGGCAGGGACGCCACCCAGACCCAGCCCGGCACCTGGCCCGTGGCCACGAAGAACGTGCCGGCGACCATCAGCGGGCCCCAGACGACGAACACCCCCGGCTCGCCGAGGCCGATGTGCTTGAGGCGGATCGGCGGCGCGACGTAGAACACGCTGACGAACAGCCCGCCGAGGGCGAAGGCCGCGACCAGCGGGCCGCGCTGGCTCATCAGGAACAGCAGGATGGCCAGGTCGACGGCGTTGGCGACGAGGATCGCCACGCCGAGCTGGCGCTTGGTGACCCAGCCCGACAGGATCGGGTGCGGCGCGTACTGGGCCCGCACGTAGTCGTCCGTGTCGACCCCGCCCTCGAGGTCGAAGTAGTCGTTGATCATGTTGTTCGCGGCGTGGGCCACGACGAGGCCGAGGACGGCCAGGGCGAGGAGGCCCCAGTCGACCGTGACCCCGCCCGTCAGGCGCTCGGCGCCGACGGCCAACAGGCCCCCGATCAGGCCCGACGTCACGGTCATCGAGAACACCGCCGCCCGGGTGATGACGATCCACTTGCTGACCGCGTCCGGCGGCCTCGTCATGCCCACCGGCAGGTTGGCGGTGTTGTAGGCGGTCTTCCAGACGCGCAGTCGATCGGCGAGCAGCACCGTAAGGTCTTCCTTCCCTAAGGCCCGGGCGACGCGTCCGCCCGAAACTTGCGCCCGAAGAGTAGCACCTTATCCGGTCAGCGGGTGATGATCAGGATCCCCGCCACGGACCATGACTGCGACCCGCCCCTGGACGTCGCAGCTGAAGACGAAGGTCTGCCGGGTGTCATCGTGTGGTTGCGCCATTCGGGTCCCCGCTCGGCGAAGTTCGCCGCGGCGACCGGGCATGCGTCTGCGATCATGCTTTCCGATGCGACCCGAGGACATCGAACCCGGCTTGACGATCGAGACTCTGGCCGTCCATGCCGGTCAGGAGCCGGACGAGCTGACCGGGGCGGTGTCGCCACCGATCTACCAGGCCGCGACGTACCGACAGGACGGGGTGGGGCGGCCGCGGCGCGGCTACGAGTACTCGCGCAGCCAGAATCCGACCCGGGAGCGCTTCGAACGCGCCGTGGCCGCGCTCGAGGGAGGCGGGGAGGGCATCGCCTTCGCATCGGGGTCGGCGGCGACGGCCGCGATCGCCGAGCTGGCCACGGCCGACGACGAAATCGTCGTCGGCGACGACGTCTATGGCGGCACGTTCCGGTACCTCGAGCGGGTGCGGCGGCCCGGAGCCGGCGTCGCGACCCGCTATGTCGACCTGGCGGGCGGCACGGACGCGCTATGGGAGGCCTTGTCCGATCGGACCCGCCTCGTCTGGCTCGAGACGCCGACGAATCCGCTCCTGAAGGTCGTCGATGTCCGGGCTGTGGCGACCACCGTGGGCGAGCGGTTCGGGAGCGGGCACCGGCCGCTGGTCGTCGTCGACAACACCTTCGCCACCCCCGTCCTGCAGCGCCCCCTCGACCTCGGGGCCGACATCACCTTCCACTCCGGCACGAAGTACCTCGCCGGCCACAGCGACACCGTGATCGGGATCGCGGTCACCCGCGATCCGGCCGTCGCCGAGCGGCTGCGGTTCCTGCAGAACGCGATGGGCGGTGTGCCGGGCCCATTCGACTGCTACCTCGCGCTTCGCGGCCTGCGGACGCTCGCGATTCGCGTCGAACGGCACTGCGCCAACGCCGCCAGCGTTGCCGGCTTCCTCGCCGAGCGCGAAGACGTCGAGTGGGTCGCCTACCCCGGCCTGGCGGCCGGGCGGCGAGCCCACCCGCAGGCCGCGGTTGCGTCACGGCAGATGGCTGGCCGGGGCGGCGGGATGGTTTCGTTCGTTCCGGTGGCGCGAGGCGGCCGGAGCGCCCGCGATCGCGCGATCGCCGTGTGCGAATCCGTTCGCATCTTCACCCTGGCCGAGTCGCTCGGCGGGGTGGAGTCGCTGATCGAGGTCCCGGCCGTCATGACCCACGCCTCCGTGGCCGGCTCGCCGCTGGAGGTGCCCTCCGCCCTCGTCCGCCTGTCGGTCGGCATCGAGGCCGCCGACGACCTCATCGCCGACTTGGCCCGGGCGCTCGACGAGGCGTGATCCGCGCGGTGGGCCGGAAGGTTCCTGCAAGCCCCTCGTGACCTTCGGCCCCTTTCGGGGGTGGCATCGGGTGGTAGGATGCCCGGCAACCACGACTGCGGAAGCCGACTCCGCCGGGTGCGAGCCCGGTGTCACGCGCGGCCGGTCGGATCGAAGCACGGCGCCCGGCCGAGCCGGAGTCGCCCGGAGCAGGAGATCGACCGCCAATGTCCGCCCTCGGCACCGCGTCCCCGACCGATCGAACGGCCGTTCGTGCCCGGACCATCCGGACCAATCTCTCGACGGCCGAGCTCTACGAGGCAGCCCTCCACGACGGCGAGGGTTTCATCGCCGCCGACGGGCCGCTCGTGGTCCGGACCGGCAAGCACACCGGCCGGTCTCCCAAGGACAAGTTCATCGTTCGCGAGCCGACCAGCGAGGCCAAGGTCTGGTGGGGTGACGTCAACCACCCGATCAGCGAGGCGGATTACGACCGCCTCCGGGCCCGCCTCATGGCATACCTCGCCGACCGGCGGCTGTACAGCCAGGACATGTTCATCGGCGCCCACCCGACCCATCGCCGGTCGCTACGGGTCTACACCGAGACGGCCTGGGCCAGCATCTTCGCCCGGAACCTGTTCCGACGGCCGTCGGCCGACGAGCTGGCGAGCTTCGCCCCGAACTTCACGATCCTCGACGTCCCGTCGTTCCAGGCCGATCCGGCGACCGAGGGCACCCGGACGGGCACGGCGATCCTCGTCCACCTCAAGCGGATGGAGATCATCATCGTCGGCACGATGTACGCCGGCGAGATCAAGAAGTCGGCCTTCACGGTCATGAACTACCTGATGCCCGACGAGGGCGTGCTGCCGATGCACTCGTCGGTCAACGTCGGCCAGGCCGGCGATTCGGTGGTCTTCTTCGGCCTCTCGGGCACGGGCAAGACGACCCTCTCGGCCGATCCGCTGCGGAGCCTCATCGGCGACGACGAGCACGGCTGGGGGAGCGACTACGTCTTCAACTTCGAGGGCGGCTGCTACGCCAAGACGATCCGCCTGTCACCGATGTACGAGCCGGACATCTTCGCCACGACGAAGCGCTTCGGGACGATCCTCGAGAACGTCGACATCGACCCGGTGACTCGCGAGCTGGACCTCGATTCGGAGCGGATCACCGAGAACACCCGCGGGGCCTACCCGCTCCACTACATCGGGAACGCCGACCCGACCGGCATCGCCGGCACGCCTCGGAACGTCGTCTTCCTGACGGCCGACGCGTTCGGCGTGCTGCCACCGATCTCGCGCCTCAGCCGCGAACAGGCGGCGTACCACTTCATCAGCGGCTACACGGCCAAGCTGGCCGGGACCGAGATCGGGATCAAGGAGCCGAGCGCGACGTTCTCGGCCGGCTTCGGAGCGCCGTTCCTGCCGCGCCACCCCGGCGTCTACGCCGAGATGCTGATGGATCGCCTCGAGCAGTTCGACGTTCCGGTCTGGCTCGTCAACACCGGCTGGACCGGCGGCCCGTACGGCGTCGGCCGCCGGATGAACATCGCCCACACCCGGAACATGGTCCGTGCTGCCCTCAATGGCGAGCTCAACGACGTGCCGACGGTCGTCGACCCGATCTTCCGGGTGGCCGTCCCAACGGCCGTGCCGGGCGTGCCGTCAGAGGTCCTCGTCCCGCGCGACACCTGGGCCGACCAGGCCGCCTACGACGACGAGGCTCGGCGGATCGCTCACATGTTCCACGAGAACTTCGAGGCCTACGCCAGCGGCGTCAGCCAGCCGGTCCGGGATGCCGGACCGATCCGCATCGAGGACGGCGGCGAGGTTCGGCTCTCGCCACCCGGCGAGGGCTGAGCGTCAGCCCCGGCGCGAGCCCATGACCTGGAGCAGCCCACCGGCCGCGATCGACACCAATCCGATCACGATGAGCCAAACCCCGCCACCGACGAGCAGGCCGAGGACCGCGAGCGCGACCCCGAGGATGACGAGCGCCGCGACAGGAGCTGACGTCGACACGATCTGACCTCCACCCCAGCGCCCGCCTCTGGGCGCACCGGGTCACAGCATAGGCAACGAGGAGAGCCGCGATCATGGCCCGCAACAAGGTCACCGTCATCGGCGCCGGCAACGTCGGCGCGACGACCGCACAGCGCATCGCCGAGGCCGGCCTGGCCGACGTCGTGCTCGTCGACATCGTCGAGGGCCTGCCGCAGGGCAAGGGCCTCGACCTGGCCGAGGCGGCCCCGGTCGTCGGCCACGACGCCCGGATCGGCGGGACGAACGACTACGCCGAGACGGCCGGCTCGGACATCGTCGTGGTCACGTCCGGCATCCCGCGGAAGCCGGGCATGAGCCGCGACGACCTCATCGCCACGAACGCCGGGATCGTCGGCGGCGTGGTCCGCGAGGCCGCCGCCGTCTCGCCAGACGCGATCATCATCGTCGTCACCAACCCCCTCGACGTGATGTGCCACGTCGCGATGGACGCCTCGGGGTTCCCGCGCGAGCGGGTGATCGGCATGGCCGGCGTCCTCGACTCGGCCCGCTTCCGGACGTTCATCGCGGAGGAGCTCGGCGTTTCGGTCGAGGACACCAGCGCGTTCGTGCTGGGCGGCCACGGGGACACGATGGTCCCGCTGCCACGCTACTCGACCGTCGCCGGCATCCCGATCACCGATCTCCTCTCGGCCGACCGAATCGAGGCCCTCGTCCAGCGGACCGCCAACGGCGGGGCCGAGATCGTCGCGCTGCTGAAGACCGGCTCGGCGTACTACGCGCCTGCCGCGTCGACGTTCGAGATGGTCGACTCGATCCTCCGGGACCGGAAGCGGGTCCTGCCGTGCGCCACGTACCTCGAGGGCGAGTTCGGCATCGACGGCCTGTTCGTCGGCGTGCCGGTCGTCCTCGGGGCACGCGGCATGGAGCGAGTCATCGAGATCGAGCTGAGCGACGACGAGCGGGCCGCCTTCGATCGATCCGCCGGGGCGGTCCGGGAGCTCGTGTCGAAGCTGTCCGAGCTCGTCCCGGCCTGATCTCGCCCGCCCGGGCCACCCGCCGGCACGCGACTACACTCGCCGCGTGCCGGCGGTCATCACGCTCTCCTTCGACCCGGTCGTCCGGCTGTCCGAGACCGCGTCGGTCCGGGTCGAGACGATCGCGCTCGCGGTCGTCCTGTTCCTGGCGCTGCTGCTCGCGCTGCGGATCGGGTCGATCACGCCGTCCGTCGGCCCGTACGTCCCGGCGCCGGGATTGCGGCCGGACGACCTGGTGTTCATGGTCGTGGCAGCGGTGCCCGGCGCGATCGTGGGCGGACGGCTGGGATACGTCCTCGACCACCTCGACTTCTACCGCGCGAATCCGGGCCTGATCGTCGATCCCGCCCAGGGGGCGTTCACGATCACGCTCGCGGTCCCGTTCGCGCTCCTGACGGGCGGGCTCATCGGACGGCTCATCGGCGCGCCCGTCGGTCGCTGGATGCATGCCCTGGCCTTCCCGCTGCTGTTCCTGATCGGTGCGTCCAAGGGCGTCGGCGTTCTCGGCGCGACCGGGCAGGGCCTGCCCTCGGACCTGCCGTGGGCCACGGCGTACGAGGGCCCCGGCCCGTGGGGCTCGCTCGCGCCGGATCTGCCGTCGCACCCGTCGCAGCTCTACGAGGCGCTCGCCATCGGGGTGGCGATGATCGCGCTCGGCTTCGTCTCGCGCCTCGAGGTCGTGGCCCGGCGCGACGGCGCTGCGCTGTTCGTTGCCCTCGGGCTGTGGGCGATCGCCCGGGTGGCCGTCGGCTTCACATGGCGTGACATGGCCGTCGTGGGGCCGTTCAGCACGGAGCAGGTGCTGGCCGTGGTCGTGCTCGGGACGGCGGTCGTCGGCATCGTCGAGCGGGCCCGTGCGCCGCTCAGCTCGCCGCTCGACTCACGCTCGGAGCTGGACGCCGAGCCCGTCTGATCGGCATCGATCGCCCGCCACGAGCCGACTGGACGGTCGGCGGTACTCTGTCGAGCACACGAC
>JBQGDI010000011.1:0-15091 GCA_052038965.1 Candidatus Limnocylindrales bacterium | reverse complement strand
CCTCGACGCGGCCCTCGAGGCGTGGGGCGCCGACGCCAGCCTCTCGGATCGGGCCGCCGCCGCGGCTCGGCTCGGCTCCGACGTGCCGTTCTTCCTGGCCGGCGGATTCGCGCTGGTCGAGGGCCGCGGCGAGTCGGTCCGGCCGCTCCGCGAGCCGCTGGGCCCCCCGCTCGGGGTCCTGCTCGTCACGCCGGCGGTGCCATCCTCGACCGCGAGGGCGTTCGCCGCGTTCGCGGATCGGACGGCGCCGGCCGCGAATCCGAGGTCCACGCGGAGCACCTCGGAGCACCTGGCGGCCGAGCTGGCCGCCGGTCTTCGTGCCGAGGACCTCGTCCGTCGGGCCGGCGTCCTGGCCGTGGCGAACGACCTCGTCGCCGCTGCCGAGCTCCACGTGCCCGGCCTGCGCGCCCTCCGGGCGTCGCTGCGGCGGACCCTCGGCCGGCCGATCGGGCTGTCGGGGTCCGGCCCGACGCTGTGGGCGCTCTATCCTTCGCTGGACGACGCCACCGCCGCGGCGTCGCTGGTCGAGGCGGCGGTCGCCGAGGGAACATTCACCGTCCCGGGGAAGTCGGCGCCATTCGTCGCGGCGACGACGTTCGCGACCGGCGCCGCCGATGCAGCGAAGGAGATGGCATGACTCGCCGATCCATCACGACCCCGGCCGCCCCGGCCGCCATCGGGCCATACAGCCAGGCCATCACGACCCACGACCTCGTGTTCTGCTCCGGCCAGGTTGCCCTCGACCCCACGACCGGCGAGATCGTCGAGGGGGGCATCGAGGCCCAGGCCGAGCGTGTCCTTCGAAACCTCACCGCGGTCCTCGACGCCGCCGGCTGCACGCTCGCGGACGTCGTGAAGACGACGATCTTCCTCGCCGACATCGGCGACTTCGCCGCGGTCAACGCGGTCTATGCCCGCTTCATGCCGGATCCGCCACCGGCCCGGTCGACGTTCGCCGTCTCGGCGCTCCCGAAGGGCGCGCGGATCGAGATCGAGGCGATCGCCGTTCGTCATTCGGACTGACCGGCCGCGGACCCATCGCGCCCGCCCGCCGCGCCCGCCCGCCGCGCCGGTCCGCCGGGCCGACCCGCCACGCCATCGCGAGGCGCGCGTTTGACACTCCTCGCCGACGACCATGAGAATGCCCGAACGATATCCATGAACGACCTTTCCGCGGCCCGGCCCAGCGTCCCAGCTGCGCCCGGGAGCCGCCGTCCGGCCCGCACGGCGTCGGGCCGCGCCCCGTGACGGACCCCGGCCCGAAACCGACCTCCGAGCGAACCAGCGCGATCGTCCTCGCCGCGGGCCTCGTCACGCGGAAGAAGTCGCGCACCCCGAAGGTCCTCCACCCGCACTGCGGACGGCCGATGCGGGCCTACGTCCTCGACGACTGGGACGAGGCGCGGGCGACGCTGAACGGCTCCGTCGGCGAGGACCGGCCGGTCGTCGTCTACTCGCCGCCGACCGCCGCGCTCGGCGAGGTCGTCGGCGATCGCGGCCGCCTGGCCCTCCAGGAGGAGCCGCGAGGGACGGGCGACGCCGTTCGGGCCGCTCTCGACGCGATCCCCGACGATGCCCAGGAGGTCATCGTCCTGTCCGGCGACGTGCCCCTCGTCGTCGGGCCGCAGCTCGTCGCGGTCCTCGAGCAACGACGCATGGACGACGCCGCGATCGCGCTGGCGTCGGTCTTCGCGGCCGACCCCGGCCAGCTGGGGCGCGTCGTCCGCAGCGAGTTCGGCTCGGTCGAGCGGATCGTCGAAGCCCGCGACGCCACGCCCGAGGAGCTCGAGACGAACGAGATCAACGCCGGGCTGTACGCCTTCGACGCGGCCTGGCTGCGGCGCCGGATCGGCAGCCTCAAGCCCTCGACCTCGAACGGCGAGCTGTACCTCACCGACCTCGTCCAGCTCGCCCGCGAGGACGGGCGGATCGTCAGCGCCGTTGGCTTCGACGACGATGGCACGCTCGACGGGATCAACGACCGCAGCCAGCTCGCCCAGGCCGAGTGGGCCCTCCGGGTGCGCCTCAACGAGCGCCACATGCGGGCCGGTGTGACGATGCGCGATCCATCGACCGTCTATCTCGACTGGTCGGTCTCGCTGGCGCCGGACGTCGTCCTCGAGCCGAACGTCATCCTCCACGGGTCGACGACGATCGCCGAGGGCACGACGATCGGACCGGGCGCCACGATCGTCGATTCGCGCATCGGGCCGGACTGCCGAGTCTGGCTGAGCGTCGTCGAGGCGGCGACCGTCGAGGCGGCGACGGTGATCGGGCCGTACAGCCACCTCCGGCCCGGCAGCCACGTCGGGCCCCGGGCCGAGATCGGGAACTACGCCGAGGTCAAGAACAGCCGCCTCGGCGAGGGCGTGAAGCAGCACCACGTGTCGTACCTCGGCGATGCCGAGCTCGGCGCGGGCACGAACGTCGGGGCCGGCACGATCACCGCCAACTGGGACGGCCGGACCAAGCACCACACGAAGGTCGGGGAGCGAGCCTTCCTCGGCGTCGACACGATGCTCGTCGCGCCGGTCGAGATCGGCGACGGCGCCAGGACCGCCGCCGGGGCGGTGGTGACCCACGACGTCCCGCCCGGGGCGCTCGTCGTCGGCGTGCCGGCGAGGATCCGCGAGCCCCGCGATTCGCGCGATCGTCCGGCCGACCCGCCGCCGGCGGAGGGCGAGGGGTCGGGATCGTGACCGGCCTACCGGAGCTCCTGATCATCGCCCTGCTGATCCTCGTCAACGGCGTCTTCTCGGCGTCCGAGATGGCGCTCGTCACGGTCCGCCGATCCCGCCTCGCCCAGCTGGCCGAGGAGGGCCACGCCGGCGTCCGCACGGTCGAGCGCCTGAAGGAGAACCCGGGCCGGTTCCTGGCCACGATCCAGCTCGGGATCACCTTCCTCGGCTTCCTGGCCTCGGCCTTCGCGGCGGTGAGCATCGTCGACGGCCTCGAGGCGACGCTGGCGACGTTCGGCCCGCTGCGCGACTTCGCCGGCGCGATCTCGCTGATCATCGTGACCCTGGCGCTGACGCTGTTCACGCTCGTGTTCGGGGAGCTCGTGCCGAAGCAGATCGGCCTGGCCCACGCGGAGCGGGTGTCCCTGTCGGTCGCGTGGCTCATCGACCTCCTCGGGACGGTCTTCGGGCCGATCGTCGCGATGCTCACCTGGATCACGCACCTGATCAGCCGGCTGTTCCGGGCCGACGTGACCGCCCAGGAGCGGATCAGCGCCGACGAGCTCCGGCTGATCATCGAGCAGGGTGGCGAACAGGGCATCCTCGAGGCCGAGGAGGAGCAGATGATCCACGCGGTCATCGAGCTCGGCGAGCGCCGCGTCCACGAGGTCATGGTCCCCCGCGTCGCGATGGCCACGCTGCCCCAGGACGCGACGTTCGAGGAGGCCATCGAGCTCGTCGTGGAGCAGGGCCACTCCCGCATCCCGGTCTACCACGACACGATCGACGAGATCGTCGGGATCCTGTACGCCAAGGACCTGCTGCCGTACCTGCGACCCGACACCGGTCCGCGGCCACCGCTCCGGAAGCTGCTCCGTCCGCCGGTACTCGTCCCGGAATCGATGTCGATCGACGACCTGCTCCACGAGCTGCAGCGGCGCAAGGTCCACATCGCCATCGTGCTCGACGAATACGGCGGGACGGCCGGCCTGGTCACGATCGAGGACCTGCTCGAGGAGATCGTGGGCGAGATCCAAGATGAGTACGACGTCGAGGAGCCGATGATCGTCCGGCTGTCCGACGACGAGATCCGGATCGACGGCCGGGCCGACGTCGACGAGCTGCTCCAGGCGTTCGGCCTGGACGTCGAGCTGGAGGACGCCGAGGAGTACGACACGGTCGGCGGGCTCGTCTACCACCGCATCGGCGGGGTGCCGGCGCCGGGCGACACGATCGAGATCGAGGGCTTGCGGCTGACCGTCGAGTCGACCGACGGGCGCCGGGTCGGCAAGGTCCTCGCGATGCGCTCGCCGCGCGAGCCAGCAGAGGGCGGAGAGGAGAACGGTGCTGACCGGCGCGGTCCCGGTGCCCGCGGCGGCGGCCGCGGATCGGGCGGTCCCGGCGGGCGCGGCTCCGGGCGCAGCCAGAACGGCGGCGTGCGCCGTCAGGCCACCGGATCCCGCAAGCGCGGCCAAGCGGAGTAGCGGAGCCAGGCGGAGTAGCCGGGCCGGGTGCTCCGGCGACGACCGCCGGCCGTGCCGACCGGGACGTCAGGCGCTGATGACCGAGACCACGATCTCCTCGAGGCGCTCGCGCGCCTCCCGCGACACGACCCCGGCAGCGTCGAGCTCCGCCAGCGCCCGATCGCGGTGGATGCGGGCCTGGTCCCGGGTGTACTCCCTCGCGCCGCACCGCTCGAGGATGCCGATGATCTCCGCCACCACGCGGCCATCGACCCGCTTCCGCGCGTAAAGCTCCGCGAGCCGGTCTCGCTCGGCCCCCGTGGCGTGCTCGAAGGCGTAGATCACCGGCAGCGTCTTCTTCTTCCGCGCCAGGTCCGTCGGCTCCTTGCCCGTGGCACGCTCGCGGCCCCAGATCCCGAGCAGGTCGTCGTTCAGCTGGAAGGCGATCCCGAGGTCCCACCCGAACGCCCGGTAGCGGGCGATGACGCCCTCGTCCTCGGTCGCGAGCACCGCCCCGGCCTCGATCGAGGCGGCGATCAGGGCGGCAGTCTTGCGGCCGATCATGTCGAAGTACAGCTCGACCGAGAGGGCGTCGGCGTGGTCGCTCATCCAGATGTCAAGGTACTGACCCTCGCACAGCGCCACGCAGGTGCGGTCGTACAGTCGCATCAGCCGGAGGACCGTCCGGTCGGGGAAGCCGAGGTCGGTGAGCCGGTGCAGGGCGACCCGGCTGAGGCTGAACAGCATGTCCCCGGTGTTGATCGCCTGGGGGACGCCGTGGAGGGCCCAGAGCGTCGGCCGGTGGCGGCGCTCGCGGTCGGCGTCCTCGATGTCGTCGTGGACCAGGCTGAAGTTGTGACCCAGCTCGACGGCGGCGGCGCCCGGCAGCGCGTGGCGGTGGTCGCCGGTGATGCTGGCGTAGGCGAGGAGGCCCAACAGCGGCCGCATCCGCTTGCCGGTCGAGCCCGAGCCATCAAGGCCGAGGTGATACCGGCACATCTCGTAAACGCCGGCAGTCGCCGGGTCGGTCGACTCGACGAGCCGGGCGATCTCGGCTTCGGTGTCGGCGATGAGCTGGGAGACGGTCGCGCTGGTCGAGAGGGCCATCGCGGGGAGTGTAGCCGGGCCGAGTGAAACGTGCGCGGTGCAGGTAGCGGGTTCGGGAAGAGCGGCATGAGTTCGCTCAGCGCCCAAGTGGTGGAGTCCATACGCCCCGCGTATGAAGCGACACGCGAGCGCGCGAAGACCCCTGGTTCCCGGGCGCTCCGGTGCTCGTTCATCCGCCCGGGGTATGGCTCGGCACATGAAGGCTGCCGGGCGCCACGGCGTGGGTGCTCAGGTGTCCGTTCATACGCCCGGCGGATCGGGCGGCCGCGGGAGGCGGCCGCGGGACGCGGCCGTTCGCTCCCGGTCCCGGGCCCGGTGCTACCGTCGCCGGGATGCCCGCGCCCCGCCGCTACGCCACCGAGGCCATCGTCCTGTCCCGCTTCGACTATGGCGAGGCGGACCGGATCCTGACCCTCATCACGCCCGGCGGCGGGAAGCTGAAGGCGATCGCGAAGGGAATCCGCAAGCCGACCAGCCGAATCGGCGGCAGCCTCGAGCCGTTCGCCGAGCTCCGAGTCGCGCTCGCCCACGGCCGGACGTTCGACGTCGTCACCCAGGTCTCGGTCGTCCACGCCTGGCTCCGGTTGCGCGACGACCTCGTCAGCTTCGGAACGGCCTCGTATCTCGCGGAGCTGGCTGACGGAACGTTGGAGGAGCGGCACGCCACGGAATCGGTCTACGTGCTGTTGAAGCGGGCCTACGAGATCCTCGATGCCGGCATGGCGCCCGGGCGGGTCGCCCGCTGGTTCGAGATGCACCTGGCGGACGAGCTGGGCGTGCGGCCGGAGGTCGACCGGTGCGTCGAATGCGGGCGCCTCCTCGGCGCGGACGAACGGTATCGCTGGCTGCCGCCCCTGGGTGGCGTGCTGTGCGAGCGCTGCCCGGGCCCGGCGCACGAGCGCGTCGGCCTGTCGCTCGAGGCCCTGAAGCTGCTGAAGGCCTACCAGCGGATGGACGTCGAGAGCCTCGCTGCGCTGCGGATGCCGGCGACGGTGGAGCGCGAGGTCGAGGCCGCGATGCGCGAGTTCCTGGCCTACTCACTCGATCGCTCACCGCGCTCGTTGGCGTTCCTCGACGAGGTGCGGGCGCCGGCCTGAGGATCGCCCGTCGCGACGAACCTGCTGTCCAGCCGGGAGACCTCCTGCCACAGGACCTCGTCCAGTCGACGAGCCGGCATCGGACCCGCGTCTGTGGATTCCTCGAGACCGGCTCGAACGCGCGTCGGGAGCCGCCGATAGACCCACACGACTGCAATCAGCGTCAGCGCGGGGACGCCGACGATGAGACCCGTCGCCACGACCGGTGAGACGGCCGCGTCCAGCCCGAGGAGGCTCATCAGGGCCGTGATCGGGAGGAGCGCAACGAACACCACAATCGCGCTCAGGGGCAGCGCCACGACGGTCGCGATCACCAACGCGACCAGCGCCCCCAGTCCCGCGAGGAGCGCGAGCAGCCGGTCGACCAGGGCCCGCGGCTCGCGCAGGGGGAGGCTCATCTGATCAGCCAGCCGCCCACATCCGCCCGCGACGCCGGCGGGCGCGTCGTCGATGGTCGATCGACTCGATCGGACTTCGGCATGACGTGCATCATGACGAGCGGGCTGCCCCTCGTCACGGCATGCGCGTGCCCGCCTGCTAGCATCGCGACGCCAGCCACCCCGCGACCGTCCCTGCCACGGCCGGCCGCCATGAGGAGCCCCACGTGCCGGACCTCCCCCACGATCCCGACGATCAGGTCACGCCCGCCGTCGTCGATCTCGACACGATCGTGTCGCTCTCGAAGCGCCGCGGCTTCATCTTCCCGTCGAGCGAGATCTATGGCGGCATCAATGCCGTGTGGGACTACGGACCGCTCGGGGTGGAGCTGAAGAACAACGTCAAGCGGGCCTGGTGGCGGTCGATGGTCCAGGAGCGCGACGACATCGTCGGGCTCGACGCCGGGATCCTCATGGCGCCGCAGGTCTGGGTCACCTCCGGCCACGTCGCCGAGTTCAGCGACCCGCTCGTGGAGTGCGCGACCTGCCATCGACGCTACCGCCTCGACGAGCTGCCCGGCGCCGAAGACGTCTCGCCCGCCGACGCGGCGGACGCCTCGATCATCGAACGACTGGGGCTGCGGTGCCCCAACGACGACGGGCCGTTGTCGCCGCCCCGCCGGTTCAACCTCATGCTCAAGACCTTCCTCGGCCCGGTCGAGGAGGAGGCAGCGATCGTCTACCTCCGGCCGGAGACCGCGCAGGGCATCTACGTCAACTTCAAGAATGTCCAGGCCTCGTCGCGCAAGAAGCTGCCGTTCGGGATCGCCCAGGTCGGAAAGGCCTTCCGGAACGAGATCAGCCCCGGCAACTTCGTCTTCCGGATGCGCGAGTTCGAGCAGATGGAGATGCAGTATTTCGTCCGCCCGGACGCGGCCGCCACGGCCTTCGAGGACTGGCTGCCCCGGCGGCGATCCTGGTACGAGGGCCTCGGCGTCTCGGCGGCCCGGCTCCGTACCCGGGAGCATCGTTCGGATGAGCTGGCCCACTACGCCAAGAAGGCGGTCGACGTCGAGTACCGCTTCCCGTTCGGCTGGAAGGAGCTCGAGGGCGTCCACAACCGCGGCGACTTCGACCTCGGGAATCACGCCCGGGCATCGGGCGAGAACCTCGAGTACTTCGACCCGGCGACCGAGGAGCACTACGTCCCGTTCATCGTCGAGACCTCGGCCGGGGCCGATCGGGCGGCCTTCACGTTCCTGATCGACGCCTACCGCGAAGAGGAGGTCAGGGGCGAGAAGCGGGTCGTGCTGGGGCTCCACCCCGATCTCGCGCCGTACAAGGTGGCCGTGCTGCCGCTCCTCAAGAAGCGGCCCGAGATCGTCGAGCTGTGCCACCGTCTCCGCGCCGACCTGGCCCGCGACGTCATGGCCGTCTACGACGACACCGCCGCGATCGGCAAGCTCTATCGCCGCCAGGACGAGATCGGCACGCCATGGTGCGTCACGGTGGACGTCGATTCGCTGGACGACGGCGCCGCCACCATCCGGGACCGCGACTCGATGACCCAGGAGCGCGTCCCGATCGAGAGCATCAAGCGCTCGATCCTCGACCGAATGGAGGCCGCTCGGCGCTAGGCTCCGCGAGTCGAAGGCCGGAGCATCACCGCCTCGTAAGACCCGGGCGCCTCGCGCGTCTGTTGTCCGAGCCGGGACGCAGGCGTATCGTCCGCCCATCGTCCCGTCCGGGAGGGAGGGGGCATGAGCGCGATCGAGGGCGGGGGAGCGGCCCGCGTCGGCCGGCGGCGACGGGTCACCGACGGCCGGGTCCCGATGTGGTTCGGCCTGCCGTTCCTCGCGCTGGGCCTCATCGCCTTCGCAGTCAGCTGGGGCGAACTCCAACGGGAGCTGCGATTCGGCGACGAGGGAGCGAGCGCGACCGGCACGGTCGTCGCGCTCCGCACCGAGACGGACGAGGACTCCACGCGATACCTGGTCGAGTACCGCTTCACCGATCCGGCGGGCGCGCCCCACGGCGGGACATCCGGCGTCGACCGGTCGACGTGGGTTGGCCTGCGGGCCGGCGATGCCGTCACCGTCACGTACCTGCCGTCCGAGTCTTCCGGCCATCGGCTCGGAACGCCGCAACCCGACCTGGCGATGCCGATCCTGTTCATGGGCGTCGGCGGGCTGTTCGCGGCCACTGGCCCCGTCCTCCTGGTCGTCGCGCTCCGCCAGCGACGGGCCCCCGAGACCGGACCCGGCTCATCGCTGCTCGACGGCCAGCTCGGTGGGTCGCTCGCGGGCCCGATCGTCCCGGTCGACCCGGCGACGGCCGCGCGCGTCGATCGCTTCACCCGCTCGATCATCCGCGTCGTCGGCGAGGTCGTCGTCGCGCCCGTCGGCGGCGCCGCGCTCCTGGGCCTCTCGGTCTGGAGCCTCGGCCGTTTGCTGGAAGGCGAGTTCTTCTTCGTCCTCGCCCTGGCTTCGGCGTTCATCGGCGCGCTCCTGCTCGTGGGCGGGCTCGACGGTCTCCGGCGCGGCGCGGACCGCCGCCTGCTGGAGGTCGGGCCCGAGGGGTTGTGGCTGCCGAAGGTCGGTCACCTGTCGTGGTCCGCCGTCGCCGCGGTACGGCTCGAGGAGAACCGGGGACTTCGAAGGCGGGGCGAGGCACGCCGGATCGAGGTGGGCCCCGACGGCCGGGAGGTCGATCCCGCAGACCGCTCCGTCTATCGCCGGCTGGGGATCGTGCCGGCAGACCCGGCGATCGCCTCGCGTGCGCCGGTGAGCCTGTCGCGGAGCCTCACCCGCGCGATCTCGTCGTTCGCCAACAGCCGCCGGAGCGACGGCGTGGTCACCGATGTCCCGGAGATGGCCCCATTCGGGGTCAGCGCCTACGAGGTGCAGGGGCCGTTCGAGGCCCTCCTGGCGTCCGTGCGCCGTTTCGCCCCGATCATCGATGCCCGTGCGGCGACCGGGTCCGATGCGAACCTCGTGCCGCCGGTTCAGGCGGCCACGACGGCGGGCGCCCTTGGCTACGAGTTCGGCGGCGTGACCCCGAGTCCGGGGAGCGAGGCACCGGCGCCACCCCTCACGGACCGCGACATCCGCCGGATCGACGCGGCACTCGGGCACCCGACTGCGGTGCAGCCAACGTCTGCGAATGACTCGTCAGTCGCGCGGCCGCTCGTCGCGCCCGGGCCGGCCGAGCCCTCCGGCCCGGCGGCGTCGGCCACCTTCAGGCGGCGGGGGTTCGCGTTCGGTGACCTTGCGTCACTCCTCGGGCCGGGTGGCGCGACCACGCTGCCCCCGGCCGGTGCCGTGATCGTCGCGGCCCTCGTGGGCGGCGTGTTCATCGTGGGTGCGTCGATCCTGGTTCTCGGCTCGCTCGGGACTGCCGTCCGTAGCGGGGACCCTGTCAACCTTGCGATGCCGGGGCTGTTCGGCTTCGTGGCGATCGGGATCGGCCTCGTGTTGCTTCGCCGGGCCCGCTCCCGCTGGCGCCTTGCGACTGGCGCGGCGGAGCTCCTCACCGTGTCGCCTGCGGGCCTGGCCTTCCGCGACGACCGCAGGCTGTCGTGGGGTGAGATCGAATCGGTGACGAGCCACGACGGCGTGCTCCGGATTCGACCCGTTTCCGGGGCCGGCGACGTCGTCGTTCTGCCACTCGACCTGTTCGAGACTGACGAAGACGTCATCCTCGACACCGTCGCGCGGTACCGAATCGTCGACGAGGAATGACGATGGACGGTGAGGCCGCCCGGGTCTTCCGCCGCTCGGCGTCCCGCCAGGCGTTCGACGGCGTCGCCGCCGGGTGCGGTGGCGTCCTGTTCCTGGGCTTCGGGTTGGTTCTCGCGAGTGGCGCGCTCGTGGACGAGCCGATGACCCGGATCTTCGGCCTGCTCGGGTTCGGGTTCTTCGGCGTGCTGATGCTGGCGGGTGCCGCCTCGGCCGCCCAGCGCGGCGGCGACACCCGCGTCGCCGAGGTCGGACCGGCTGGCCTGTGGCTGCCGGAGATGGGCTTCCTCGCGTGGCCCGCCATCGCTCAGGTTCGGCTCGAGCGCATCCGCGGGGTTGGCGGTGGCGACGCGCCCGTGACCCAGCAGATCCGGCGGCTTGGCGTGGTGCCGCGGGACCCGTCCCACCGCCCGAGCGGCGCGACCACCCTCATGTGGCGAATGGCCAGCCTCTACTACGCCTTGGTCCGCGCGATCGCCCCGCAAATCCGCCTCGGGGCGGACGACGCAGCGCCGTTCGGGGTCGCCGAGAGCGACGTGCCGAAGGACTTCGACGAGATCGTCGCCCTGGTCGGCCGCCACGCCTCGGTCGTCGACGTCGCGGACATCCGGGCCCGCGAACGCGCGGCCCGCTGGACGACGCCAGAGCCGGGGGCGTCCGTGGACGATGCCGCGCTCGCGCGGATTGACGAGGCCATCTCCGCCTCCGCGACTCCGGTCACGGCGACCTCCGCCACCATGCCGCTCGTGCCGCCCCAGCCGCGGTTCGAGCCGCGCGCGACCTTCACCGCCCCGATCCCCAAGCCGCTCGAGATACTCTTCGCGATCCTCCCGGTCGCGGCACCGCTGCTCGTCGCCGTTCCATTCCTCCTGCCGCAGATCCTCGGCGGGGGGAGCAGTGCGACCTTCGGCTGGATCTTCATCGGCTTCCTTGTCGTGGTCTTCGTCCTGCCCGGCTTGGTCGGCCTGGCGCGCTTGGCACGGAGGGCCCGTGCCGCGAGGACGACCACCCTGCGCGTCGGTCCCGACGGAGCCTGGACGCGTGACGGGGGTCTCGCGCCGTGGGCCTCGGTTGCGGAGATCCGCACCGAGCGCAGCGGCTGGGTCCGCAGCCTGGGGCAGCCGGCCATCGAGCGCTGGCGCCTGGTCGTCGAGACGACCAGTGGGACGACGGGCGGCGTCGCCTCGGACGAGCTCGATGCGCGGTTCGACGACGTCCTCGACCTGGTGCGTTTCTACCACCCGGTCGTCGAGCGCAGCTGAACGGTCGCGGCCGGACCGCGCGCTGCCGATCCTGCAGACTGCTCGCGATGCCCACCAAGATCATCCTCGACGTCGACACCGGGACCGACGACGCCATCGCCCTGATGGTCGCCGCCTTGTCGCCGGACATCGAGCTCGTCGGCGCGACGACGGTCAACGGCAACACGACGGTCGACAACACGACCGAGAACACCCTCCGGGTCCTCGACTGGATCGGGCTGCCGGACGTGGCCGTCCACCGCGGCTGCGACCGCCCGCTGGCGCGCGACCAGGCGGAGCAGCTCAACCCCGCCCGCCGAATCCACGGAACCCTGCTGGACCTGCCGCCGGTCTCGCGCGGTGCCGCGCTCCAGCCCGGCCACGCCGTCGACTGGCTGATCGAGACGTACCTTGCCTCGAACGGCGACATCGTGCTCTGCCCGGTGGGTCCGCTGACGAACGTCGCGATGGCGATCCAGAAGGAGCCACGGATCCTCGAGAAGATCCCGCAGATCGTGCTCATGGGCGGGGCCCACGACCACGGCAACTCCACGCCCTCGGCTGAGTTCAACATCTGGCTCGACCCGGAGGCGGCACGGATCGTCGTCAACTGCCGCCGGCCGATCCGGATGATCCCGCTCGATGCGACCCACCGGGCGCTCGTCTCGACGGAGGATGCGGGGCGGCTGCGGGCCCTCGGGAGCCCCGCCGGCGAGGCCGCCGCGCGGTTCGTCCTGAAGCGGATCGAGGGCTACGACGCCACGCAGGCGATGCCCCATCGAGCCGGCGCGGCGCCGGTCCACGACGCCCTCGCGGTCTGCTCGATCATCGATCCGACGATCGTGACGACGGCGCTCATCCCGGTCGACGTCGAGGTCAGCGCCGAGCTGTCGGTCGGCCGGACCGTCTGCGACTTCCGGTTCCGTGGCGGCAAGCCGGCGAACGTCCACTTCGCGACCGATGCCGACGAGCCGAAGTTCGTCGGTCTGCTGCTGGAGATCCTCGGCCGGACCGCCTGACGGGGACAGGTCGGTCGCCCCCGGCGAGACCCGCTTGACTCGTGGAACGCGGCCCGAACGTTCCCCGAACGTCCCTTAGGACGATGTGCCGGTGCCGCGTCCGGTGACGCGGTGGGTCCACGGAGGCACGGAACGATGCGCACGACCCTTCAACGGCGTGGCCGATCGCCAGCCCTTCTCATGATCGGGATCGTCGCCGGGGCGCTGATCTCGACGACCGCGTCGGTGCTGGCGGCCGTCCCCGACAGCACCACCGGCGTCATCACCGCTTGCTACAAGACCTCAACCGGGGCCATCAGGGTGATCGACGCCGAGTCCGGACAGGCGTGCTCGAAGTCCGAGGTCGAGGTTGCCTGGAACCAGGTCGGCCCACCCGGTCCTGCCGGCGAGGATGGTGAGCCCGGCGCCCAGGGCCCAGAGGGTCCCGCCGGACCCGCCGGTCCCGCTGGACCCGCCGGCCCGGCCGGCGTGCCGGACCTCGGGATCAGCACCAGCAACTTCGCGATCGCGCCAGGCGAATGGCAGGCCAGCGTGGATTGCCCGGCGGGGAAGGAGGCCACGGGCGGCGGCTACCAGATCACGGGCGTGCCGGTTGACTACCAGCAGCCGTTCGTCCTCACGAACGGCCCGATCGTCGTGACCGACCAGTTCGGGACGCCATCGACCACCGGCTGGTTCATCGAGGCCTTCAACGGCACGAGCGGCACGTCAGCCATCAACGGCTACCTCTGGGCGATCTGCGTCGACACCGAGGGCTGACGGGCCAATCGCCCCGGTCGAACTAGGCGGGGACCGCCTCGCTCGCGGGGGTCGCCTCGCTCGCGGGGGCCGGCTTGGCGTGCGGTTTGCGCTCCGGTGACGCCGGGGCCTCGGGGGCGACCGGCGGCCACTCGCCACGGAGGTAGGCGTCGATCGAAGCCGCCGACTTCTTGCCGTCGCCCATGGCCAGGATGACGGTCGCGGCGCCGCGGACGATGTCGCCGCCGGCGAATACGCCCGGCATGCTCGTCATGCCGTACTCGTCGGTGACGATGTAGCCCCACTGGTTGACCTGGAGGTCGGGTGCGGTCTGGGTGAGCAGCGGGTTCGAGCGAGTCCCGATGGCCACGACGAGCATGTCGCACGGGATCTCGAACTCGGAGCCCTCGATCGGCTCGGGCCGGCGCCGGCCGGACGCGTCGGGCTCGCCGAGCGCCATCCGGATGCAGCGCACGCCGGTGACCCAGCGGCTTTCATCGCCGAGCACCTCGGTCGGGGCGGCGAGGAACTCGAAGATCACGCCCTCCTGCTCGGCGTGGTGGACCTCCTCCGCGCGAGCCGGCAGCTCGTCATGGGAGCGGCGGTAGACGATCGTGGCCGAGGCGGCGCCCAGCCGGCGGGCGGTCCGGACGGCGTCCATGGCGACGTTGCCGCCGCCGACGACGACGACCCGCTGGCCGTGCAGGATCGGCGTGTCCGACTCGGGATTCCAGGCCCCCATCAGGTTGACCCGGGTCAGGTACTCGTTCGCCGAGTAGACCCCCTTGAGGTTCTCGCCCGGCACGTTCATGAACACCGGCAGCCCGGCGCCGACGGCGATGAACACGGCGTCGAAGCGCTCGCGCAGCTCGGGCAGGGTGTAGGTCTTGCCGATGACCGCGTCGGCCTCGATCTTGACGCCCTGGGCGACGAGGCGGTCGACCTCCGACTGGACGATGTCCTTCGGCAGCCGGAACTCGGGGATGCCGTAGATGAGGACTCCGCCCGGGGCGTGGAAGGCCTCGAAGACGGTGACGTCATAACCCTTCTTGGCCAGCTCGCCGGCGGCCGTCAGGCCGGCCGGCCCGGAGCCGATGATCGCCACGGTCTTGCCGGCCCTGCTGACCGGCGAGCGCTGGAGCTCGTCGGCATGGGCCATCGCCCAGTCCGCGACGTACCGCTCGAGATGCCCGATCGCGACGGACTTGCCGGTCTTGGCCCGGAGGCAGACCTTCTCGCACTGCGATTCCTGGGGACAGACCCGGCCGGTGACGCACGGCAGGGCGTTGTCGTCGAGGAGGCTCGCCGCGGCGGCCTGGACGTCGCCGTCCCGCAGGAGCCGGATGAAATTCGGGATGTTGACCCGGACGGGGCAGCCGTCGATGCAGTACGGCTTGGGGCACTGCAGGCAGCGCTCGGCCTCCAGGAGGGCGAGCTGCTCGGTCAGGCCGAGGTTGACCTCGCGGAAGTTCGCAGCGCGGACGTCGGGCTCCTGCTCGGGCATGTCGACCCGCTTGAGCTGCATCCGCTCCTTCTGGGTGAGCATCGGCTTGGGCTCGAGCGTCATCGCGGGCTCCGCCCGGCGCCCACCGGCTCGGCCGGACTGGCGCCGGCGGCCTCGGTCCGCAGCCCGA
>JBQGDI010000010.1:0-21495 GCA_052038965.1 Candidatus Limnocylindrales bacterium | reverse complement strand
GATCGAATCGGGAGGGTCGTCGCTTCTCTGGATCGTCAGCGAGGGCGGCCTGTAAGCCGAGTTCTGTGCCACGACGCCTGCTCGGCATCGCGGCGATGGCCATCCATCTCGGGCCGTCGGTCACCCGGCGGCTCTTGCGGCCGACCCGAGGGCTGGGCAGCGCGCCTGTCGCCCGGCGAACCGGGCTTCGCCCTCCTATTTGGCCTTGCTCCGGGTAGAGCTTGCCGCGTTTCACTCCGGCGGGACAGGCCCGCCGGCATCGTCACTGTGGCGCTGGTCCTCGCCTCGCGGCGGACGGGTGTTACCCGCTACCCTGCGCTGTGGAGCTCGGACTTTCCTCACGCCGTCGGGTTGCCCCGGCGGCGCGCGGCCATCCGGCCGCCTCGCTGACCCCTCGATTCTAACCCGCGACGGGCGTTCGACCCGTTCGCGGCCTCAGGCGCCGCGCGCGAAGACCAGCTCGCCGCCCGGCCCCTTGACGACCAGCCGGCCGTCGACGACCGAGATCGTCGTGGCCCCCGAGAGAACCCTGACGAACGCCGCCTCCAGCTCCATGACGCCGGCGTCGACGCAGGCCATCTCGGTCTGGACGATGTCCCCGACCTCGATCGCCCCACCGCTGACGGTCACGTCGGCGCCGTACTCGTTGCAGCCGGTCGAGCCGACGGCCCGCGCGTCGTCGAACCGGATCGTCGGCACGTGATCGCCGGTTGGCGTCAGGCCGGCGACCGAGGTCGCCCGCCACTCGATGCCAGAGATCACGACCGGGACCGGCGATGGGGAGGGGCCGGCGACGCCACCGCAGGCCGTGATGACGAGGGCGAGGAGCCCCAGCAGTGCGAATCGAGTGTGCATGGCCCGGGGACGCGATCCCGCGATGGGGGGTTCCCGCGTCAGCGCCGCACCACCGACGCCGGACCGCCGGCCATCGCGCGGTCGATCGCCTCGTTCGCGAGGGCGTCGGCGAGCCCGTTCTCGGCGCGCGGGACGTGTGCCGCAGACCAGCCGCCGGGCATCTCGCGGAGGATCCGGAGGGCCGCCGCCCAGAGCGGCCGGAGCTTCGCGTCCTTGACGCGCCATCGCCCCAGCAGCTGCTCGACGATGAGGCGCGAGTCGAGCAGGAGCTCGACCCGCCGCGCCCCGAGCTCGCGGGCCAGCTCGAGCGTCCGGACGACACCCGTGTATTCCGCGACGTTGTTCGTCTGGACGCCCAGGTACTCCGAGACCGACGCGTCGGGGACGGCCCGGGGATCCCGGGCGTCCGGCCGCCCGAGTGAGACGAGGACGCCACCGAGCGAGGCCGGCCCCGGGTTCCCGCGGGCCGCGCCGTCGGTCCGGACGACGAAACCGGGGCCGCCCCCGGTCCCCCGCCCCGGATCTCCGGTGACGGGACCGGGCGCCCGGTCCGGCTCGACCAGGCCGAGCGTCAGCCCGGCATCACGCATCCGGCGCGCGCGGGTCGAGGTCGTGGGCCTCCGATCGGGTCTCGTCGCCGGCGTCCGACGGACGGTCTCCGGAGGCTGCGGCGGTCGCCCCCGGTGGGGCGGCGTCGCGAGCCTGGTCGGTCGCGCGGACCTCCGCGCCCTCGACCGCCCCGAGCGGTGCGGCCCCGGCCGGGAAGACCGGCAGGGTCTGACCGGCGACCCCGGACGGGTCGCCGCCGCGAACCTTCCGCCACAGCCACTGGAGCGGATCGTAGTAGCGGTCCGCGACCCGCTCCTTGAGCGGGATGATCGCGTTGTCGGTAATGCGGATGTGCTCGGGGCAGACCTCCGTGCAGCACTTCGTGATGTTGCAGTAGCCGATCCCCCCGACCTCCTTGAGGTACGGCCGGCGGTCCGCCTGGTCGATCGGGTGCATCTCCAGACCGGCCGTCCGGACGAGGAATCGCGGGCCCATGAACGGGCGCTCGGTCTCGTGGTTTCGGAGGACGTGGCACACGTCCTGGCACAGGAAGCACTCGAGGCACTTCCGGAACTCCTGGGCTCGCTCGATGTCCGCCTGCTGCCAGCGCCACTCCGACTGGGGCAGGTCCGCCGGAGGCGAGAACGGTTGGATCGAGCGGTTGACGGCGTAGTTCCAGGAGACGTCGGTAACGAGGTCGCGGATCAGCGGGAACGACCGCATCGGCTCGACCGTGACCGGCTCCGAGAGGTCGAGGTCGGACAGCCGCGTCTTGCACATCAGCCGCGGCCGGCCGTTGACCTCGCCGCTGCACGAGCCGCACTTGGCGGCCTTGCAGTTCCAGCGCACGGCCAGGTCCGGGGCCGCGAAGCCCTGGATCCAGTGGACCGCGTCGAGGACGACCATGCCCTCCTGGACCGGCACGCGGAAGTCCTCGAAGCGGCCGGGCTCGGTCGGGGCCCCGCGGAAGACGCGCAGCGTCGCGTAGGTCTCGGCCTCGCCGCTTTCGGGCTCGCTCGGGACGACCATGCCATCCGACGCGGGCGTCGGGCCCGCCGGCAGGGTGTTGGCCGCGGGCACCAGGGCGCCGGCGCCGGGGGCTTCATCGCGCGCGCTCGGTCCGCTCAATGCGCACCCCCGAGCAGGGCCTGCAGCTCGTCCGTCATCGGCACCAGTGGGCTGGTCCCGGTCGTCATCGCGCCGTCGGCACCGCGCTTCACGACGCTGGTGGCCCGACCCCAGGTCGAGGCATCGAGGTCCGGGAAGTCGAGTCGGCTGTGGGCGCCGCGGCTCTCCTGGCGCTGGAGCGCGGACCGCGTGATCGCCTCGGCCACGGTGATGAGGTTGCGCATGTCGAAGACGAGGTTCCAGCCCGGGTTGTAGGTCCGGCCGTGCGGTGCGCGAACGTTCGCCCAACGGGCCCGCAGCTCGCCGAGTCGAGCCAGGGCCTCGGTCAGCTCGGCCTCGATCCGGTAGATGCCGACGAGGGTCTGCATCGTCTCCTGGAGGTCGCGCTGGATGGCGAACGCGTCCTCGCCATCGCGGCGCTCGAACGGCGCCTCGAGCTCGCGCTCGGCGGCCCTCACCTGCACGGGATCGAGGTACGCCCCGCCAGCGACGCTGGCAGCGTGCGCCGCCGCGCCGGACCCGGTCCGCGCTCCGAACACGAGCAGGTCGGAAAGCGAGTTCCCGCCGAGCCGGTTCGCGCCGTGCATCCCGCCAGCGCACTCGCCGGCCGCGAACAGGCCCGGGACGGTCGACGCCCCGGTATCCGCGTCGACGCGGATCCCGCCCATGACGTAGTGCGTCGTCGGGCCGACCTCCATCGGCCCCTTCGTGATGTCGACGTCGGCCAGCTCCTTGAACTGGTCGTACATCGACGGCAGCTTGCGGCGGACGTGATCGGAGGGCAGGTAGCTGATATCGAGGAAGACGCCGCCGTGGGGCGAGCCACGGCCCTCCTTGACCTCGGTATAGATCGCCCGAGCGACGTTGTCGCGGGTCGACAGCTCCGGTGGCCGGCGAGCGTCGGTCGACCGGCTCCGCGACGCCGCCTCGACCCACGTGGCCGCCTCGTCGTCGGTCGCGGCGTACTCGTTCCGGCGGTCCTCGGGCAGGTAGTCCCACATGAACCGGCGGCCGTCCCGGTTGCGCAGGATCCCGCCCTCGCCGCGGACCGCCTCGGTGACGAGCAGGCCCCGGACCCCCGGTGGCCAGACCATCCCGGTCGGGTGGAACTGGACGAACTCCATGTCGATCAACTCGGCCCCGACGTCGTAGGCCAGGGCATGCCCGTCGGCGCTGTACTCCCATGAGTTCGAGGTCACGGAGTAGGCCCGCCCGATCCCGCCCGTGGCGAGGACGACGGCCCGGGCCTCGAAGACGACCGGCCGGCCGCTCACCCGCCAGTACCCGAACGCCCCGCACACACCGTGGGCGCCCGTCACGAGGCGGGTGATCGTGCACTCCATGAAGACCTCGACGCCCAGCGACACCGCCCGGTCCTGGAGGGTCCGGATCATCTCGAGGCCCGTCCGGTCGCCGACGTGGGCCAGCCGCGGGTGGGTGTGGCCGCCGAACGGTCGCTGGAGGATCCGGCCGTCGGCCGTCCGGTCGAAGACCGCGCCCCACGCCTCCAGCTCCCGGACCCGGTCGGGCGCCTCCTTCGCGTGGAGCTCGGCCATCCGCGGGTTGTTCATCAGCTTCCCGCCGACCATCGTGTCGCGGAAGTGGACCTGCCAGTTGTCGGCCGGCGCGACGTGGCCCAGCGCCGCCGCAACGCCGCCCTCGGCCATGACCGTGTGGGCCTTGCCGAGCAGCGACTTGCAGACGAGCCCGACCCTGGCACCCGCGTCGTGGGCCGCGATCGCGGCGCGGAGGCCCGCGCCGCCAGCGCCGATGACGAGGACGTCGACGGCGTGGCGTTCGAGCGAGTCGATCACAGGCGGATCGCCGGATCGACCAGGACGCCCATCGCGAGCAGGTGGATGTACAGGTCGGCGATGACGATCGAGACGAGGCTCGCCCAGGCCCAGACCATGTGCCGGCCGTTGAGGCCCGACAGGATTCGCCACGCGCCGTGCCGGGTCCGGTTGACCGTGCTGCACGAGAAGCAGTCCAGCCGGCCGCCGACGATGTGGCGAAGCGAGTGGCACGAGGTGACGTAGCCGGTCAGGAGGGTGATGTCGGCCAGCAGGATCAGGCTGCCGAGCCCGATCCGGAGCCCGCCACCGTGGAAGAACGACGCGACGACCTCGTACCAGTGGATGGCGAGCAGGACCACCGCCAGGTACAGGAAGAACCGGTGGAGGTTCTGGAGGATGAACGGCAGCGCGTTCTCCATCCGGTAACGACGGTGGATCGTCGGCTCGCCGATCGCGCAGCCCGGCGGGTCGGCGAGGTAGGCCCGGTAGTACGCGCGCCGGAAGTAGTAGCAGGTGATCCGGAAGCCGATCGGGATCCAGAGCGTCACGATCGCCGGCGACAGCCAGGCCGGGAAGCCCTCGCCGGAGACGAACGGGGCGTAGAACGGCGAGAGGTAGCCGTCGGCCTCGTGGGCGACCCCGAAGGCCGGCTCCCAGACGAGGGCGCTGAAGGTCGCGTACAGGACCAGGACGGCGAGCCAGAAGCCGACGCTCAGCGGACCGGCCAGCCACCAGTCGCGGCGGCCCGTCGCGCCGAACCCCTGGGCGGCCGTGCCGCGGGGCTTGAGGAGGCTCCGGAGGGACGCGACCTGGCCGGTCATGCGATCCGTCCCATCATGCGGACGCGCCCGCCCCGACCCCGAGGCGCTCGATGACGGCGTCGGCGAACTCGCTCGTGCCGGCGGTGCCGCCGAGGTCGTAGGTCACCCGCCGGCCCTCGGCCACGACCGCCCGGATCGCCGCTTCGACGCGGGCCGCGGCGTCCGGGTAGCCGAGATGGCGGAGCATCAGCGTCCCGGACAGCATCAGGGCCGTCGGATTCGCCTTGTTCTGGCCGGCGTACTTCGGGGCCGAGCCGTGGACCGCCTCGAAGACCGCGCCGGTCTCGCCGATGTTCGCGCCGGGCGCGACGCCGAGGCCGCCCACCAGCCCGGCCGCGAGGTCGGACACGATGTCGCCGTAGAGGTTCGGCAGGACGAGGACGTCGTACAGGTCCGGCTTCTGGACCAGCTGCATGCACATGTTGTCGACGATCCGATCCTCGAACTCGACCCGGCCCGCGTAGGCCTCCGCGACCGTCCGGCACGACTCGAGGAACAGCCCGTCCGAGAGCTTCATGATGTTCGCCTTGTGGACCGCCGTGACCTTCCGGCGGCCGTTCGCGACGGCGTACTCGAAGGCGAACCGGGCGATCCGCTCCGACGCGGCCCGGGTGATGATCTTGATGCTCTCCGCGGCATCACGGCCGACCATGTGCTCGATGCCGGCGTAGAGGTCCTCGGTGTTCTCGCGGACGATGATCAGGTCGATGTCGTCGTAGCGGCTCTGGACGCCCTTCATCGACCGTGCGGGGCGGAGGTTCGCATACAGCCCGAGCGCCTGGCGGAGCGTGACGTTGACGCTCCGGAAGCCCGCGCCCACGGGCGTGGTGATGGGGCCCTTGAGGGCCACGCCGTTGCGGCGGATCGACTCCAGCACCGACTCCGGGAGGGGCGTCCCGTGGGTCGCAATGGTCGCCTCGCCGGCGTCGACGACCTCCCACTCGAAGGCCACGCCCGACGCCTCGAGGACGCGTCGCGTCGCCTCCGCCAGCTCGGGGCCGATCCCGTCGCCGGGGATGAGCGTGACTCGGTGGGCCATGGCCCGCATTCTAGCCGCGCGACCCTGCGGAATACGGCGGGCCGGACGGCCCGCGCGAGGGGGCCGGATAGACTCCGCCGATGCGAATCGGCGTCACCCTCCCGCTCGCGACCGGCGACGCCGTCGACGGTGTCGTGCCGACCTTCGAGGTCACGCGCGACTTCGCGCTCCGGGCCGAGCGGCTCGAGCTGGACTCCGTGTGGGTCTTCGATCACCTCATCTTCCGCTTCCCGGGCGAGCCGGACGAAGGGCTGCACGAGGCCTGGACGACCCTCGCGGCACTTGCGCCGGTGGTCCCGCGCGTGGAGCTGGGCTGCCTCGTGTTCTGCTCATCGTTTCGGAACGCCGGACTGATGGCGAAGATGGCCGCCACCCTCGACGATCTCTCGGGAGGCCGCCTCACGTTGGGCCTTGGATCCGGCTGGCATGAGCCCGAGTACCGCGCCTTCGGCTTCCCGTTCGACCACCGCGTGAGCCGCTTCGCGGAGGACCTCGAGGTCATCGCGCGGCTGCTCCGCGGCGAGCGCGTCTCGCTCGCCGGGCGGTTCCGGACCTACGAGGACGCCGTCCTCATTCCCAAGCCCGACCGTCGGCCGCCGATTCTCGTCGCCGCGAAGGGGCCGCGGATGCTCGAGCTGACCGCGTCCTGGGCCGACGCCTGGAACACCGCCTGGTTCGGGCGGGTGGACGAGGTGCTCCGGCGGCGCCTGGCCGATCTCGACGAGGCGTGTGCTCGCGTCGGACGCGACCCCGCCACGATCCGGCGGACGGCGGGGCTGCGAGTCCACGAGCCGGGGCAGATGGGCGACGACCCACGCGGCACGGACGCCTCTGCCGAGGGGCTCGCCGACCTGTTCGACGAGCTCGAAGGCGTCGGCATCGACGACGCCCTCATCTGGTCGATCGCCAAGTCGCCTTCCGCGCTCGAGCGGATCGCACGAGCGCGGGAGCTGCATCGAGGCCGGTCGTCCGGCCTCGGAGTGGCGTGACGCCGGCCCTGGGGAGCCGCTGCCCGATTCCCCCTCCGTTCCCTGCTTCCACCCCGCGGGCGCGCCCTGCCACCCCGCGGCCCCCCTACCGTCCCAACGGGCCTCCTGCTGCCCCAACGGGCTGCGCGGGACTCGCCGTCGCCCTCTGGCCGGTGCCCGGGGCGCGAGGCGCGCCGCTGGCGGAATGGGCTCGTCGCCGCGCTACCATGGCCCCTCGCTCCCCGCCGAATCCGGCCCGTCGCCGCACGCCCGATCCCACCGGAGGGTGCCCGCCTCGTGAAGATCCAGGAAGCCGACGCGAAGCGGCTGCTGCTCGCCCAGGGCCTGCCGGTGCCCGCATGGGAGGTGGCAAGGAGCCCGGCTGAGGCGCGAGCCGCCGCGGCGCGCCTGCTCCACGAGACCGGCCAGGTGGTCATCAAGGCCCAGGTGCTCGTCGGCGGGCGCGGCAAGGCCGGCGGCGTCAAGCTGGCCGCCAGCGACGACGAGGCCGAGCACGTCGCGGACGCGATCCTGGGGATGCAGATCAAGGGCATCACCGTGCGGAAGGTCCTCGTGGCCGCCGCGGCGGACATCGTCAAGGAGTTCTACCTCGCCGCCGTCCTCGACCGAGGCGCCCGGCGGATCCTGCTCATGGGCTCCGCGGAGGGCGGCGTGGAGATCGAGCAGGTCGCGGCGATGAACCCCGGCGCCATCGTCCGGGTGCACGCCGATCCGCTCCTCGGCCTGCGCGACTGGCAGGCCCGCGAGATGGCCTTCCGGCTCGGCCTCGGCAAGCACCTCAAGGCCGCGGTCACGATCGCCAAGGGCCTCGTTGCGACGATGGTCGCCAACGACGCGGACCTCGTGGAAATCAACCCACTGGCCATCGTCCGAGGCGGCGGTGCGCCGGGCTCGCCGGCCGGCGAGGAGCGGCTCGTCTGCCTCGACGCCAAGATCACGCTCGACGACTCGGCGCTCTTCCGGCACCCGACCCACGAGGCCTTGCGAGACCCCGACGAGGAGGCGCCGGCCGACGCCGAGGCGCGCCGGCACGACATCAGCTTCATCCACCTCGACGGCACGATCGGCTGCATGGTCAACGGTGCCGGCCTGGCGATGACGACGATGGACCTCGTGAAGCGCGCCGGTGGTGAGCCGGCGAACTTCCTCGACATCGGCGGGGGTGCCAAGGCCGACCGGGTCGCGGCGGCGATGCGCCTCATCCTGGCCGAGCCGAAGGTCCAGGCGATCCTGGTCAACATCTTCGGCGGCATCACCCGCGGCGACGAGGTCGCGCTGGGCCTGATCGAGGCCCGGCGGCAACAGGCCCGCGACGTGCCGATGGTCGTCCGGATCGTCGGCACGAACGCCGAGGAGGCGGCCCGACTTCTCGAGGAGGCGCGGTTCGAGACAGCGACGAGCCTCGACGAGGCGGCCCGCAAGGCCGTCGCCGCCGCTCGGGAGCAGGCGGCATGAGCATCCTGATCGGCCGCGAGACGCGGCTCCTGGTGCATGGCATCACCGGCCGCGAGGGCGAGTTCCACGCCCGTGCGATGCAGGAGTACGGCACGAACATCGTGGCCGGGATGACGCCGGGCAAGGGTGGCCAGACGGCCCTAGACGGAACGGTCCCGGTCTTCGACACGGTCTCCGAGGCCGTCCGCCAGACCGGCGCGAACACGTCCTGCATCTTCGTCCCGGCTGGTGGCGCGCCGGATTCGATCCTCGAGGCCGTGGCCGCCGGCATCGGGACGATCTTCTGCATCACCGAGGGCATCCCCGCGCTGGACATGGTCCCGGTCGTCGCGGCCGTGGAACGCGCCGGCGCGCGACTCATCGGGCCCAACTGCCCGGGTGCGACATCCCCCGGTCGGGCCAAGGTCGGAATCATCCCGGCTTCGATCCACCGCGAGGGTGCGGTCGGCGTCGTCTCGCGGTCCGGGACCCTGACGTACGAGGCCGTGCAGGCCATGACCGACGCCGGTCTCGGCCAGTCGACGTGCGTCGGGATCGGCGGTGATCCGATCATCGGCAGCACCTTCCTCGACGTGCTGCGGCTGTTCGAGGCCGATCCCGAGACCGAGGCCATCGTGCTCATCGGCGAGATCGGCGGCGCGGCCGAGGAGGAGGCCGCGGCCTGGGCCGCCGAGCACCTGCCCGACGTCCCCAAGGCGGCCTTCATCGCCGGCCGAACCGCGCCCGAGGGCAAGCGAATGGGCCACGCCGGGGCGATCATCTCCGGCGGCGCCGGCACTGCCGCGTCGAAGATCGCGGCCCTGGAGGCGGCCGGCTTCCGGGTCGCCGGCTCGCCGAGCGAGCTGCCGCAGCTCCTGCGCGACGCGGGCTACCGCGGCTGACCGCCGTGTCCGCCGGCGTCGGGATGGCGCCCCCGGTCGGTGCCACGGGCACGCTCGAGGTGGGCTGGCGGCCGGAATCGCAGCCCGAGCTGCCCCCAACCCCATCCTCGGGCCTCGGCGAGGCCGAGGCGGCCGCCCGCCGCGCCCGCGGCCTCGGCAACAGCCCGCCGCCACCGACCTCGCGGACTTACCGCCAGATCCTCGTCGAGAACACCTTCACCTTCGTCAACAACATCCTGTTCGCGCTTGGCATCGGGCTGGTCCTCGTCGAGCGACCGATGGACGCGCTCGTGTCAGTCGTGGTGATCGGCACGAACATCGTCGTCGGGATCGTCCAAGAGGTCCGGGCGAAGCGCACGCTTGACCGGATCGCGCTCCTGACCCGCCCGACCGCGACCGTCCTGCGGGATGGGATCGCCCGCCAGCTCCGGCCCGAGGAGCTCGTCATCGGCGACCTCGTCGACATCGGCGCCGGCGACCAGGTCGTCCTCGACGGCCGGCTCGTGACCGGCGCGCTCGGCATGGACGAGTCCCTGTTGACCGGTGAGTCGGATGTCGTCCGGAAGCGCCCGGGCGACGAGGTCTTCTCCGGCAGCTTCGCGACGACCGGTCATGGCCGGTACCTGGCCGAGCGGGTTCAGGGGACGAGCCTTGCCCACCGAATCACGGCCGGCGCCCGGACCTTCCGCCGCGTCCTGACGCCGCTGCAGACCGAGATCAACGTCGTCATCCGCGTCGTCCTCGGGATCGTCGTCTACCTCGAGATCCTGGTCCTCGTCCGGGCCGTCCTCCACGAGACCGCGATCGGCGCGCTGGTCGCCGACGCGACGCTCATCGCCGGCCTCGTCCCGAACGGCCTGTTCGTCTCGATCGCCGTGGCGTATGCCGTCGCCGCCGTTCGAATCCTGCGCTTCGGGGCCCTCGTCCAGCAGGCGAACGCGATCGAGTCGCTGAGCCACGTCGACGTCCTGTGCCTCGACAAGACGGGGACCCTGACGGCGAACCGGCTGGCGGTCGAGGCCGTCCGACCCCTCGGCGACGCCTCCGAGGCCGACGTCGTCGCGGCCGCGTCGAGGCTGGCCGCCAGCGCGTCCGCGCGGAACAAGACGAGCGAGGCGATCGCCGCCCGCTGGCCGGCCGCGGCCGAGCCGCTCGTCGGTGAGGTGCCCTTCTCCTCCGCCCGGAAGTGGAGCGCGGTTGCATTCGGCGGGTCGACACCGGAGATCGTGGCACTCGGGGCGGCGCCGTTCCTGCGTGAGTACCTCGTCCGCGACGGCGATGGCACGCCGGCGGGCTGGACCGAGGTCGAGGCGGCCTCCGTCGAGTGGACGGCCGTGGGACTCCGCGTCCTGCTCGTCTGCACCCGGGGCGACGGAGCGGAGCTTCCGCAGGTGGACGACGACGAGGCCGCGACGCTGCCGCCGGGCATGCGCGCCATCGGCCTGATCGCGCTCCGGGACGAGCTCCGCAAGGACGCCGCCGAGACGCTGGGGCGCTTCCTCGAGGCCGGTGTCGCCGTCAAGATCATCTCGGGCGACGATCCCGACACCGTCGTCAGCCTCGCCCGGCAAGCCGGGCTGGTCGGCGACTTGCCGTGCATCTCGGGCCGCGAGCTCGAGGAGTTCGACGACGAGCAGATGGGCCGCGTCGCGACCGAGGCCACGGTCTTCGGCCGGATCACGCCGGCCCAGAAGGAGCGGCTCGTCGACGCCCTCCGCGGCCAGGGCCACTACGTCGCGATGGTCGGCGACGGCGTGAACGACGTCCTGTCCCTGAAGAAGGCGAACCTCGCGATCGCGATGGGCAGCGGCAGCCAGGCGACGCGCGGGGTTGCCGATCTCGTCCTGATGGAGGACGCCTTCGACGCCGTCGCCAGCGCCGTCGAGGAAGGCCAGCGGATCGTCAACGGGATGCAGGACATCCTGAAGCTGTTCCTGACGCGGATCGCGACCATGGGGCTCGTGGTCATGAGCTCGCTGGTCGTCCTGACCTTCCCGATCGAGCTCCGCAACGCCTCGGCCCTGACGCTCTTCACGGTCGGCGTCCCGAGCGCGGTCCTGGCCGTCTGGGCCGCGCCCGGCCGGCGCCACGCGGCGTCACTCGGCCGGACGCTGGCGACGTTCGTCGTGCCGGCCGCGGTGGTCTCCAGCCTGCTCGGCCTGGGGGTCTTCTACGGCTCGCTCGCCCTGGCGGCTCCGTACGGGACTGCCGCCGCGCTCGAGACCGCGACCGCCGAGGCCCGGACCGCGCTGACCTCGTTCCTCGTCTTCATCGGCCTGTTCCTCGTCGTCTTCGTGGAGCCGCCGACCAAGTGGCTGGCCGTCGTCGAGCCGAGGACCGCCGACCTGCGGCCAACGATCCTGGCGATCGTCCTCGCCCTCGGCTACCTCGTGACGCTCGCCCTGCCGGCGGCACGAGACTTCTTCGCCTTCGCGGTCCCTGGACCGCGGGAGGCCGCGATCGCGGTCCTCGCGGCCGTCGCCTGGGTGCCGTTGATCAGGGTCTTCTGGAAGCGCAGGCTCATCGAGCGCTTCCTCGGCTTCGCCTGAACCGTCGGAGGGCTGCGCCATGGGCCTCGTGATGGACCTGATCGCCGGTGACTCCCGCGAGATCCTCCTCGCCGTCGCGCTCGAGGACGGCTCCGGCATCGTCGACGATGACCGGTTCCAGGCGCACCTCAGCTTCGGCGGGGCCATCGACCCGACGTGGCTCGACCTGTTCAGCGAGGCGATTCGCACGGTGACCGGCCTGTCCGAGCCGGGCGACTTCCTCGATGCCCGGCACGAGATCGGCGGCCGTGACGGCGCGATCGGCGAGCGGACGGTCGAGCGCATCGACCCGGCCTGGATCACCGCGATCGCCCGGCTCGACGACCGCGAGCTGGATGCGGTCGCGGGCCGCTGGATCGACCTCCTCGAGGACGAGGTCGGGGCCCTCCAGCGCGAGGAGAAGCCCTGGATCCGGAGCCTCGCCGCGGACATCGTGACCTTCGCGCGGCGGGCCGACTCCGCCCCGGTGGTGATCCTCGCCTGGTCGCTGTGATCCCGGACTGAGGCCGGCTTCCCGGCGGGCGGCGTTCGCCCGGCCACCGCCGAAGCGCCCGTCCCGCGGTTCCATCCGGCACTCCAAGCTGGCGTGGCCGTCGGCGAGGATCGTCCGCAATGGACACGCCGGCCAGCAGCCACGCCCTCGCCCCCACACCCCTCGCCTGGCCGATCGCCGCCGTCGTCCGGGCGCTGAACGCGCCGCTGCCGACGCTCAACCGGTGGTTCATGATGCCGGTCCTGCGGCGCGGCCTCGGAGCGTGGATCGCCACGCCCGTCGGCGGCTACATCCTGCTGCTCCGGACGCGCGGCCGTCGGACCGGGCTGCTGCGCGAGGCGCCGCTGAGCTACCTCGTCGCCGATGGCTCGGCGTGGGTGATGGCCGGCTTCGGCGAAGCCACGAACTGGTATCGGAACCTCGTCGCCGAGCCGGAGGTCGAGGTCGTGCTCCCGGGGCGGACCGTCCGTTGCCGGGCCGAGACGGCGACCGACCCGGCCCTCCGGGCCCGGATCCTGCCGCGCCTCGCGCGCGCCGCCGGGCTGCCCGGGCTGCTCGTCGGCTGCAACCCCTGGACCGCTGCTGATGACCGGATCGTCGGGCTCCTCGGTGGCATCCCGCTCGTCCGCCTCCAGCCGGTCCACGGTCCCCTAGCGGCCGGCCCGGACGACCCCGGCGGGCGAGCCTGGATCTGGCGCCAAGCGACGCTGCTCGGCGTCGCGCTCGGGGCGTGGCGGCTGGTGCGGTCGCTCCGGCCGGGCCGATCGACTCAGCCGGCCTGATAGCCGAGGCTCCGCCAGGCCGGACCGCCGGGGACCTCGATCAGCTCGACCAGGACGCCGCCGCACGATCGCGGGTGGAGGAACGCCACTGGCCCCTCTGCGCCACGCCGCGGCGCCGAATCGATGAGCTCGACACCGGCGATGCCGAGTCGCGTCAGCTCCTCGGCGAGGTTGGCGACCTCGAAGCACACGTGGTGGAAGCCCTCGCCACGGCTGGCGAGGAACCGGGCCACCCCGGTCGTGTCGTCGGTCGGCTCCACGAGCTCGACCTTCGATTCGCCGACGCCGAGGAAGGCGATCCGGACGCGATCCTGGGGGACTTCCATGATCGCCTCGAGGGGCAGGCCCAGGAGGTCGGCATAGAGGGCCAGGGACGCCTCGATCGATCGGACGACGACCGCGACATGGTGGATCCGCCCCGGCGCCATCGTGATCCGCGGGGCCCTCGGACGCTCGGCTCGACCGGCCATTGCTGGACCTCCCTCAGACCGTGATCAGCTCGCGGTGGACGCCCCAGGCGGCGCGCAGCCGGTCCGCGATCTCGCCGACCGTGGCGTAGGCCTTGACCGCCTCGATCATCGGCGGCAGTAGGTTGTCCGTGCCGCGGGCCGCGTCGGCGAGGCGCTCGAGCGACGCCGCCCAGGATGCCGGGTCACGCTCCGCCCGGACCCGCCGGACCCGCTCGATCTGCCGCCGCTCCCCTTCCGGGTCGATGCGCTGGATCGACGGCGCCGCCGTCGCCTCGTCCCGGAAGCGGTTGACGCCGACGACGACCTGGTCGCCCGCGTCGACGGCGCGCTGCGTCCGGTAGGCCGATTCCTGGATCGAACGCTGCTGGAACCCGAGCTCCAGTGCCCGAAGGGTCCCGCCCATCGCCTCGATCTCGTCGAGATAGCCCTGGGCCGCGGCCTCCAGCTGGTCGGTCAGGGTTTCCACGAAGGACGAGCCGCCGAGGGGGTCCGGCGTCTCGGCGACGCCTGATTCGAAGGCCAGGATCTGCTGCGTCCGGAGGGCGAGCCGGACGCTCTCCTCCGTCGGCAGAGCGAGGGCCTCGTCACGCGAGTTGGTGTGGAGGCTCTGGGCTCCGCCGAGGATCGCGGCCAGGGCCTGGACGGTCGTCCGGACGACGTTGTTGTCGACCGACTGGGCGGTCAGGCTCGAACCCGCGGTCTGGACATGGAACCGGCAGGCCATCGAACGGGCGTTCGACGAGCCGAAGCGCTCCCGTACGATCCGGGCCCACATCCGGCGCGCGGCCCGGAACTTGGCGACCTCCTCGAACAGCTCCGACCAGGCCGCGAAGAAGAACGACAACCGGGGCCCGAAGTCGTCGATCGCGAGGCCGCGGGCCAGCGCGGATTCGACATACGCGATCCCGTCGGCCAGGGTGAAGGCGAGCTCCTGCGCGGCCGTCGCTCCCGCCTCCCGCATGTGGTAGCCCGAGATCGAGATCGTGTTCCAGCGCGGCAGTTCGCGGGCGCCGAACTCGAAGACGTCGGTCACGAGGCGCATCGAGGGCCGGGGCGGGTAGATCCAGGTCCCGCGGGCGATGTACTCCTTCAGGATGTCGTTCTGGACGGTGCCCGACAGGCGGCCGCGCTCGACTCCCCCGCGCTCGGCGGCCGCGACGTACAGCGCCACGAGCGTCGCGGCCGTGGCGTTGATCGTCATCGAGGTCGAGACCTCGCCGAGGGGGATCCGGTCGATCAGGACCTCCATGTCGGCCAGGCTGGAGATCGGGACGCCAACCCGACCGACCTCGCCCTCCGCCTCCGGGGCGTCCGAGTCGTAGCCCATCTGGGTCGGCAGGTCGAACGCGACCGACAGCCCGGTCTGGCCCTGCTCCAGGAGGTACCGGAACCGCCGATTCGTCTCCTCGGCGGTCGCGAACCCCGCGTACTGGCGCATCGTCCAGAGCCGGCTCCGGTACATCGTCGCCTGGACGCCGCGGGTGAACGGGGGCTCGCCCGGGCGGCCGAGGTCGCGCTCCTCGTCGAGGCCGACCGTGTCGGCCGGGGTGTACAGGTCCCGGAGCTCGATCCCGGACGACGTCTCGAAGCGCTCGCGGCGCTCGGCCGCCGCCTGGACGGCCTTGGCGCGGGTCGAAGCCCGCCAGCGATCTCGGCCCGGGTCGCGTCCCTCGCTCTTGGCCCGCTCGTCCGTCACGCGTCCCCCTCGCCGTCCCTGCCGTCAGCTGATGACGAGCAGGAGATCGCCGACCTCGATCCGACTGCCCGGGCCCACGGCAACCCGTTCGACGGTTCCGTCGCGAGGGGCTCGGAGCTCGTTCTGCATCTTCATCGCCTCGACGACGAGCAGCTGCTGGCCGGCGACGACTGCGTCGCCGGGGATCGCCGTGACCCCGACGACGACGCCGGGGATGATGGCACGGACCTCGGACGGGCCACTGTGCGTCGCCTCCTCGCGGCCGCGACGGGCCCGTTCGCGGAGGGCGGCCCGGGCAGCCGCCTCGACGTCGACCTCGACCCGCCAGCCATCGACGATGACCTCCCGTCGCGTCGTGCCCAGTGCCAGCCCGGGCGAATCGGCTGGCGGGAGGAGCCGGACGCTGGACTCGCGGGGCGCGCCGGCTGGGTCACCATCCGCCACGAGGTCGCCGTCCCGGAGCCGCAGGATGTATCGCTCCCCGTCGAGCTGGATCAGCTCGGCCGACCGCGGCTCGCCGTCGACGAGGACCGCGCCGGGCGTGCCGACACCGGCCTCGCGGACCGGCGGCGGCGGGACGGGCGCCGCGCCGCCGAGGATGCCCTCGCCGCCCACGTGCGCGACCGGGACGACCGGGACCGCGGGCGGCTCGAGGACGAGCGCTGGAACGTGGGCGTCGGCGCCGACGGCGCTCACCCGCACGCCGCGCGGGTCGGGCATCCGGGCCGTCATCGTGGCCACCGATCAACGAGCTCGTCGAGGCCCGAGCGGTGCCAGCGCCCGTCGCGCCCGGCGCCCGCGGCCGACGGCGCCACGCCGGCTCTCCGGTTCACGCCGCCGGCCGCGGTATCGGCAAGGGCCGCGAGGCCGGCCGCCAGCTGCGCCGTCCAGGCCGCCCTGGCGCGCTCGCTCGGCCCGTCCCACCACTCGGCAACCCAGCCGGTGGACAGCTCGGCGGCCCGGAAGGACGGCTCGGATGCAACGAACCGGTGGAACGGCAGCGTCGTCTGGATGCCGCCAACCTCCGTCTCGTCGAGCGCCCGGCGAAGCCGGTCGATGGCCGACTCCCGGTCGGCAGCGTGGACCATGACCTTGGCGATCAGGTTGTCGTACTCGGCCGGCACGCGATCCCCGGCCTCGATCGCGGTGTCGACCCGGACCCCGGGACCGGATGGCATCGACCAGCGCAACACCCGTCCCGGCGTCGGGACGAAGTCACGCCCCGGGTCCTCGGCCGACAACCGGACCTCGATGGCATGTCCGGTCGGGTCGGCCGCCCGGGCGGCGGCGGCCCGGACGCCGTCCGACAGCGGCCGGCCGGCCGCAAGCCACAGCTGCTCCCGGACGATGTCGACACCCGAGACGAGCTCGGTGACGCCGTGCTCGACCTGCAGCCGGGTGTTCACCTCGAGGAAGTAGAAGGCGCCGTCGGAGGCTCGCAGGAACTCGGCCGTGGCTGCATTCCGGAGCCCGGCGGCCGTGCCGAGGCGAACGGCCAGCTCGTGCAGGTGGCGACGCTCGTCGGCCGAAAGCCCCGGTGCCGGGGCCTCCTCGACCAGCTTCTGATGGCGTCGCTGGAGCGAGCAGTCCCGCTCCCCTAGCGCGACGATGGTCCCGTGGGCATCGCCCAGCAGCTGAACCTCGACGTGTCGGGCGGGGATGATCTCGCGCTCCAGGTAGACGGCGCCGTCGCCGAAGGCCGACACGGCCTCGCGGGCCCCGGCGGCGAGCGCAGCCGGCAGGTCCCGCGGTCCCTCGACGCGGCGCATCCCCCTGCCGCCGCCGCCCGCCGCGGCCTTGACCAGCAACGGGAACCCGACCTCGTCCGCCTGGGCGAGGATCGCCGTGACCTGGTCGGGGCGATCGACCGGGGCCGCGTCGTGCGTCCCGGGCACCGCCGGAACGCCGACGGACCGGGCGACCCGGCGAGCGTTGAGCTTGTCGCCGAGCGCCTCGATCGCATCGGGCGGTGGTCCGACGAAGACGAGTCCGGCGACCTCGACCGCCCGCGCGAACGCGGCCCGCTCGGCGAGGAAGCCGTAGCCAGGGTGGACCGCCTGGGCGCCGGTTTCGAGCGCCGCCTGGACGACGGCCTCGACGCGGAGGTAGCTCTCGGTCGGAGCGGACGGGCCGATCCTCACGGCCGCGTCAGCAAGGCGGACGTGGGCCGCTCCCCGGTCGGCATCGCTGTAGATCGCGACCGCTTCCACGCCGAGCTCGCGACAGGCCCGGATGATCCGGACCGCGATCTCGCCGCGGTTCGCGACCAGGACCCGGCGGAACGGCGTCGCCTGGCGCATCGCGTCTTTGCGCAAAGACGCCTCAGAGGGGGATGTTGCCATGCGTCTTCCGGGGATTCGTATCCCGCTGGTCGGCCAGCAGCTCGAGAGCCCCGATGAGTCGCGGCCGGGTCTCGCTCGGCCGGATGACGTCGTCGACGTAGCCTCGCGCCGCGGCGACGTACGGGTTGGCGAACTCCTCCTCGTACTCGGCCACCAGGCGGGCTCGCTCGGCCGCCGAATCGTCGGCCTTGGCGATCGCGTCCTTGAAGATGATGTTGACGGCGCCCTCGGCGCCCATGACCGCGATCTCGGCCGTTGGCCAGGCGAAGTTCATGTCGCCACGGACGTGCTTGCTGCTCATGACGTCGTAGGCCCCGCCATAGGCCTTGCGGGTGATGACGGTGATCTTGGGGACCGTCGCCTCGCAATACGCGAACAGCAGCTTCGCGCCGTGCCGGATGATCCCGCCGTGCTCCTGCCCGACGCCCGGCAGGAACCCCGGGACGTCGACGAGGGTCACGAGCGGAACGTTGAAGCAGTCACAGGTCCTGACGAACCGCGCGGCCTTGACCGAGGCATCGATGTCGAGCGCGCCGGCGAGGATCGCCGGCTGCTGCGCGACGATCCCGACGCTCCTGCCGCCGAGCCGTGCGAAGCCGGTGATGATGTTCTGGGCCCAACCGGGTTGAGTCTCGAGGAAGCGGCCGTCGTCGACGACCCGCCGGATGACATCGTGCATGTCGTACGGCCGGTTCGGCTCGTCGGGCACGACCCGATCCAGCTCCGGGTCCATCCGGTCCGGGGGATCGGACGAGGGAATCACTGCCGGCGCCTCGAGGTTGTTCTGCGGCAGGTGGGCCAGGATTCGCCGAACCGCGTCGAGGGCCTCGGCCTCGTCGTGGGCGGCGAGGTGCGCGACGCCGCTCCGGGTGGTGTGGACGCTCGCGCCGCCGAGCGATTCGGAATCGATCTCCTCGTGGGTCACGGCCTTCACCACGTTCGGGCCAGTGACGAACATGTAGCTGGTCTTCTCGACCATGATCGTGAAGTCCGTCATCGCCGGCGAATAGACCGCTCCGCCGGCACACGGGCCGAGGATCACCGAGATCTGCGGGACGACCCCGGACGCGAGGACGTTCCGCAGGAAGATGTCGGCGTAGCCGCCCAGCGAGACGACGCCCTCCTGGATCCTCGCGCCGCCCGAGTCGTTCAGGCCGATCAACGGCGCGCCGACCTTCATCGCCAGGTCCATGACCTTGCAGATCTTCTCGGCGTAGGCCTCCGACAGGGAGCCGCCGAAGACCGTGAAATCCTGGCTGAAGACGAACACGGTCCGACCGTCGATCGTGCCGTGGCCAGTCACGACGCCATCACCGAGGAATCGCTGCTCCGCGAGCCCGAACTCCGTCGCGCGATGGGTGACGAAGGCATCGAGCTCGGCGAACGATCCGGGATCCAGCAGCAGCTCGAGACGCTCGCGGGCCGTCAGCTTGCCCCAGGCGTGTTGTCGTTCGATCCGGACGGGTCCACCGCCGAGCAGCGCCTCGGCGCGGAGCTGCTCCAGGCGGCGCATTCGCTGTTCGTTGGTCGGCACGGGCTGGCTCCGCTGTCTTTGCGCAACGACACCGCGGTTCGTCGGGGCATCATATCCGCCATCACCGTCCCGAACGGGCGCCGGATGTCGTCGAAATCGCGCCCGTTTGGCCCCCTTCGAGGACCTTCGTCGGAGGTCGAGTAATCCACACTTCCGTGCACAACTCGCCGATCCTGTGGATAAGTCGAACGCCCGATTCGATGGTCCCTGCGCTACGATCGAGCCACGGACCGCCGACACCGGCACGCCGCGACCGCCCTGGCAGTGCCCCCCAACGACTCCGCATCGATTCCGTGATGGCGAGGTGAGCTCCCGGTGACCAACGTGATCGCGATCGCCAACCAGAAGGGCGGGGTTGGCAAGACGACGACGGCGATCAACCTCGCCGGCGCACTCGCCGAGGATGGTCTCCGGATCCTGTGCATCGACATGGACCCGCAGGCAAATCTGACCGCGGGTCTCGGGATCAACCTCAATACCGTCGACCAGTCGATGGCCGACGTGCTCGTCGGTCGCGCGACGATCGACGAGATCATCCGTCCGACCGAAACGGCGGGGATCGAGATCGCACCGGCCCACATCGACCTCGCGGCCACGGAGGGCGAGCTGTTCACGATGCTGGGCCGGGAGTCGCTGCTCCGCGACGCGCTCGAGGGGCGGCTCCGGAAGCGCTACGACTACGCGCTCATCGACTGCCCGCCGAATCTCGGGCTGCTGACCGTGAACGGCCTCGTCGCCGCCGACGGCGTGATCATCCCGGTCCAGACGCAGTACTACGCGATGAAGGGCCTGACGAACCTCGTCAAGGTCATCAACACCATCCGCCAGAAGCTGAACCGGCGCCTGCGAATCCTCGGCTTGCTGCCGACGTTCTTCGACGGCCGCACCAATCTCGCCCGCGACATGCTCGACGAGCTGCGGGTCGTCGGCGATCACCACGTCTTCAACGCGATCATCCGCAACACCGTGAAGCTCGGCGAGGCGCCCCTCGTGGGCCGGCCGATCACCGAGTACGCGAGTCACACGGATGCGGCCCGGACCTATCGAGAGCTCGCCCGGGAGGTGGTCGAACTTGGCCAGAACTGACTTTCGCGCCGCCGCAGCCCGCCGCCTGTCGGAGGAGCGCGAACTCTCGCCGGCGATCGTCAGCCTGCTGTCGAACGACCGCCAGGGCCGGGTCCGCGGTGGCGTCCGGATCATCGACGTCGATCGCATCTTCCCCAATCCCGAGCAGCCGCGGCTGGCCCTCGACGAGGAGGCGCTCGCCGAGCTGGCCGCCTCGATCAAGGAGCACGGCGTCCTCCAGCCGATCCTCGTCCGTCCGCTCGAAGGCGGCGAGTTCCAGCTGATCGCTGGCGAGCGCCGCTGGCGAGCGTCGCGGGCTGCCGGGCAGCAGACCATCCCGGCGCTGGTCGAGGAGATCGACGACGACACGGCGCTCGAGATCGCGATCATCGAGAACCTCCAGCGCGAGGATCTCTCGCCGCTCGATGAGGCGGCGATGTACGACCGGATGGTGCGCGAGCACGGGTACTCGGTTCGCAAGCTGGCCCAGAAGCTCGGCAAGGACAAGGGCTACCTCGAGAACCGCCTCCGGCTGGCCGACGCGCCCAACGAGGTCCGCGAGCTGGTGTCCTTGCGCAAAGACACCCTGTCGCACGCCTACGAGCTGATGAAGGTCGAGGATCCCAAGAAGCGGAGGAAGCTCGCGGCGCAGGTCGCCAAGGGCGAGCTGACGCTCATCAAGCTCCGCGAGCGCATCGAGGGTCGTCGCCCCCGGTCCGCACCGGTCGACGCCGAGACGGCCAGGGGTGACGTCGAGGGGGAGGATGCGGCGACCGATGAGGCCGAGGCGGCCTGGACGGGTCGCCGGGCCGTCTCCCCTGCCCCGCTCCGCGACGACTCCCTCGTGACGGCCAAGCAGCAGCTGTCCGAGGCGGTCGAGGAGCTGCTCGAGGTCCTCCGGGCACCCGACGTCGTCCGCGAGATCGGCTCGGTCGACCGGGCGAATCTCGCCAAGTACCTGACCATCGCCAAGCTCCGCCTCGAGAACGCGATCGCCCTCGTTCGGAGCGAGGGCGCCTGAGGCGACCCCCGGAGGCCGGCGCAGTTGCCG
>JBQGDI010000009.1:0-47450 GCA_052038965.1 Candidatus Limnocylindrales bacterium | reverse complement strand
CGTTGCCGCGGTAGCTGAACGCCACGTCCGCGCCCTGGCCCGCGAGCCGCAGCGCGATCGCGCGGCCGATCCCGCGCGATCCGCCCGTGACGACGGCGCTCTTGCCCGACAGCTCGATCATCCGAGCCCTCCCCTCCCCAGGACTTGCGCCAGGGTCACCGGCGTCGTGCCCCGGATCGAGTTCGGAATCTCGGCGATGCGGTCGACGAGCTCGACGAGCTCGCGAAGCCGGCCCTCCGACGAATCGCCCTCCACCTCGAGATCGACCCTGATCGGCGTCGACGGCTCGCCGCGCTTCGGGAAGTCCCCGTCGACGGTGATGGCGACGCGGCGCAGCGTGATCCCCAGGGTCGCGGCCTCGCGGTACAGGTCGTTCGAGTAGCAGCCCGCGATGGCGGCGTAGAGCAGCTGCCCGCCGTTGAACCCGAGGCCCCGGCCGCCCGCGGCGGCCGGCCGGTCAGTGATCACGCTGAACGGGCCGGATGCGGCGACGGCCGTCGGTCCACCGTCGACCGTTCGAAGCTCGATGCGATACGCGTCGCTCACGATCGCTCGGACGCTATCACGCGCTCGCGGCCGAGCGGTCGTCGACCTGCGCCATGAACCCCGCGATCAGGTCGCGAAGCTCGCCGGGCGCATCCAGCCACGGCCAGTGGCCGGCTCCGTCGATGACCGCGAGTCGGCCGACGCCCGTCCGGAGCCCGCGATGGATCTCCTCCGCGGCCGAGACGGGCGTCACGGGATCGAGGGAGCCCACCACGACGAACGTCGGCACGTCGATCCGGTCGAGCTCGTCCACGATGTCGAACGCCATCATCTCGGGCGCTGCCGCGGCGCCCAGCTCCGCGTTTCGGAGCATCCGCTGGCGCTCGTCATGTGACAGCACGTTCGGTCCGAAGGCGACCCGCACCCGTTCCCATGCGTCGTCGTCCACGCCTTCGTCGGCGTACGCCCGGCGCGCCAGCTCCGCGATCTCGTCGCCGGCCACGCGCCGGAAGCCGTCGGTGATGCGCGCGACGTCGTATCTAGCCATTGCGCCGAGCGCCACGATCCCGCCCGCGTGGCCCGGATGGCGCTGGCCGTACCGCAGCGCGACCATCCCGCCCATCGAATGCCCGATGACGATCGGGGCATCGATGCCGAGCGCATCACAGAACCTCGCGAGGTCATCGGCGCAGGCGTCGATTGACCAGCCCGCCGGGTCGATTCGCGCCGACCGACCATGCTCGCGGAGGTCGAGGTACACGACCTGCGCGTGATCGGCGAGCCAATCGAACGACGGCCGCAGGTACGAGTGGTCGTAGCCCCCGGGGCCGCCGTGGACGAGGACGGCCGTAGGCCGAGGTCGCATCCGTGGGCCCTCGGGTACGAGCCGCGAGCCCACGACGTCGAACCACAACGACGTGCCGTTGACCGCGACGCGCATCGCGTCAAACCGCGACTAGCGGACCGGGTGGGACACCGGCTCTGGATCGCCCGGCACCACGTCGTCGAGCGGTACGTCGACCGGCCCCGGCCGGGCCATCACCTCGGCCAGCGCCTGCGGGATCGGATCCACCGAATCCCAGTCGACCGGCAGCCGGACCCGGATGTCCTCGGCGTTCACGGCGGCGTCGCCGGCCCGGCCGCGCGCGGGATCGGCCGTCCACTCGATCGTCACCGCGCCGCTGGTGAAGCCGGCCCCGAAGGCGACGAGGCAGACGTTGTCGCCGATTCGAACGCGGCCCTCGTTCACGGCCTCCGCGAGGGCGATCGGGACGGATGCGGCCGACGTGTTCCCGTAGCGATCGACGTTCGTGTACATCCGGTCCATCGGCAGACCGAGGCCCTTCGCCACGGCCTCGATGATCCGGACGTTCGCCTGGTGTGGGATGAAGAGGTCGACGTCCGACGGCGCGAGGCCGGAGCGCCGAACCGATTCGAGGGCCGTGGTGGCCATCGTCTTGGTGGCGAAGCGGTAGGTCTCGCGGCCCTCCATCCGGATGTAGTGCTCGCCGCGGGCGATCGTCTCGGCCGAGGGCGGGCTCTTTGCGCCGCCGGCCGGGAGCCAGATCATGTACGCGCCCTGCGGCTCCGTCGTGAGCTCCACGCCGAGCGCGCCGCCCGGCCCGTGCGAGGCCGACAGCACGACGGCCCCGGCGCCATCGCCGAACAGGATGCAGGTGCCCCGGTCGGCGTAGTCGAGGAACCGCGTCAGGAGCTCCGCCCCGATGACCAGGACGTGCTTCGCGAGGCCCGCCGCGATCCACGCCTGGGCCGAGGCGAAGGCGTACACGAAGCCGGAGCAGGCCGCCGCGACGTCCATGGCCGCGGCCCGGGTGTTGCCGATCGCCTCCTTCACGAGGGCGGCGGTCGAGGGCATCCAGTAGTCCGGCGTGAGGGTCGCCAGGAGGATGAGGTCGATCTCGTCGGGCTCGATCCCTGCGGTTCGGATGGCTCGCATCGCGGCCACCGCGGCCATCGAGGCCGTCGTCTCGTCGGCGGCCGCGACCCGTCGCTCGCGGATCCCGGTGCGCGTGACGATCCACTCGTCGGACGTGTCGACCATCCGCTCGAGATCGGCGTTCGAGAGAATCTGGCTGGGCACGTAGCGACCCCAGCCCGTGACGTGCGCCCGCGGCGCGGTCATCGTCCCGTTCCGCGACGACTGGGTCACAGCGGCTCCACCTCGATCAGGGGCTGCTTGGCACGAACGAGCTTGCCGTCCTCGGCCTGGATCCGCACGACACGGCCGGCGAGGTCGCTCTTGATCTCGTTGAACAGCTTCATCGCCTCGATGAGCCCGATGACCTGGCCCACGGCGACCTCGCCGCCAAGGCTCACGAATGGGGCCGAGCCCGGTGCCGGCGAGGCATACCAGATGCCGGTGAGCGGCGCCTTGACGGACGGTCGCATGGGCGGAGCGGCGCCAACGGGGCCCCCGGGCCCGGGATGGGCCGCCGGGGCCGCGGTCGCCGAGGCACCGTCGGGGCCGGAGGGGGACGCAGGCGGTGCAATGGCCGACGGCTTCCGCAGGACGAGCCCGGTCGCGCCGACCTGGACCTCCAGCTCCGTCAGCTCGGTCCGGTCGAGGAGCCCGGCGAGGCGGTCGATCAGGACCAGGAGGGACGCGTCGGCGGGATCGGCGGGCGCGACCACCGGGCCATCGGCGACCATCGGCGGCTCGTCGGGCGGCGTCTCGGGTGACGACGCGTCGGGCACCGGGATGGCATCCGAGCCGTGGCCCGTCATCCGCCCCACCGACGGAAGACGAGGGTGGCGTTCTGGCCCCCGAAGCCGAATGAGTTGTTGACCGCGGCGCCGACATCGCGATAGGTGGCCGCGTTCGGCGTGAGGTCGAGGCCGTCGGCGTGGGGGTCCGGGTCCTCGAGGTTGATCGTCGGCGGGATCGTGCCGGTCCGGATGGCCATGATCGTCGCGATCGACTCGATCGCACCGGCCGCGCCGAGGGTGTGACCGACCATCGACTTGTTGGCGGTGACCGAGACGCCCGGCGCACCCTCGCCGAGCAGGGTCTGGATCGCCTGGAGCTCCGCCGCGTCGCCCTCCGGGGTGGACGTCGCATGGGCGTTGACGTGCTGGATCTCCGCCGGGTCGACGCCGCCCTTCTCGAGGGCCCGCCGTCCGGCGCGAACCGCCCCGGCGCCGCCGGGGGCCGGGAGCGTGATGTGGGACGCATCGGCGGTCGCGCCGTAGCCGACGAGCTCGGCCAGCGGCTCCGCGCCGCGCGCTTCGGCGTGCGACAGCTCCTCGAGCACGAGCATCCCCGCGCCCTCGCCGATGACGAACCCGTCGCGTCCCTGGTCGAACGGCCGCGACGCCGCCGCCGGGTCGTCATTGCGAGTCGAGAGCGCCTTCATCGAGCTGAAGCCGCCAAGGACCGCCTCGTGGATCGCGGCCTCGGTGCCCCCGGCGAGCATGACGTCGGCATCGTCGCGGCGGATCGTCTCCCAGGCCTCGCCGATGGCGTGGGCGCCGGTCGCACAGGCCGAGACCGTCGCGAAGTTCGGGCCGAGCATCCCGAACGCGATCGCGACCTGGCCCGAACCGACGTTGGCGATGCCCATCGGGATGAAGAACGGGCTGATCCGATCGGGCCCGCGCTCGGCCATCAGGAGGACGTTGTCGAACAGCGTCGCCACGCCCCCGAGGCCCGAGCCGAGGATGACCCCGGTCCGTGCCGCGAGCGAGCCGTTCATCCGGCCCGGGAGTCCTGCCTGGTCGAGCGCCTGCCGGGCGACGACGAGCCCGAACTGGATGTAGCGGTCCATCCGCCGCATCTCCTTGCGGTCGATGACGGCGGACGGGTCGAAGCCACGGACCTCGGCCGCGATCTTCGAGTCGACGCGGGCCGGGTCGAAGGCCTCGATCGTCCGGACGCCCGACCGGCCTGCGACGAGCCCGTCCCAGGTCGACGCCACGTCGTTGCCGAGCGCGGTCACCGCGCCCATCCCGGTGACGACGACGCGGCGCCGGCTCGCCTCCGTCACCGGACGAGCTTCCCGGTTCGGACCGTCGCGGCGCGGTAGACGTCGCCGGGCAGGCCCCGCGCGGAGATGGCATTCGAGACGGCCAGGGTGTCGAACTCGGCGCGGCGGATCTCGGCCGTGATGGACGCCCGGCCATCGCCACCGGACTGCCACTCGTCGTCCTCGGCGGCCTCGGACTCGGGCTCCAGCTCGGTCACCGTCCCCGGCTCGATCGTGACCAGCGCCCACGAGGCCGTCGGGGTGCCGTCGAAGACGTAGCCGGCGCTGCCGTCGTTGACGATGACCTTCCAGCCGAATTCGCGGACCTCCGGCAGGTGGGTGTGGCCGCAGCAGATCAGGCGGGCGTCGGTCCGCGACACCAGCTGGAGCGTGACCGACGGGTCGAGGCCCATCTCGAGGCCCTGCGTCTGGGACCCCGGCGACGCGTGGGTCACGAGGACGAGCGTGTCCTCGACCCGGAGCCGCCGCTCCGACGGCAGCCGCCGGAGCCAGTCGATTCGCTCGTCGCCGAGGGCCCCGTGGGTCCACTCGGCGACCGCCCGGACTGGATCGGGCACGCCCCCGTCGGCATACCACGGGAACGCCGCCGAGTAGTCGGCGTCGGCGACAGCGATGTCGGTGTTGCCCTGGACGATGATCGCGCCGCCCGACTCCATGTCCCGGAGCGCGTCGACGCAGGCTCCCGGCGCGGGCCCGTTCATCACGAGGTCGCCGGCGACGAGAATCGCGTCGGGCTTCTCGCGCTTGATCGCCTTGCGGACGGCCTCGAGGGCGGCGAGGTTGCCGTGGACGTCGGAGAAGACGGCGAGGCGGCTCAGCGGAGCACCCCTTCCGGCGGGATGATGAAGCTGAGGGTCGCCTCGCAGGCGACCTCGCCATCGACCGAGGCGACGCCCCGGCCGCGTCCGAAGCGCGAGCCGAGCTTGTCCATCGTGACCTCGAGGCGGAGGACGTCGCCCGGCACCACGACGCGCTTGAAGCGCGTCTCGTCGATGCCCGCGAACAGCCCGATCCGGTCGCCGAAGCCGGGCTGCTGGGCGACGTAGACGGCCATCGTCTGGGCCAGCGCCTCGACCTGCAGCACGCCAGGCATGATCGGCAGTCCCGGGAAGTGGCCCTGGGCCCACCACTCCGTTGCCGTCGTGCCCTTGATCCCGACGATCCGCTTCGCCGCGGGGTCGTACTCGACGATCCGGTCGACCATGAGCATCGGCCAGCGGTGCGGGATGAGCGCCTCGATCTGCTTCGTGGTGAGCACGGTGCCTGGCGCGGCGAGCGCGGACGCGGCCGTCGACGTCGCGGCCTCGGTCATCGCGCGGCCGCGGCGAGGAACGCTGCGCCTCCGATTCGGTCGAGCATGTTCGTCGTCATCCTTCCCTCGAGGAACGCCTCGTTCGCGAGGATCGCGCGGTGCATCTCGACGTTCGTCGTCACGCCGTCGACGACGAGCTCCTCGAGGGCCGCCCGGCTGCGGGCGATCGCGGTCTCCCGGTCCGCCGCCCAGACGATGAGCTTGCCAAGCAGCGAGTCGTAGTACGGCGGAACCTCGTAACCCGGGTAGAGGTGCGTGTCCATCCGGATGCCCGGCCCACCGGGGGCGTGATAGCGCTCGATGAGCCCGGCCCCGGGCCGGAAGTCGTGGGCCGGGTCCTCGGCGTTGATCCGGAACTCGATGGCGTGGCCGCCGAGCGCGACGTCAGCCTGGCGCAAGCCGAGCGGCTCGCCGGCCGCGATTCGCAGCTGCAGCACGACGAGGTCGATGCCGGTCAGCATCTCGGTCACCGGGTGCTCCACCTGGATCCGGCAGTTGATCTCGATGAAGTAGGCGTGGCCCTCGCCATCGACGAGGAACTCGAGCGTCCCGACGTTCTCGTAGCCGGCCGCCACGACGGCCTCGATCGCCCGCTCCGCGAGCTGCTCCCGCGCGGCCGGTCCGAGGGCCGGCGTCGGGGCCTCCTCGAGGATCTTCTGGTGCCGTCGCTGGACCGAGCAATCCCGCTCGCCGAGGTGGCTGCCGTGCGCGAAGCGGTCGACCGCGACCTGGACCTCGACGTGGCGGTTGTCGTCGAGCCATTTCTCGAGGTACAGCGAGTCGTCGCCGAAGGCGGCCTTCGCCTCCGACCTGCAGACCCGGATCGCCGATTCGAGCTCGCGCGACGTCCGGACCATCCGCATGCCCTTGCCACCGCCGCCCGCGGAAGGTTTGATCAATACCGGGTAGCCGATCCGCGCGGCCTCGTCGAGCGCATGCTGGTCGTCGCGCAGCATTCCGTCCGAGCCGGGGATCGTCGGCAACCCGTGGCCGCCGAGGAGCCGGCGGCTGCCCTCCTTCGAGGCGAAGCGGTCGAGGACCTCGGGCGGCGGTCCGATGAACGCCAGGTCGTGGGCTCGCACGACCTCGGCGAATGTCTCGTCCTCGGACAGGAAGCCGTAGCCCGGGTGGATCGCCTCGCAGCCGGTGACGAGCGCGGCCGAGATGACCGCCGGCGCGGACAGGTACGACCGCCGGGCGTCAGCCGGCCCGATGCAGATCGCCTCGTCGGCGAGCTGGGCCGGAAGGGAGTCCCGATCGGCCTCGCTGTACGCCACGACGGCCTCGATGCCGAGCGTCCGACAGGCCCGCAGGATCCGCAGCGCGATCTCGCCCCGGTTCGCGATCAGGATCCGGCGGAACATCAGCGGGCCTCCGCCGGCGCGCCGCCGCCCGGCGCCGCCGAAGCCGAGAGCTCGATCCGGACGAGCTCCTGACCGTACTCGACGGCCATCCCGGCCTCGACGAGCGTCGCGCCGACGATGCCGTCGACGGGCGCGGTCACCTCCTGGGGGACGCCCAGGACGTCGACGATCCCGACGGTGTCGCCGGCCCGGACGCGGGTCCCGACGGCGACGCGACCACTGGGCCGGAACGTCCCGACCGCCGGCGACGTTGCCACGGATCGATCGCGGTTGCCGGGGCTGCTGCCGTTGCCCGAGACGGCGTGGTCGTGGCCGTGGCCGGATTCGTGAGCCGCCCCGCGTCCCGCACCGTCGCCGCCCGGCCGTGCGACCCGGTGCGGCTCGGGCGTCGCGCGCGGGTGGCCGTGGCCCTCGTGACCGGGCTGCGAGCGCGACGGCCGATCCCCCGCTCGGCGGCCCTCGCCGGGCCCCGCTCCGAACGGCCGGCGCAATCGGATCTTCCAGCCCCCCTCGCGGACCTCGAGCTCGCCGAGCCGGGTCGTTGCGAGCTTCGCGATCAGTGCCGGAAGGAGCTCGTCGGCCAGCCGGGCGATCTCGGCGTGGTCGGCCTCGCGGTCGATCGCGGCCGCACGGTCGTCCTGGCGCACGGGGTCCGTCTCGGGCACCGATCAGACCTCCTCGTGGGCGGGCGGCTCGTCGCGTCTCGACGCGCCGGGGAGCGGGACGCCGGCCGACCATCGACCGGGATCGAGCAGGTCGCGCAGGCGGTCGGTGAGCCCCCGGCTCGGCGGCTGCGCCACGGGCGGCGCGGCGACCTCAGTGTACGGGCCGATGGCACGGTAGCGCCGATAGCGAGCCTCCACGAGCTCGTCCAGCGGGATCGTCGCCAGCCGCTCGAGCCGCGCGACGATCGCCGCCTTGAGACGACGGGCGGTCTCGCGTCGATCGGCGTGGGCGCCGTCGCCGGGCTCGGAAATGACCTCGTCGATGACGCCGAGGGCCTGCTGGTCGGCGGCCGACATCCTCATCGCCAGGGCCGCCGTCGCCGCCTCGTCGGAGGTCCGCCACAGGATCGAGGCACAGCCCTCGGGGCTGATCACGGAGTAGACGGCGTTCTCGAGAGCCAGGACGACGTCGCCGACGGCGATCGCGAGGGCCCCGCCGGACCCGCCCTCGCCGGTGATGACGGCCACGATCGGGGTCCGGAGTCGGGACATCAGGCCGATGCTCCGGGCAATCGCCTCGGCGATCCCACGCTCCTCGGATTCCGGGCCGGGGTGCGCGCCGGGCACGTCGACGAACGTCACGATCGGCAGCCCGAACCGTTCGGCCAATTCCATGACCCGCATCGCCTTGCGATAGCCCTCGGGATGCGGCATCCCGAAGTTGCGGCGGATGTTCTCGTCGGTATCGGCGCCCTTCTGCTGGCCGACGAAGGCGATCCGAAGCCCGTCGATCCGGGCGAAGCCGGCGACGAGGGCCGGGTCGTCGCCGAAGCCGCGGTCACCGTGGAGCTCGATGACCTCGTCGGCCATCTCGTCGAGCAGGTCGAGCGTCCGGGGACGCCCGAGGTGGCGCGCCAGCTGGACACGACGCCAGACGGCCGCCTTCGGATCGCCGGCGGCAGCGTCGGGGCCAGCATCGCGGCCGCGGTGCAGCAGCCGGTCAACCACGGCTCCCGCCCTCCCCCGCCGACGGTCGCGCGCCGGGAGCGGTGGCGGCCGGCCCGTTGTCGTTGCCGCCGAGATCCGGGACGACCCGGTCGACGAGCGACGACACGAGGCCGATCGGGCTGAACCCGGCCGGCCGGGTCTCGGGCATCGCCTCGGCCGGCCGGAGGTAGCGGAGCAGGCCGGCGATCTCGGCGCGCAGGTCGCGGCGATGGACGACACGATCGATGAACCCGTGCTCGAACAGGAACTCGCTCCGCTGGAAGCCCGGCGGGAGCTCCTGGGCGATCGTGCCGGCAGCGACGCGAGCGCCGGCGAAGCCGATCAGCGCGTTCGGCTCGGCGAGGTTCACGTCGCCGAGGACGGCATACGAGGCGAACACGCCGCCGGTCGTCGGGTCGCTCAGGACGCTGACGTACGGGACCCGGGCCGCACGCAGGCGCTCGAGGACCGCGCAGGTCTTGGCGAGCTGCATCAGGGCCAGCGTCCCCTCCTGCATCCGGGCGCCGCCGGAGGCCGACACGACGACGAGCGGGATCCGGGCCGCGAGGGCGTCCTCGGTGGCCCGCGCGACCTTCTCGCCGACGACCGCGCCCATCGAGCCGCCCATGAAGCCGAAGTCCATCACGCAGATCGAGACCGGTTGGCCCTCGATGCTCCCGAGGCCGCGGACGGCGGCGTCGCGCAGCCCGGTCGCGTGCTGGGCCGCCGCCACGCGGTCGGGGTAGGTCTTCTGGTCGACGAATCCGAGCGGGTCAACCGACTGGAGCCCGGCGTCGCGCTCACCGAAGGAGTGCGGGTCCAGGAGCAGCGCGAGGCGCGCTGCGGCCGACAGCCGGAAGTGGTGATCGCAGGTCGGGCAGACCCGGTCGGACTTGTCGAGGGTCTTGTTGAACAGCATCTCGCCGCACGACGGGCACTTCGTCCAGAGGTCGGGCGGGTAGACGTCGCGGCGCGGGCGGAACGACGGGAGCTTGATCGGCATCGGGTCAGGCCCCGTTCCCGGTCCGCCCGTGGGCGGCGCGCGCGGCACGGGCCATCGGCGAGCCGGTGCGCCGGCGCCAGGCGAGCCACGCGCCGGCAAGGCTGATCGCCGATGCCGCCACGGCCCCGCCGATGAGGAGCGGGCGGCGGTCGTCGGGCGAGTCGGTCGGCTCCGCGTCGCGGTCGGCGACGGGCGCAACGGGTCGGATCGGGATCGGCTGGCTCTCGCCACCGGCGGCCAGCGGGAGGCGCATCGACGCCGCCAGCTCCGCGAGCCGGACGGCCAGGCGCTCTTCGAACCGAAACGACGGGTGGAAGCGCGGCAGGTCGGTCGAGAGCCGGCGCGAGATGGCGCGAATCGCCGCGTCGACGCTGTCGGCGAGCGTCTGGCGCTCGGCCTCGGCAGGCTCGTGACCGGCCAGCAGCGAATCGAGGTAGCGGTCGGTGACGAGGGCCTCGATCTCGCCGGCGTCGGGGCGTGCCGCCGTCATTCCGGCCGGGCGAGGTCGCGGGCGACGGCCCGGAGCGCGCGGTGGATCAGGACCCGGACGGCGCCTTCGGAGCGGCCGAGCACCCCGGCGATCTCGGCCGTGCTCAGCTCGTCCACGAAGCGCATGACGACGGCCTGGCGGCGCTCCTCGGGCAGGCGACCGACGGCCTGCCAGGCAGCGCGCGCGTCGTCGAGGCGTTCGGCGTCGGCCTGGACGTCGAGCGGGTCGGCGATCGCGAGGGCCTGGTCCATCGGCTCGAGCGGCCGACGGCGCGCGCGGCGACGCTCGGCGGCGACCTCGTTTCGGGCGATCTGGAAGAGCCAGACCCGGAAGGTCGAGGCGCCCTCACCGTCAGCCGGACGGGCGCGCTCCTCGAACCGGGCCAGGTTCGCGAGGGCGGCCAGGAACGTCGCCTCGGTGGCGTCCTCGGCGGCGTGGTGATTCCCGAGCTCGTAGTATGCGTAGCTGTACACGCGGGGCAGATACCGTCGATACAGGGCGTCGAATTGCGCCGGGTCGCGCTTCGCGGCCTCGACCAGCAACCGATCGCGGTCGAGGTGCGCGATGCGGGGAGCGCCCACGGCTCCTCCCGATCTCCACAATGCCCGCCGCGCCATGGCGTTACAGCCTACCCGCCGCGGTCGCCCGATCCGCGACCCGGAGATGCCGAATCTCGCCTACGAGGACGGCTCGGACCGCGCCGGCCGCGTCGCCGCCACGCACGAGCAGCGCGCCCGTCGCGGGATCGACGCCGACCGCGTGGACCACCTCGGCGGTGCCGTCCGGTCGCTCCAGGCGGACGGTCCGGCCGTCCGTCAGCTGGCGCACGAGCCACGCGGCCGCCGCGAACCCGCCCTCGCGGAGCTCCACGACGAGCGGTGCGAGGCGGTCGCGGAACGCCTCGCAGAGCCCCGCTCGATCGATCTCGGGCGTGTCAGCGAGCTCGGCGAGCGAGGTCATCGACGTGGCCAGCTCGGGCGGGAACTCGTGGCGCGGCCAGCCGGCGTTGATCCCGATCCCGACGACGACGCGCGGGTCGGGCGTGCCCAGGCCGGCGGTCTCGCCAAGGACCCCACCGAGCTTGAGGACGCCGCGATCGAGGGTGTCGACGACGAGATCGTTCGGCCACTTCAGCCGGACCGTGCCGGGGACGAGCCCGACGACGGCCTCGCAGGCTTCGGCCATCGCCAGCGAGACGACGGCCGAGAGGCGCCACGCCAGGTCCGGCGCGAGCCACGTCGGCCGGAACCCGGCCGAGAGCAGGAGGGCCGCCCCCGCGGGCGCCGTCCAGGCCCGACCGGCTCGACCACGGCCGGCGATCTGCTCGTCGGCGACGGCGACGCAGACCTCCGGCACGCCCTCGTCCAGCCAGCGGGACACGACGTCGTTGGTCGAGGTCGCGACCGATAGCCACTCGAAGCGCGAGACGATCGTCATCGCCCGGCGGGTGCCGGCCCGTCAGCCGGCCGGCCGCGCGGCGGCGGCCGCGTCGACGGGCTCGGGTCGCTCGAGCTCGAAAGCCCCGTGGAGGGCGCCCAGGGCCGCCTCGAGGCGAGATTCGGCGATGACGCAGGTGATCCGGACCTCGGAGGTCGAGATCATCTCGATGTTCACGCCGGCATCGGCCAGGGTCCCGAACATCCGGGCCGCGTAGCCCGGCGCGTTGTGCAGCCCGGCTCCGACGATCGAAACCTTGGCGCCGCTCCCGTCGGTGGTGATGCCCCGGGCGCCCATGGCCTCGAGGTTCGGGCGGTGGACGGCCTCCGCCCGGCGGAGCTCGACCCGCGGGACGGTGAAGGACAGGTCCGTGGCGCCGTCGTGGCCGACGTTCTGGACGATCATGTCGACGTTGATACCGGCCTCGGCGAGCGGCTCGAAGACCGAGCGCGCGACCCCCGGGCGGTCGGGCACGGCCAGCAGCGTGACCTTGGCGACGTTGCGGTCGTGGGCCAGGCCGCGGACCTTGTTGCGCTGCTCCACGAGCGGATCCTCCCTGATGACCGTGCCCGGCGCATCCTCGAACGAGCTCAGGACCTCGATCTCGACCCCGTTCACCCAGCCGAGCTCGACGGCCCGGACCTGCATGACCTGGGCCCCCTGCTGGGCCAGCTCGAGCATCTCCTCGTAGCCGATCACGGGCAGCTGGCGAGCCGCCGGCACGAGGCGCGGATCGGCGGTGTAGATGCCCCGAACGTCGGTGAAGACCTGGCAGCGGTCGGCCCGCAGCGCGGCCGCGAGGGCGACCGCGGTCGTGTCCGAGCCGCCCCGACCGAGGGTCGTGGTCTCGGCCCACTCGCCGCCCGCGGCCGAGCCGCCGCTGGGGTCGATCCCGTTCCCATTCCCGTTCCCGGCGACCGCGCTCGTCGGCCCGGTGGGTGCCTCGCTCCGACCCTGGAAGCCGGCCACGATGACCACGTTGCCGCGGTCCAGCTCGGCGCGCACCCGTCGCGGTTCGACGTTCGCGATCCGGGCCTTGCCGTAGCGGCCGTCGGTCGTGATCCCGGCCTGCGCGCCGGTCAGCGAGATCGCCTGCACGCCGAGGGCGTGGAGGGCCATCGAGACGAGGGTCGCGCTCTGGTGCTCGCCGGTGGCCAGCAGGACGTCGAGCTCCCGGGGACTCGGATCGGCCGTGATCGCGCCGGCGAGGGCCAGCAGGTCGTCGGTCGTGTCGCCCATCGCCGAGACCACGACGACCAGCTCCGTGCCGGCCCGGCGCTCCCGCGCGATTCGATCTGCGACGTGCCGGATTCGCTCGGCGCTCGCCAGCGACGAGCCGCCGAACTTCTGCACGATCAGGGGGGCGGGCATCGGGCCGCGCATTCTACCAGCGGCCCTTCGCGCTCCCAGCCGCTGGTCCGGGGTCTCCGCTCCGTCGCCCGCCGCGGGTGCTGCGAGCCTGGTGTGCACCAGGTGCACGAATGGCGCAGGGTGAGTCGCCTACAGCCACCTCGGGCTCCCATCTCCTACGTTCTGTGCACGGGGTGCACGGGAGCGAGCCGGATTCGGCACACACGCCAGCTCTGGCTGGGCGGCGTTGCGAACTCGTGCACCACGTGCACACCCGCCACCGGGCGGGTCGGTCGAGCAACTGCATCGCGACCGCAGCGCTCAGCCCGCCCCCGTGCACTGGGAGGATCAGCCGCGGCGTGCGAGGATGAGCCCCGAGACCCCGACGAGCGCACCTACCGGAGGACCACCCGCCGATGTGCTACGACCTCGACAGCCGGCCGCCGATCGAGCCGATCGTGGGTGGTGCCCACGACAGCCAGTCGATCACCCTCGAGAGCCAGGACCGCACGCCGTTCCTTGCCTACCTTGCTCGCCCGGTCCAGGAGACCGGGGCGGGCATCGTCATCCTGCCGGACGTTCGCGGCCTCCACCCGTTCTTCGAGGAGCTCGCGCTGCGATTCGCGGAGCGAGGCGTCACGGCGCTCGCCATCGACTACTTCGGCCGGACGGCCGGCCTGACCGAGCGAGGCGACGACTTCGGCTACCGACCCCACGCCGATGCCGTGCGCTGGGAACATGCCCAGCAGGACATCCGGGCTGCGGTGGCGCACCTGCGCGGCCTGGCGAACCCGCCTCGCTCGATCTTCACGACCGGGTTCTGCATGGGCGGCCGGTTGGCCACGGTCAGCGCGATCCTCGGCCTCGGCCTCGCCGGCGTCATCCCCTTCTATGGCTGGCCCGCGAGCCCGAACCGTGACATCCCCCGCCCGGTCGACGTCGCCGACCAGATCGAGTGCGACGTCCTGGCGTTCTACGGCGAGGCCGACGAGGGCATCCCGCCGTCCGCTCGGGACGCCTTCGCCGAAGCCCTCGACCGGGCCGGCGTGCGCCACGAGACGGTCATCTACCCGGGCGCACCGCACGCCTTCTTCGACCGCAAGCAGGCCGAGTTCGCCGAAGCCTCGGCGGACGCCTGGGACCGGACGCTGGCATTCATCCGCCGTCACACCGCCGGCGAGCCCTTCGCCGCCGGCTGGGGACAGCGGGACGCCTGACGCCGTCCGCCCTTGGCCGTCGACCGCGTCGTCAGGCTGATGGGCGGCTTCGAGCCGGGCTGGGCGCTGTGCGGCGGCTGGGCCGTCGACGCCTGGGCCGGGCGCCAGACGCGGGAGCACGTCGACGTGGGCTGGCAGTCGCGTTAGCCGCTTGGTTGGCCGGCTCCCGCCGTCACCCGGTCCTGGTCGTCGCGTTGCCGGCTGAACAACGGCCAGCGCAGCGCTAAGCGTCGCGCAAGGTTACGTGAGCCGGAGGGCGGCGCGGGCGAACTTCTGCGCGATCGGCGATGCCGACGGACGATCGAGGATGGCCTCGAGGCGGGCTCGACCCTCCGGCGTGAGCAGCCGCTGCTTCCCCAGCCTGGTCCGCCGCAGCGCCGCGATGGCGTGCGCCGCTACGTCGTCATCGGTGAGCAGCGAGATGAGGACGTCGGTTCCGCGACGATCGCCGGTGCGCACCAGGCCGTCGCAGAGCATCTGGCGAGAACGACCCCAGCGGCGATCGAGGAGCAGTTCGATGATGGGCTCGGCGTGCGTGGGTTCTGCGACGACGGCGACGGAGTTCCCGATCGCCCAGCGCAACGGTTCCTCTTCGACGTACTCGGACCGCACGAACTCTCGAAGGAGCGCTTCTCCGCCGAGGCGGTGCCGCCTCCGCTGTCCGGCGAGCGACCTCACCATCGCTTCCTTCAGTCGCGGTCCGACGATGCGCGGCAGCCACGCAACGATGATCGGCGCCGCTCGCTCGAAGTCGAAGGTTCGTGGAGCAAGGCGTCCGAACTGCCCGAACGCGGCGGTATCGACCCCCGCGTCACGAAGTGCGTCGAGCAGCGCCCTTGCCGCGGGGTCGTCCCAGACCTGAGCTTCGGCCTCGGTCCCTGCCACGGAATCGCTGCTCCATCGCTCGCGGCTACGTGACGCGTGCGCCGCGGCGGGCGGGCTTGAGCAGCGCGCGGCGGCCCGGTAAGGCCAGCCGAGCGGCCGCCGCCTCGAAGGCAGCACCAACGCGGTCGGGTCCGGATGCATCCGACGCTTCGACGAAGGCGACGACCGTCGAGCCGGCGCCCGAGAGGCAGGCGCCGAGCGCGCCGGCGCCTCGCGCGGCGGCCACGAGCTCGGGCAGCTCCGGGTAGACGGCGGCGCGGTACGGCTCGTGAAGGCGGTCCTCGGTGAGCAGGCGCAGGACATCCGTCCGGCCGGCGGCAAGGCCCGTCACGCCGACGGCCACGTGGGCGAGATTCGCCAAGGCGTCGGCGCGAGGCACGCTGTCCGGGAGGACCCGACGCATGTCGGCCGTCGCCAGCCGGCGCTCGGGGATCCACGCCACGACGAGGAGCGACTCCGGCGGATCCAGCCTGAGGGCCTCGGTCCCGTCGGGGGTGGCCACGCTGGCGACGAGGCCTCCGAGGAGCGCCGACGCCACGTTGTCGGGGTGGCCTTCGAGGCGCGTCGCGGCGCGGAGGATCGCGCCCTCGGACAGCGGCAGTCGGGCGATCTCGCCGGCCAGCACGAGTCCCGCGACCGCGGCGGCAGCGCTCGATCCCAGGCCGCGCTGCAGCGGGATGGCGTTCACGAGCGAGATCCGCCAGCCCAACCGGCCGACGTCCTCGACGCCGAGATCGATCAGGCCCCGCTCGAGCGCCTCGACGAGGCGGTTCGAGCGGTCCGCGGCGAGCTCGCCGGCTCCCTCGCCCTCGATCGACAGCTCGAGGCCGCCGGTCGTCACCTCGACCCGGACCTCGAGCGCCAGGTCGACCGCCAGGCCGAGGCAGTCGTAACCCGCCCCGAGGTTGGCGATCGTCGCCGGCACCTCGACCGATGCCGCCCGCCCGACGAGCGACCCGGCGCTCACCATGGCGAGGTCACCATCGCGAGATCACCATCCCAGCGCCCGCCGCACGCCCGACTCGTCCGCGGTCGCCTCCACGATCCGGCCGCCGACCTGCGCCTCCGCGGTGTGCGGATCCTTCAGGCCTGACCCCGTGAGCACGCAGACGACGAGGGCCTCGCGCTCCAGCTCACCGGCGGCGGCGAGCTTCGTCACGCCCGCCACGGACGCGGCCGATGACGGCTCGCAGAACACGCCTTCCTCGGTCGCGAGCGCGCGGTAGGCGGCGAGGATCTCGTCGTCCGACACGGCCCCGATCCGGCCGCCCGACTCGTCACGCGCCGCGACGGCCCCCGCCCACGATGCCGGGTTCCCGATCCGAATCGCCGTCGCGACCGTCTCCGGCCGCTCCACCGGCCGGCCCTCCACGATCGGGGCCGCGCCCGCCGCCTGGAAGCCGAGCATCCGGGGAGTGGTCGAGACGACACCAGCCGCGGCGTACTCGCGGAAGCCCTTCCAGTAGGCCGTGATGTTGCCGGCATTGCCGACCGGAATCGCGAGCGCATCCGGCGCCCGGCCGAGGTCGTCGCAGATCTCGAACGCGGCCGTCTTCTGGCCCTCGATCCGGAACGGGTTGACCGAGTTCACGAGCGTGGCCCGGGCACCCGGCTCCTCGGTCATGCCGCGGACGACCGCGAGGGCGGCGTCGAAGTTGCCGTCGACGGCGATGACCTTCGCCCCCGCCACGAGAGCTTGGAGGAGCTTGCCGATCGCGATCGCACCCTTCGGCAGGACGACCGCGACCTCGAGCCCCGCGGCCGCGCCATAGGCCGCCGCCGAGGCGGAGGTGTTGCCGGTCGAGGCGCAGATGATCGAGGTCGCGCCGCCCTCGATGGCCTTCGAGACGGCCACGACCATGCCCCGGTCCTTGAACGACCCGGTCGGGTTCAGGCCCTCGAGCTTCAGGTGGAGGCTCGGCAGGCCGACGCGGGCGCCGAGGCGGGGCGCGGCGACGAGCGGCGTGAAGCCCTCGCCGAGCGTCAGGGCGGGCGTCGCGTCGGTGATCGGCAGGAAGCCCCGGTAGCGATTGACGAGCCGGGGCCGCCTGCCGGGCGGCGCGCCGGTCACGCCCCTCCCCATGGCGCTCGCGCCGCTCCGGGACGCGCCGGCGGCAGCCCGCCCCACGTGCTTCCCGCTCCCCGCGCGACGGCCACGAGGTCGGCGAGGACGGCGGCGGCAGTCGCCGGGCCGCCGGCCCCCGGGCCGTCGACCGCCACGGTGCCCAGCGGTGCGGCGTCCACCTCGATCCGGTTCCGCACGCCGGACGTCCGCCCGAAGGGCGAGTCGGCCGGGACGAGCGTGGGCACGACCGCAGCGACGATCCGCCCGCCCTCGGCCGCCGTGGCGCTCGCGATCAGCCGGATCGCCCGGCCGGCTTCGGATGCCGCGGCCAGGTCCTCGCGGGTCACGCCGGTGATGCCCGGGCGTCCACCCGGCACGGCGACCCCGATGCTCCCGCGGTCGAGCCACGCTCCGAACGCCAGCCGGGCGAGGATGACGAGCTTGTCGGCGGCATCGCCACCCTCGACGTCGGCGGTCGGATCGGCCTCGGCGTAGCCCGCGGCCTGGGCCGCCCGGAGCGCGTCCTCATAGCTCGCCCCGGTCTCGGCCATCTCCGAGAGGATGTAGTTCGTCGTGCCGTTGACGATCCCGCGGACGCCGGTCACTCGCGTCGCGACCAGGTCCTCGGCGAGGAGTCGCAGGATCGGCGTCCCACCCATGACCGCGGCCTCGAACCGGAGCGGCACGCCGGCCCCTCGAGCCGCCCCCTCGAGGGCCGCTCCGTGGCGAGCGATGACGTGCTTGTTGGCGGTCACGACGGGCTTGCCGGCTCCGAGCGCCGCGGCGATCAGCGTCCGGGCCGGCTCCTCGCCGCCCATGAGCTCGATCACGGCGTCGCTCTCGCCGGCGACGAGGTGCGCCGGGGCATCGGTCAGCAGCCCCGGCGGGATTCCCGACGTGGCGGCCTTCTGCAGGTCGCGCACGGCCACGCCGACCAGCTCCAGCCCCACGCCCGCGCCGCGCGCGGCGGCGTGGACCGGCGACGACCCGTCGAGGAGCGCGGCCGCGACCTCGCGCCCGACCGTGCCGGCGCCCAGGATCCCGACGCGCATCGGCTGCCCGGCCACCGGCGCATGGTAGCCCCGTGGAACCTCCTGCCCGCGGGCGGTGTATGAGCGCTGGCGGTAACACGCCGTGAACCAAACCCCGTGTGGAGGCCCACCAATGCGCCATCGATCCATCGCCATGGGCATGGCCCTGCTCGTCGCGTTCGTCGCGGCCTCGGTTGCCGTCGCCGGCGGCTGGGCAGAGGTGACGACGAGCAGCGTGCCGGTTGATCCACCCGCCGGCGAGCAAACGACCATCGAGCTCGACGTGCTCCAGCACGGGGTGACGCCGGTCAGCTGGCCCCGCCTGACCGTGGTCGCGACCGACGCGGCGTCGGGCACGGTGGTTCGGGCCGAGGCACAGGCTGTCGAGCCAGAAGGCTCGTACGTCGCGACACTCAGCTTCCCGAGCGCCGGCGATTGGAGCCTGACGTTCGAGTCGCCGGACCTGGTGATGCAGGGGTCGGCGGCGATCAGCGTGGCACCGTCGCTGGCGGGGGCCCCGGCGCCTGACGCAGCGGCCGAGGGATCGCCGGTCGCCCTGGCCTACTGGGCGGTGCCGCTGGTCCTGCTGCTCGCGCTCCTGGCCATCGCCGGCCTGGTGCTGCGCCGCCGGGTCGGACCGGGCGAGGTCCAGGTTTCGGCCAGGACCTGAGCCTCGGTCGGGACGCGCGCGCGAGAACGCGCGCGCGTCCCGTAGGCTCGGCCCGTGGAGGCCGCTCCGCTACCCGAAGGCGACCTGATCGAGCGGGCACGGCACGGCGACGTGCAGGCGTTCGAGGCGCTCGTTCGCGCCCATCAGGCGGTTGCCTTCCGCACGGCCTGGATCGCCTCGGGTGGTGCCGACGATGCCGAGGACGCCGCCCAAGAAGGATTCATGAAAGCCTTCGCCGCACTCCCCCGCTTCCGGGCCGACGCGCCCTTCCGGCCGTGGCTGCTCGCGATCGTGGCCAACAAGGCACGCAATCGACGCCGCACCGCCAGCCGGCGCGAGACGCTGGCGCTGCGCGCTCCGCACGTCCAAGCGGGTCACGAGCGTGCCGAGACGTCGCCCGAGACCGCCGTCCTGGCGAGAGAGCGGCGAGCGGCGCTGCTCGAGGCGATCCATCGCCTGACCGACACGGACCGCGAGGTCATCGCCTATCGCTACCTGCTCGAGCTCTCCGAGGCCGAGACGGCCGCCGCCCTGGGCATCCCCGTCGGGACGGCGAAGTCACGCCTCTCCCGGGCGATGGATCGCCTTCGCGCCACCCTCACCCAGGCGGCGGTGACGCCATGAGCGACCACCTCGGGCGGATGGCGCAGGACGATCTCGAAGCCCGCCTTGCCGACCTCGCGGCCCATCTGGCGTTCCCGCCGACCCCCGACCTCGCCGGCGCCGTCGGATCGAGGCTCCGGACCCCCGTCCTTCGTCCGCGGCGAGTTCCCCGGAGCCTGGCTCGGAGCCTGCTACTGGCCGCAGCCCTGGCCCTCCTGGTCGGCGGCGGTGCGCTCGCGGTGCGCTTCGGGCTGGACCTGCTCTCGATCACGTTCGGGCCGATCCCCTCACCGGCGCCGGCGCCGAGCGCGACCGCGCCGGGAGCCAGTGCCGTCCCTGGCGGGGCGACGCCAGGGCCGCTGGGGTCGGGGCTCCGCCTCGGCCAGCCGCTCGGCCTGGAGGAAGCGCGCACGGCCGCTGCCTTCGAGGTCCTGGTTCCGGCCGTCCTCGGCCCGCCCGATGTCGTGTACATCGGCGGCGCGGCGCTGCGTGGCCAGGTGGCCTTCATCTATGGGCCACGCCAGGACCTGCCGGCATCGGGCCTGCTTGATGGCGCCGGCATGTTGATGACCCAGAACCGGGGCGAGACCGACGAGGGGCTGGCGCAGAAGCTGCTCGATACCGGGCAGGCAACGGTCGAGCCGGTCGACGTGAACGGGGCGGCAGGGCTATGGATCAGCGGCCGGCCCCACTTCTTCTGGTACCGAGCGCCGGATGGCTCGACGATCCAGGACAGTCGCCGGCTCGTCGGCGACACACTGGCCTGGGAGCGCGACGGCATCCTGTATCGGATCGAAGGGGCGATCACGCTGGACCAGGCCCTGGAGGTCGCGCGCTCGGTGCGCTAGCCGGGCCTCGGCCTCCGGGTCACCCGGGACGGCGGCAATCCGCTCACGCGCCCGGCACGCGCAGGACCTGGCCGATGAGGTAGCCGGCGAGCGCCGAGACGAGCCCGATCGCCAGCATCTCGAGCGCGGCCCGACGGCGTGATCCGCCGGTGACCGCGGCGCGATGGATCCCGGCCATGGCGAGAACCCAGGCCCCGACCGCGAGCGCGACCGGGGCGGCGGCGCCGATCGGCAGCAGGACGAACGGCAGGAGTGGCACGGCCGAGCCGAGCGCGGTCGATACACCCACGACCGCCGCGACACGGATCGGCCGGCTCTCGCGGACGGGGCTCAGCGCGTCGCGCTCGTCGTCGAGCCGCGCCTGCCAGGCCGCGGCCTCCTCGGCCGCCTCCTGCTCCACGATCGAACGGGCCTGCGGCGACAGGCCGAGGGCCGTCAGTCGGACGCGCCGGACGGCAACACGCTCGGCGGCGATGGACTCGCGCTCGAGTCGGAGCGTGATCCGGGTCGATGCAGAGAGCTGGCGCTCGGCGCCGCTCGAGGTGTAGGCGACGCCGGCCATTGCGATCGACTCGGCCAGCAGCGAGGCGAGCCCGGCGGTCACGACGATGCCCGTATCGCCCGTCGCCGCGGCCATCCCGAGGACGAGCCCGAGGACATTCACGAGGCCGTCCTGGCCGCCCAGGATGACGTCACGGATCAGGGCCGCGGGTCCGGCCCGCACCGAGCGGACGACGGGCAGCGGGCGGTCGGAAACGAGCAGGGTGGCTTCGGCTGTCATGGGCCGAGGGTGTCGGGCGGGGCGTGCTCGCGGCAGGGCCGGTCGGCTCGGGCGCGAATGGTCCATCGGCCCGATCCCGGCCCCTTGGAGCCCGGGTCAGGCCGGGACCGTCGGCTACACTCCCGGCCGATGACGGCCACCGCTCCCGACGCGCCCGGCACGGCTCCGCGCGCCGGCCTCCGCACGTTCAGCGGCATCCAGCCGTCGGGCGTCGCCCACCTCGGCAACGACCTCGGGGCGATCCGGAACTACGTCCGGCTCCAGGACGAATACGAGTCGATCTACTGCATCGTCGACTACCACGCCCTGACGAGCACCCACGACCCCGAGGTGCTCCGGCGCAACACCCGGGACATGGCGGCGTCGCTGCTGGCCCTCGGCCTCGACCCCGAGCGGTGCACGCTGTTCGTCCAGTCGCACCGACCGGAGCACACCGAGCTGGCCTGGCTGCTCGCGACGGTCACGCCGGTCAGCTGGCTGGAGCGGACGCCGACCTACAAGGAGAAGCGCGAATCGCAGCCTGACGACATCAACCATGGGCTGCTCACTTACCCGGTCCTCCAAGCGGCCGACATCGTCATCTACAAGGCGTCGTTCGTGCCCGTCGGCAAGGACCAGGCGGCGCACCTCGAGCTGTCGCGCGAGATCGTCCGGGCCTTCAACAACCGCTACGCCGAGACCTTCCCCGAGCCGCAGGCGGTGTTCACCGAGGCGCCCACCGTGCTCGGCACCGACGGCGTCCGGAAGATGAGCAAGTCGATCGGCAACACGATCGACATCCTGGCCGCCCCGGAGGTCATCCGGAAGCAGGTGACGTCGATGGTCACCGACACGCGGCGGTTCCTGCGGACCGACCCCGGCCGGCCGGAGGTCTGCAACGTCTGCCAGCTGCAGCGCTTCTTCGGCGACGACTACGAAGACCTGTGGGATGGCGAGCGGACGGCGCGAACCGGCTGTGTCGACATGAAGAAGCTGCTGGCCGAACGGATCGTCCGCCATTACGCGCCCGCACGGGAGCGGTACCTCGAGCTCATGGCGACCCCGGGCCGGATCGACGAGATCCTGCGCGCCGGAGCGGAGCGCCTCGCGCCAAAGGCTGCCGAGACGATGGCCGAGGTCCGCGAGAAGATGGGTCTTCGATCGTGATGGCACGCGGCGCGGAACGGGCCAGACCAGGCTAGCCCGGCACGAGGAGGGCGGCGATGGGCTTCCAGATGACGCCGAGCGAGCGCCGCTGGTTCGATGCCGTCCTGATCCTCGGCGCGATCGCCCTCGGCTTCGTCGTCCTCGGCTTCGTCGGCGTCGCGTGGGCCTACTTCGGCGACCTGATCCTCGTCTTCTTCCTGGCCTGGCTGCTGGCCTTCGTCCTCTACCCGATCATCGACTGGCTCCGTCACCTGATCCCGTTCATGACCCGGACGGGCGCGATCTTCACCGTCTACTTCCTGCTCTTCGGCGGCCTGACCCTGCTGGCGCTCGTCGGCGCCGCGGCCCTCGTGACCTCGATCGCCGACTTCGTGGCCGACGTGCCACGCCTGCGGGCCGAGCTGCCGTCGATCCTGGCCGACTGGCAGCAGCGGCTGGACGGACTCGGCTTCATCCAGGTCGACCTCGTGGCCCAGGCCACGGTCTTCCTCGACAACATCAGCACCTACGCGGCCCAGCTCGTGCAGCCGCTCCAGGACATCGCCGTCGCCAGCCTCGGCGCGATCGGCAACCTGCTGCTCGTGATCGTCCTGTCGCTGTACATGGTCGCGGACCGCGATCGGCTGGCGGCGTTCTTCTTCTGGCTCGTCCCGCCGGGGTGGAAGGCCGAGGCCGAGCTGCTCGAGGAGGCCGTGAGCCGCTCGTTCGGCGGGTTCATCCGCGGGCAGGTCATCACCGGGATCGCCTACGGCGCGGTGGCGTTCTTGGCCAGCCTCGTGTTCGGGCTGCCATTCCTGCCGGCCACGACCGTCCTCGCGGCCCTGCTCATGGCGATCCCGTTCTTCGGGCCGTTCTTCGCCTGGATGCCGCCGTTCTTCGTCGCGGTCTTCCTGGAGCCCGACGCGATCCTGGGCACGGGCATCGTCCTGGCCCTGGGCTGGCTCATCGTCATGAACTACCTGACCCCGCGGATCATGGCCGACGCGCTGCGAATCCACCCGATCGTCGTGCTGGGCTCGGTGTTCGTGGGCCTCAAGGTCGCGGGGATCAGCGGCGCGATCTTCGGGATCCCAGTCGCAGCCGTCCTGTCGGCCCTGTTCCTGCACTCGATGAGCCGCCGACGCGACGCCGGGCCGGTCGCCGAGCGGGCCGCACGACGGGTCGGCCAGCGCGAGGGCCGCGCGATCCGCCAGCCGCGCGAGCCCGATCCGACGATCGATTCGGATGTCGAGGGGGAGGAAGTACCGGGGCCGACACCGGCGGCCGGGGCACCGGCCCCGGCGCCCACGCCCGCCGCCCCACCGGCAGCCCCCGGTGCAGCCGCGACGGGCGGGGCCGCCGAACCGTAGGTCCCGGACCCGGCCCCGCCGGCCCCGCCGGCCGACTTCGTATGCACGATTCCGCGCCCTGGGTTGACGTCGATTCCCGCGATGCCCGTCGCGGGCATGCGAAGGCGGTTCGGGGGGTCGGACACGACGCCGGGATGCATCCGCCAAGCAAGGCCCAAGCCAGCCCGGCCACTCGCATACCAGCGACAGGTATCGCCGAGATGAACAACGATGGCGTGCCCGATTCCGTGAATACGAGGGCGGTGAGGTCCGCCCGGACAGGTCCCTAGCGGCCGCGCCGGCGCAGGTCCGAGAGGATCTCGCGGGCGGCGTTCTGGCCGGGGCCGCCGGTGATCCCGCCACCGGGATGGGCACCCGAGCCGCACAGGTAGAGGCGCTCCAGCGCGATTCGGTAGCGGGCGTGGCCAAGAAGCGGCCGCCACAGGTACCACTGGTCGAGGGCCGCCTCGGCGTGGAGCGGGTGGCCGCCGGTCAGCCCGTATAGCCGCTCGAGGTCGCCGGGCAGCAGGACCTGGCGATGGCTGACGAGCTTGGCGAGCCCCGGGGCGACCGAATCGAGGACGGCGACCACGGCGTCGCCGAACGCTTCGCGGTCCATCTCCCAGTCGCGTCCTCGCAGCGTCGACGGCGCGTACTGCGCGATGACGCTGACGACCTGCGTCCCGGCCTTGGCACCCTCGACGAGCGACGGGTCGACGAGCGACGGAATCGTCGCCTCGACGATCGGCCGCTCGCTCCAGCGGCCGTACTTGACGGCGTCGAACGCCCGCTCCATCGCATCGATGCCGGGCGCGACGAGGATTCGCCCCCGCAGCAGGCGCGGGTCGTCGCCGGCCGCCGGGAACGCCGGGAGGCGCCTGACGACGAGGTTGACCTTCGCCGTCACGCCCGGCGTCCGGATGTTGCCGGCCCGCCAGGCGAGCGAGGGTCCGAGGGCGACCGGGTCCAGGAGGTCGAGCAGCGTCCTTTTCGGGTCCGCGCCCGAGGCGACCGCCCGTGCCCGGATCTCCTCGCCGCCGGCGAGGACGACGCCGGTCGCGACCCCGTCCTGTGACGTGATCGCCGTAACCTCGACGCCGGTTCGGATCGCGACACCGGCTGCCGAGGCCGCGTCCGCGAGCGCCATGGACAGCGCCCCCGGCCCGCCCCTCGCGAAGACCGTCTCGCCGGCGGCGCCGCCGTCGTTGCCGGCGCCGTCGGCCAGGAGCGTCGCGGCCGTGCCGGCCGACCACGGGCCGACGGCGCCGTAGCGGACGCCGCGCCACGCGATCGCCGCCCGCAGCGCGTCGCCGTCGAGCGATTCGCCGACCAGGTCCGCGACGGCCATCGGCAGCACCCGCAGGAGGGTCCGGGTCCCGGCACGCCCGAGGCCGCGGAACGATCGCCCGAGCCGCAGCGCGGCGAGGGCATCGTCGAGCCCCGGTGCCGCCGTGTCCGGTGGGACCGAGCGGCCGAGCTGGTCGAGGAAGCGGCCGAGTTCGCGGACCCGCCGATCGAGCTCCAGGTAGCCGTCGGCGTCGCGCCCGAGGCCGCGCCCGCGAAGACCGGCCGCGGTCTGGACCGGATCGGCCCACAGGACGTGCGCGTCCCCTTCCGGGCGCGGCGCGAAGACCCGAACCTCGGGCGCGACGAGCGACAGCCCGTGCCGGGCGAGGGCGAGGTCCTTCTGGATCGAGGGCCGCAGCCGCCCGACCGTGTGGGCGAGTGCCGGCAGGCGGACCCCGCGGGCGATCTCCGCCGTGTCGGCCGCGCCGCCGACGCGCTCCCGGCGCTCCAGCACGAGGGTCCGGAGGCCGCCCCTCGCCAGGTATGCGGCCGTGACCAGCGCGTTGTGTCCGGCACCGATGACGACCACATCCCAGCCGCCCAGCCGCGGCCTACCCGCGGTCATGGGTGGCCCATCTCGGGCCCGAGCCGATGGAGGGTCATGCGGCGCGCCCGCTCTTGCGGGCTCTCAGGAGCTCAAGGGCCGCGATCCGGCCATTCGCGCCCATGATCCCGCCACCCGGGTGAGTCGCCGAGCCGCACAGCCAGAGGTTCTCGACGGGCGTCCGGAAGCGGGCCCAGCCAGGCACCGGGCGGCTGAAGAACAGCTGCTCGAGCGACAGCTCGCCCTGGAAGATGTTGCCCTCCGTGAGGCCCGTCGTGCGCTCGATGTCGAGCGGCGTCTGGACGTTGCGATGGAGGATCTTCGACGGCAGGTCCGGCGCGAACTCGGCGATCCGGTTCACGACCGCGTCGCCGAAGAGCTCGCGATTGTCGTCCCACGAACCGAGCGTCGGATCGAGGTGGTACGGCGCGTACTGCACGAAGCAGCTCATGACGTGCTTGCCGGGCGGCGCCATCGACGGGTCGACGAGCGTCGGGATGATGATGTCGACGTAGGGCCGGGCACTCCAGCGGCCGTACTTGGCGTCGTCGTAGGCCTGCTCCATCTCGTCGGTCGACGGCGAGATCGAGATCGCGCCCCGGAGGTGCTCGCCTTCGCTCGGCAGGCAGGTGAAGCTCGGCAGGGCGTCGAGGGCGAGGTTGACCTTGCCCGACGAGCCGCGGAACTTGAAGCGCCGGACCTCGGCCTCGAACGCGGAGTCGACCGTGCCAGGCTCAAGGAGGTCGAGGAACGTCCGTCGCACGTCGAGCGACGACAGGATCGCGTCGGCCTCGATCTCCTCGCCCGACTCGAGGACGACGCCGCTGGCGCGCCCGCCCCTGACCCGGATCGTGGCGACGCGCTCTTCCGTCCGGATCTCCGCCCCGTTCGCCTGTGCTGCACGGCCGATCGCCTCGGAGATCCCGCCCGTGCCGCCCTTGGGGATGCCCCAGGCTCGGAAGGCGCCGTCGATCTCGCCCATGTAGTGATGCAGCAGCACGTAGGCCGTGCCCGGGCTCTTGATGCCCTGGAACGTGCCGATGATGCCCGAGGCGGACATCGTGGCCTTCAGCGGGTCGGTCTCGAACCACTGCGACAGGAAGTCGAAGGCCGACATCGTCATCAGCTGGACGAAGACCGCCTGCTGGCGCTCCGAGAGGCGGGCGAACGATCGCAGCAACCCGCCGAGCGGCAGCAGCGGCCGCGGGTCGAGCGAGGCGGGGTCGGGCGGGACGATCGACAGGATCGGCTTGATGAACCGGGCCATGTCGACCATCAGCTGGCCGTACTCCGGGTACGCCTCCGCGTCGAGCTTCGACCAGCGCCGGAGCTCGCGGACGGTCCGGCCGTGATCGTTGACCCGCCACAGGTAGTCGCCGGTGCCGATCGGGTTGCCGGCGCCGTCCCTCGGCGCGGGCCGGCCCTCGCCCTCGGGCAGCGGCGTGAAGGTGCCATCGAGCGGCAGGATGTCGAGGCCGTGGCGCGGCAGGTCGAGCTCGCGGATGATCTCGGGCCGAAGCAGCGACACGACGTACGAGAAGACCGAGAACCGGAAGCCCGGAAAGATCTCCTCCGTGACCGCCGCGCCGCCGAGCACGTGGCGCTGCTCGAGGACCAGGGTCCGCAGGCCGCCGCGCGCGAGATAGGCGGCGCTGATCAGGCCGTTGTGGCCGCCGCCGATCACGACCGCGTCGTAGCGTTGGGGCACGCACACCTCCCGGTGCAGGCCTCGTTCGGCGGGCCCGGCCGTGGGACCCCTCGACTCTAGCGGACGGACCCGGCCGGCGCCGGTCGGGAGTGCTCGCCGTGACCACCGTCCGATCCGGTAGGCTCCGCGCACGATGAGCGACGACGGTAGCGGCCGCGAGGTCCGCGTCGTCGAGTCCATGCGCCTCCCGCCGGGGCTCGAGCGCGCCGCCCGAGGGGCGATCGAGCGGTTCCGCCGGCTGCCCGAGCTCGCGCAGGTCTTCATCGCCCTCGCAGCCGTCGACGTCCTCGCCCGGCTGCTCGGCCTGATCGGCCCGCGGATCGTGCTCGACCTCGGCGCCCCGGTCGCGACGCTGTCGAGCGTCCTGCCCCACAGCGCCCTGATCCTGCTGCCGGCCCTGCTCGTCCTGCGGCGCCCGACGGCGCCGGCCGACACGCCGTCGATCGTCGACGGCGCGGTCTTCATCGGCCTCGCCGAGCTGCTGTCGTTTCCGACCAGCTCCATCGCCAACGAGATCGGCGGCGTCGGCGCGTGGGCGGCGACGTCGATCGCGGCGATCGGCGTCCAGGTCGTCGGCTGGGTGGCGATCGGGCGCGGCCTCGCGCGCCTCAACCCGGTCCAACCGAGCGACAACGCGTCCGGGCTCGGCAACCTCGCCGCGTTCGCGATCCTCGGCGGGACCGCCGTCTCGCTGGTGCTCTTCCTCAGCGGGCCCGGCTACGACGTCGGAGACCCCCAGACGGACGGGCTCCTGGCGTTGAACACGATCGCCCAGATCCTGGCCATCGGCGTCCTGGCGTACGTCGCACGTGCGGTGCTGCGAGGCCTCGATGACGACAGTCGGCCGGAGCTGGCGCGACGCACCGGCGCCACGGCGGCCCTCCTCGCGGGCGGCCTGAGCGCGCTCGGCCTGGTCGTGGAGCTCCTCGCCGCCGCCGGCCAGCCCATGGCCGTGTCCGTCAGCCAGGCGCCCGCGTGGGGCGCCCTCCGGTGGCTCTGGATCGGCGGCTCGACGACCCTCCTCGTCGCGGCCTTCGGGCTGGGCCTCGCCGATCCCGCCACGCGGCCGGCGGAGCAAGCGAGCACACTGGAGCGAGCATGAGCATCGGGAGCCCGTTCCACCCGCGGACCGCGGCGCTCAATCGCAAGCTGCAGTGGCGCGAGTGGTCCGGCTACTGGGCGTCGTCGGCCTACGCCGACCACCACGACGTCGAGTACAACGCGATCCGCGAGGCGGCGGCCCTGATCGACGTCTCGCCGCTCTACAAGTACCGCGTCTCTGGCCCTGACGCCGAGCGGCTCGTCGACCGGGTCATCACCCGCGACGCGACGAAGCTCGCGGTCGGCCAGGTCTACTACACGCCGTGGTGCGACGAGCACGGCAAGGTCATCGACGACGGCACCGTCCACCGGCTCGCGCCCGACGCGTTCTTCTGGACCGCCGCCGACCCGCAGCTTCGCTGGCTGACCCTCAACGCCCGCGGCCTCGACGTCTCGCTCGAGGACGTGACGGAGGCCGTGGCCGCGGTCGCGCTCCAGGGCCCGCTGTCGAGGGCCGTCCTGGAGGCCGCGACGGGCGAGTCGTTGGCCGACCTTCGCTACTTCCGGCGTCGCCCGGCCGCGCTCCACCGCGGGGGGAAGGGTCGGGGTCGGGCCGGCGGCTCCCTTGCGGTCGAGGTCTCACGGACCGGCTACACCGGCGACCTTGGGTATGAGGTCTGGGTCCCGGCCGAGCGCGCGGCCGAGGCGTGGGATTCGCTCATGGACGCGGGCCGCGCGTACGGCATCCGGCCGGCCGGTATGCTGGCCCTCGACGTCGTCCGGCTCGAGGCCGGGCTCATCCTCCTCGAGGTCGACTACACCTCGTCCCGCCACGCCCTGAACCCGGAGCAGAGCTACTCGCCGTTCGAGATCGGGCTGGGGCGCCTCGTCGATTTCGGCAAGGCCGCCGACTTCGTCGGGCGGCTCGCACTCCGGCGCGAACAGCAGCGTGGGGGCCCGGCCCGCCGACTCGTGGGCGTGATGCTCGACTGGGACGGCATCGAGCACTCGTTCTCCGCGCAGGACCTGCCACCGGCGATCTCGCCCGTGGTGAATCGCGCACACGTGCCCGTCTTCGGCCCGTACGGCGGGGGCCAGGTCGGCAGGCTCACCAGCCACGGCTGGAGCCCGATCCTCAAGCAGGCCATCGGCCTGGCGTCGGTCCCGCCGCAGTTCGAGCCACCGGGCTCCCAACTGTCCGTGGAGTGGACCGTCGAGGGCCACCGCGGCCGCGTCGATGCCCGCGTCGTGCCGCTGCCGTTCCTGGACCTGCCCCGCAAGCGCGCCTGACCCACCCGCCGAAACCCTTCTCCCCAACCGCTTCAGCGGAGAAGCTCGTGCGCGGCGTTCCGGATCTCGACGTCCGAGCCTGGCCGGCGATCCGTCCTGACGGGCGGCCCCTGCGCCGTAGCCGGTCCTGGCCGCGCAAAGCCGTCGACGGGCACGCAGCGGATTGACGACCGTCGACCCAACCGATCGTCAATTGTCCGCAGCGAAACGGCGGCGACTTCCCGACACTGGCGCGGCGATGCGTCCCGCCCGCCGCCTTCTCGTCCTCGCGATCGTCGCGCTGGCCGGTCTCACGGTGCCCGTCTCCGCCCTCGCCGCGACGACGGAGGATCTCGTCGCGCTCGCGACAGGAACCTACGGCATGACCTGCACGGTCGGGACGGGCGAGGTCACCTGCGCCAGGGAGCCGCGGATCGGGCCACGATGGGACGCCCGAATCACTCCTGAGACAGGGCCGGAGACCGAGCTCGTCACGGCGGCACGTGTCGGCCAGGCACCCCTCGACGTCGGTTCGATCGAATGGCTGGCCGCGATGCACGCGGCGGCCTGCGGCGCCGCGAACGGCGTGAACAACTTCGTCTCGCGGGTCGGAGCGTTGACGACAGGCGGCCAGCTCGGGCCCGAGGTGATCGGCGCCTGCCGCTTCAACGGGGGCTACAACGGCGGCACGCTCGCCGCGCCGATCTACACGGTGTCGTCGGTCGTGCTGCCACCGACGCCGCCAGCGACATCGAGTCCGACCGCGCAGCCGACCCCGCAACCGACGCCGAAGGCGACCGCGACGCCGGGGCCAACGCCGGCGCCGACCCTGCCGCCGACCCAGGCCAGCGCGGCCCCGACGGCGACGCCGGTCGCCACGCCATCGCCGAGCCTCGCGCCCTCGGAGGCCCCCGGCGGGAGCGCCACCGCGACGCCCGCGCCCGCGCCCACGAACCAGGCGACCGCGCCCGCACCAGCGGAAGGCGACGCCCCAGTTCCGACCGAGCCCCCCGACGGAAACGGTGGCGCAGGCGGTGCCGGGGGCGGACCGCTCGCCACGTCGTCGCCGTTCTTCCAGAGTGTCGCGTCGGCGGTCGACATCCGGTCCGATGGCGAGGCCCTGATCGGCAGCGCGCTCACGGCCCTCCTGATGCTGCTGCTCATCGGCTTCGCCGCCGAGCTGTTCAACAACACCATCGAGAACAACTACGACGAGATCGCCGGCTGGTTCCGGAGCCGGCGGCTCGGGTGGCTCGGCCAGGCCAATGCCTGGCTCGCCCGGCACACGCGGCTGTCGGTCCTGGGGTTCGTGGCCTTGACCGCCCTCGTGAGTGCCTTCATCGACCCGGGGTTCGGGGCGAATCTCGCCTCCGTGGCGACCTTCCTCGGCTTCCTCGTCGGCCTCGTCGTCGTCCTCGCCAGCTTCAAGCTGCCGCTGATGCTGGCCCACCGGCGCGCCACGGGGGAGCTCGGGCGGCTGCGACCGCTGCCCTGGGCGCTCGTCATCGCCGTCGTGTTCGTGGTGATCTCGCGCGTCGGCGAGCTCCAGCCGGGCTACCTCTACGGGATCGTCCTGGGCGCGATATTCACGACGGACGTGTCCGATGCGGACGAGGGCCGGCACACGTTGTACGGCTCGCTTTGGACCCTCGCCGCCGCCGTCCTGGCGTGGCTTGCGCTGGAGTGGCTGCGCGGCCAGGGCCCCGACGAGGCGGCCTTCGCAGTGACGTTGGCGGAGACGGCCTTCGCGGCGATCCTCGTGGCCGGGCTCGAGGCGACGGCCTTCGGCCTGATGCCGCTCCGGTTCATGCCGGGCTTCGCGATCTACCGCTGGAACCGGCTCGCCTGGGCGGCCCTCTTCGGGGCGAGCCTGTTCGCGTTCGTCCACATCCTCATCGGGCCGACGTCCGGCTACGTGTCGGAGCTGGCGCCCGAGGCGTGGGTCGCCGCGCTCGGCGTGTTCGCCGCTTTCGGCGCGCTCTCGATCGTGACCTGGGGCTACTTCCGCTTCCGCCCGATGCCCGCCCAGGCCTGAGATACGACCGCTGTCACCTGCTCCTGGCAGGTCGCTGGCGCGTACGTCATTCGGTGCGGATCTTCCAGAAGCTGTCCTTCTTCGTGACCTGGCCATCGCGGAACGTCCACAGGTCGCAACCGCGGACCTCGATCCGCAGCCCCCCCGAGGTCGTCCCCGAGAGCGTCCATTCGGAGGCGCCGCGATCGCCATCGACGAAGTGCTCGTCGTCCTGGTAACGGACGTCGGGAATGCCGGCGAACCGGGCCGCGAACGCCTCGCGCACGGCGGCGATGCCCTCGAAGCGCGTTCCCCACGGCGCGGGACCACGCGGCGACTCGAAGACCGCGTCGGCGGCGAAGTGGCCCATGATCGCATCGAGGTCGTGGGTATCGAAGCCCCGGGCAATCTCGCGGAGGACGGCGAGCCTGGCGTCGCGATTCATGGCACTCCTCGGCGCTGGGCGCGCCATCATCGGCCGTCGAGGAAGCCCTCGAGCCTCCCGAGGGCGACCGGCAGGTCCGTGCGTCCGAGGCCGAGCCGGACGTGTGAATCGCCGAAGCCGAACGTCGACGAGGGAAGCAGGAGCACGCCGGTGGCCTCCACGAGGCGCGCGCTGAAGCGATCCGCCGACGCCCCCGCCGGTCCGGACGGGACGAGCCGGGGGAAGGCCGTCGAGCCGCCGCGGGTGCGGACCCAGGTGAACGCGTCCGACCGGCGCGCGAAGAACTCGTCGAGGACGACCAGGTTCGCGCCGACGATCCCGCGCGAACGCTCCAACACCCGATCTCGCCCTCGCAGCCCGATGAGCGCGAGGACCTCCGACGGCGCCGCCGCGCAGATCGTCGTGTAGTCCTTGAGTCGGGCGCAGGCGTCGAGGACCGCGCGGTCGCGCGACGCCAGCCAGCCGATCCGCAGCCCCGCCATCGCGAACGACTTCGACATCACGCCGATCGACACGAACCGCTCGTCGAGGTCGGCCCCGGCGGGCAGCGACTCGGCGCCGTCGTGCTCGAGGAACCGATAGACCTCGTCGGCCACGAGCCGGATCCCGGCAGCGGCGCAGGCGGCGGCGAGATGCCGCCACTCCTCCACCGCCGGCAGCATCCCGGTCGGCTGGTGCGGGGCGTTGACGACGACCATTCGCGTCTCGGGCCGGAAGGATGCGATGAGCCGGTCGACATCGAGAGACCAGCCTCCGTCCTCGCGAAGGGCATGCAGCGAGACCCGCGCACCAGCCGCTCGCGCCACCTCGTACAGCGACTGGTAACCGGGCCAGGTCACGAGGACGTGGTCGCCCTCCCGCACCTGGGTCATGAACAGGCAGAAGATCGCCTCCTCGGCGCCGGCGAAGACGAGGACGTCGTCCGCCACGGCCGTGTCGTACAGCGAGGCGATCTCCCGCCGCAGGAGCGGATGCCCCGTCGACTCGGTGTAGCCGAGCCGGAGGCCCTGCCACATCGCCCGCGTCTCGTCGTCGGCCAGCTCGAGCAGCTCGGCCATCGACCAGCCCTCGACGTCGCTGGCGCACAGGACGTGCTCGACGGCGAACTCCCAGCGGGCGAAGTACCGCTCGAGGGCGAAGTCGGCGATGCGCACCGCCGCATGATGCGACATGGGTGACTTCGGGATGGCGCCGCCGTACGATGCCGCACATGGCGGGGGGCGACGTCGGCGCGCGATGGGATGAGGCGTACGTCCAGGGACGGGCGCCGTGGGACATCGGCCGGCCACAGCCGGCGTTCCGGCGTCTGGCCGACAGCGGCGACCTCGTGGAGCCGGTCCTGGATTGCGGGTGCGGCACCGGTGAGCACACGCTGATGCTCGCGGAGCGTGGCTTCGACGTCATCGGCATCGACATCTCGTCGACCGCCATCGAGCGGGCGCGGGCCAAGGCCCGGATCCGGGGCATCGATCCGCAGCTGGTCGTCGGGGACGCGCTCCACCTCGACCGCCTGAACCGCCGGTTCGGGTCGGTGATCGACTCCGGGATGTTCCACACGCTCGAGGACGACGACCGCGCGCGGTACGTGCGGTCGCTCGCTTCGGTCATCGTCCCGGGCGGGCGGGTCCACCTCCTCTGCTTCTCGGAGCAGGTGCCCGGGGCCTCCGGTCCGCGACGCGTGACGCAGGCCGAGATCCGCGAGGCGTTCGCGGACGGCTGGACGGTCGAGTCGATCGAGGCCGATCAATTCGAGGTGCGGCCGGAGTTCGGCCCCGAGTCGCCGCCGGCGTGGCTGGCGAGGATCGTGCGCGGCGGCGGCGAAGCGACCGAGGCCGTCGAGGAACCGGGGCGCGGGGCGCGGCCCGAGCCAGCGGACGCCAAGGCGTGGGAGCCGACGGCCCCGCCTGTGCCTGCCCCGAAGCCGGCGCCTGGCCCGAAGTCAGCGCCCGCCCCGAAGTCGGCGGCCGCGGCAACGCCCATGCCGCCACTGGTCACGCCGCCGCAGCCCGTGCCGCCAGTGGTCGCGCGGCGACCGCCGGCGGCGCCCGACGCCGCCGCGCCAACGCCGGTCGCCGATCCGGCTCCGGTGAGCGCGGCCGAGCCGGCCCTGCCGCCGGCGGTCCCGGCCCCGGTGGCCTCGGCGCAGTCGGCCCCCGCGGCCCAGATCGTCCCCGCCGCGATCGTCGTCGTCGGCTCGCCGACGGCGCTCGGTGGCCACTTTGGCGGCATGGAGCATGGCCCCGCGGCGCTCCGTGCAGCCGGGCTGTTGGAGCGGCTGAACGTCGGCCAGGCGTTCGCCGGCCAGCTGATCACCGACCATGGCGACGCGCCGATCGAGCGCGGCTGGGCGCCCGACACCGACCCGCGGATGAAGAACCGGCAGCGGATCATCGACTACCTTCCGGCCCTGGCGAGCCACGTCGAAGCGGCGCTGCGAGCCGAGCGCGCGAACGGCGAGCTGCCGCGGCTGCTCGTCCTCGGCGGCGACTGCACGAGCCACTCGGGGGCGATGGCCGGCCTCAAGCGGGTCAGCCCGGAGGCGAGATTCGCGATCGCCTGGTTCGACGCCCACGGCGACTTCAACATCCCCGAGACGACGCCCTCGGGCAACGTCTGGGGCATGCCGTTCGCGATGCTCTGCGGCCGCGGCGACGCGGGGCTCGTCGGCGCCTGCGAGGGACCGACGGTCCTCGAGGTGGATGCGGCGCTGCTGGGGGGCCAGGTGCTCGACGAGCAGGAATCGAGGATGCTCGCCGCGTCACCCGTCGCGCAGTTCGGCGCCGGGATGCTCGCCGGCGACGCCGGGCTCGCGGCCCTCGAGGGCTGGGCGCGGACGGTCGGCGCACGCTGCGACGGCCTGTACGTCGCGTTCGACCTCGACGCCGTCGATGCCTCGGAGGGCGTCTCGGTCGCGATGCCGGAGCCCGACGGGCTGTCGGTCGAGACCGCGGTCGCCGCGCTCCGGATCCTCGCGACGACGAACCGCGTGGTCGGGTTCGGGCCGACGGCGACGATGCCGCGCGCCGAGGTCGACCTCGCGCGCCACGTCGCGATCGTCGCCCGGCTCACCGAGGCCGCGCTCGGGTAGTCGAGCGGCTCGGGCGATTCAGTCGGGCGAGACCAGCTCGCCACCCCAATCGGCCGGATCGGCGTCGGCGATCGACTGCGACAGCGTCCAGCGGCGGCCCCACGGGTCCACGACCGAGCCCTGGCGCTCGCCGTACGGTTGGTCCGTGGGCTCTCCCACGGCCGTCGCACCCTCGGCGACGGCCCGCTCGAAAACGGCCGTGGCGTTGGCGAGGCGGACGTGGATCGAGTCGCCTGGCCCCGGACTCCCGTCGCGCGAGGTCACGATCACCGCCCCGCCGGTCGGGCCGAGCAGCTGGATCCGGTGGTTGGCGATGCGCAGGCGCTCGCTGAAGCCGAGGACGCGGCAGATCCAGTCGGCTGCCGCCTTGGCGTCCGGGTAGGCGAGGACGGGGATGACGCCCACGTCGGGCACGGATCGGTTCGTGATCATGGCCCGATGCTGGCACGGATCGGCTCCGCCAGCTCGCCGACGTGCCGCGGATCGACGCGGAAGGTCTCGCGGATGCGATCCGACGCCAGCGCGACCGGCGGCGGACCGTCGGCGACGAGCCGGCCGGCGTCCAGGACCACGATCCGCGGGAAGAAGTGCGCCGCCAGCCGGAGGTCGTGCAGCACCGCGAGGACCGTGACCCCATCACGCTCGTTGAGGTCGACGAGTAGCTCCATGACCTCGACCTGGTGGCGGAGGTCGAGGTGGACGGTCGGCTCGTCGAGGACGAGCACCGGGGCCGACTGCGCGACCGCCATCGCGAGGAGCACCAGCTGGCGCTCGCCGAGGCTGAGCTCGCGGGCATCGCGGCCCAGGAGATGCCCGACCCCGACGCGCTCGATCGCGGCGGCCACGGCGGCCCGGTCCGGGGGCCGGAGGCCGCGGATCGGGTGCTCGTGCGGCAATCGGCCGAGGGCCACGACCTCCTCGACGGTCGCGGCGAATGGCAGCGCCGAGAGCTGGGGCACGACGGCGAGCCGCCGGGCGATCGAGCGGCGGTCGAGGGAGCGGAGATTCTCATCCCCGAGGCTGATCGACCCGGCGACCGGCCCGACAAGGCCGGCGATCGCGCGCAGGAGCGTCGACTTTCCGGCGCCGTTCGGGCCGACGAGGGCGACCCGCTCGCCGGGGTCGATCGCGAGATCGACGTCACGGACGACCGGCCGACCACGGTACGCCACGGTCAGGTGCTCGGTTCGAACGGCAGTCACAGCTCGTACCCGGTTCGGGCGCGACGGAGCAGGACGAGGAAGAAGGGCGCGCCCACGACCGCGGTCACGACCCCGACCGGTATCTCGCCGAGGAGGCGTGCCGCCAGGTCGGCGCCGGCCATGAGGATCGCGCCGAAGACCGCCGCGAGGGGCAGCACGAGGCGGGCATTCGGGCCGACCACCAGCCGGACGACGTGCGGCGCGACGAGGCCGACGAAGCCGATCAGGCCGGAGACGGCGACCGCGGCGGCGGTCGCGAGGGAGGCGAGGCCCAGGAGGATCGCTCGCTCGCGTCGGACGTCGACCCCGAGGTGCGCGGCGGCCTCCTCGCCGAGCAGCAGCCCATTGAGCGCCCGGGCGCGGAGGGCGATCAGGAGCGACGCGCCGAGGACGAGCGGCATGGCGGTGGCGAACCGCACCCACGAGGCTGCCTCGAACCCGCCGAGCAGGTAGGTGAAGATCTGCCGCAGCCCGGTCCCGGACAGGTACATCGCCATGGCGAGACCCGCGGCCAGGAGCGAGCTGACGGCGTAGCCCGTCAGCAGGAGGCTCGTCATCTGCCCGTGGCCACCCACGCGGGAGAGGCGGTAGACGAGCAGGACCGCACCCAGCGCGCCGAGGAAGGCCAGCCCGTGGAGCAGGCCGAACTCGAGGACGAGGGCGCGAACCGGGACGATCACCGCGATCGCCGCGCCGAGCGCGGCGCCCGAGGCCGTCCCGAGCACGTATGGATCCGCGAGGGGGTTCCGCAGGATCCCCTGGAACGCCGCACCCGAGATGGCCAGTCCGACCCCGACGGTCATCGCCGTGAGGACCCGCGGCAGCCGGAGGTCGACGACGATCGTCTCCTGGGCAGCCGTCCACGTCGGCGTGAGGTCCAGCCCGAGGAGGCGGTGGGCGAGGATCGCGAGCGTCTGCTCGGGCGGGACCGCCACGGTGCCGACGGCCACCCCGGCGACGAGCACCGCGGCCAGGCCGACGAGCCCGGCGGCGGTCAGCACGACCGGTCGCCGCCGCAGGGCGACCCGGAGGCGCGACGGGACCCACGGCGCGGGGCCCGGTGCCATAGGACCGTGGGTCGCCGCGCGGACGGTCACGGGCTGAGAGTGGGGAGTGGCGAGTCGCTCGCCAGGTCGGGATGGATGGCTGCGAGGAGCGCAGCCAGGCCCTGGACGAGGCGCGGGCCGGGGCGGGTGACGAGGATGTCGTCGATCGGGTGGATGCGACCGCTGATGACCGCGGACATGGCGCCCCATCCCGGCCGGGCAGTCACGGCCTTCGACGTGACCCCGTAGACGGCGTCGCCGAGCAGGATGACCTGCGGGTCGGCCGCGACGAGGGCCTCCAGCGCGATGGCGTAGCTGGGATCGCCCGAGATGGGATCGCCGCCCGCGAGGCGGATCATCTGGCCATAGATCGAGGCGGCTGGCGGGGTGAAGATCGACTGCCCGTAGTCGATCTCGTAGTAGACCCGGGGCCGGTCGATCCCCGCGGTCACGTCCTCGATCGCCGCGATCTGGGTCTCCATCGAGGCCGCGAGGGTCTCCGCGGCGTCCGTCTCGCCCGTCGCTCGACCGACCGTTCGAATCCCAGCCAGGGCATCATCGACCGAGGTCGGGTAGACGACGAGGACGGGGATGCCGGCGCGCCGGAGTTGCTCGATCGCCGGACCCTGGCTGAGGCCCGACCCGCCGGCGACGACGAGGTCGGCCTCGGCAGCGACGATCCGTTCCACGTCGACGCCCGAGAACGTCGCCAGCACCGGGACGTTGGCGGCCTCGGGCGGGAAGCTCGCGACGTCCTCGACCTTGCCGACGACGCGCGGTCCGGCGCCGATCGCGTACAGGATCTCGGTCGTCGCCGGGGTCAGCGAGACGATCCGCTGCGGGAGCGCTGGGATCTCGACGGACGTCCCTTCATCGTCGATCAGCGTCAGCGGGAACGCCGCCGGGCTCGGGGGCGGCGTGCCGGCGGACGGGGTTGGGGCCGCCTCGGTGAACGACACCGTCGGCCCCACGGTGGCGGCGGGAGCGGTGCATGCCGCGAGGGCAAGGAGCGCGAGAAGCCTTGCGAGGGGTGGCGCGGCGCGGCGCAGGCGCAGCGTGCGCCGGGAAGGGGCAGCCATGGTGCTTCTCCGTCGGGTGAAGGGGTCGCGCCGGGCGCGACGGGACGGTGCGGGGCTGCCTAGCCGGTGGATCGCATCGCGTGCCTGCCCTTTCTCTCGAAGGTCGGACAGCCACTGCGGGTCGGCGACCGGACTTCCATCGACGGATCGATGGTCACCGTAGCGGGACTGTGCCGGATTCTCACCGGCTTCGCGGCCACGCAGCGTGTCGTCGAACGACGAACCCGGCGAGCGTACCACCATGTCCGCCCGGCGGCGGCCACGGATACGTGCCAGGTAAGCGGCGGGTGATACGCCGTGCAGCCGAGGTGCAGTGGGGCCCGGCAAGATCGCCGGCGAACCTCCCGCCGGCACCCCGCCGCGGAGGTCCAGTTGGCCAAGCGTCCCTGGCCGATCCTCGTCGGATCGGCCGCCATCGTCGTCGCGGCCGTGGTGGTCGCGTCCAACCTCCAGCCCGCCGCCAGGGCCGGCGGCCGCGCCGTTGCGGCCGTACCCGGCACATGCCGCCAATCCCCCGCGCGGACCGCAAACCCCGATCCCGGCGCCACCTGGCGCCTGGCCGACCGGCTCGACGCCGGCGGCTCGATGGTCGGGCGCACGCTCGCCGTGGGCCACGGCGGCTCCGTCGAGCTGGCGCTCGACCTTCCGGTCGAGGGTTCGGCGCGCGGGCCGGTCGACGGCCTCGTCGTGGTCTCGGCCGACGATGGCTGGCGCTCCGAGATCCGCCTCGTCTCGGCCACGGAGGCCTGCTCGTGGCTCGTGGCGTCGCTCGACGACGTCGTCCGGAGCGCCGTCTACGACGCCGCCAACAAGGTTGTCGTCGCCCATCTCGTCGATCGGGTCACCCGGGCCGATCGGGGCATCTGGCGGGTCTCGGCCTTCGCCGCGAACGACGAGGTGCCGGCACAAATCGCACCGCCGGCCGGCGCTGCCGCGGCCGCGCTCGGCACGATCTGGACGACCGATCTCCGGGTCGACGCGACCGCTCGTCGGCTGGCCATCCAGCAATGCTCCCAGGCGGGCTGCGTGACGCGCCTCGTCGACCTTCGCGGTCGACGTGGAATCCAGATCGTTGGCCGTCGCCCGGCCCTCCAGGGTGGGCTCATCGGACTCGCGCCCCGATCGATCGTCACCTGGGACTGGTGTCCGGGCCTCCCCTGCCCGATCCTCGCCTGGGACCTCGCGACGGGCGATCCCAGCCTGTTGACCGAGGGGGCCATTGCCGCGGCCCTGACCGGCGACGGGCGACACCTGGTCCTCGTCAAGAGCGCGCCCGGCGGCACGACGCTCCGGATCGACCTCGTCTCGCGGGCCGAGCATCGAATCGAGCCGTTCGAGGCCGGCGCGCTGCCGCTCGCCGATGGGCCGGGGGCGCTGGTCGGCCTCGAGGTCGAGGCCGACGAGATTGCGATCGGCGCGTTCGACGGTGATCCTCGCCCCTTCCGACCCGCCGCCGCGGAGGCCCTGAAGTGACCAACCGACGCCCGATCCTCGGCCTCGCGCCGGTCGCCGCGCTCCTCGTCGTCGCCTCGGTCCCGGGCCCCACCCTCGGCCACGGGCCGAACCCGCTCATGGGCACGAAGACCTGGGATCGCGATCAGGTCGTGGGCTACCAGTGGGCCTCCGGCGCGGTCCCGCCATCGTGGATGGCGGCCGCCATCGACGCGGCCGCCGCCGATGTCGCCGAGAGCCGCAAGTCCAGGGCCGCGACCTTCGTTCGCCAGTCGAGCGCCCCGAGCCGAATCTGGTACTCGTACCCGTCCATCTGCCCTGCCTACGGCATCGCCTGCATGGACCGCAGCGGGGTCCCGGACAGCTTCTCGATGTGGTTCCGGCCGCATGGCTACCGCTACGACTGGGGCACGCTCCGCTGGTGCCAGCAGTCCACCGACCCGGCCAACGGCTGCTACGACGCCGAGAATGTCGCCCTCGACGAGTTCGGGCACGTGGAGATCCTCGATCACCACGTGAACTTCGCCGACGACAGCGACTACCTCGATTCGGTGGTCCAGGCCTACGCCCGCGCCAAGCCCCGGACCGGCTGGAACGAGCACGTGTTCGGACGCTGCGACGTCGCGCGCCTGCAGCTCGAGTACGAGCTCCGAACCACCTTCGACCTGGTCTCTACCTGCCTCGACCTCAACACGACGCTGACGATCGCGGCCAGCGCGACGATGGTCAGCGCCGGCGAAACCGTGCGCTTCACCGGCAAGCTGGGGATCGTGGCGGCGTCATCGGCCCGCCGCCTCTCGGGCGACCCGTTGAGCGGGCGGGCGATCGTCCTCCAGCGACGGGCCGTCGGCGGCACGACCTGGTCGACGATCGCGACGCTCACGCCGACGACCAGTGTCGGGTCATACGCCGTCTCGGTGACGCCGAGCGCGACCTACGACTATCGGCTCAGCTTCAGCGCGTCGTCGACGGAGGGCCTCAACAGCTCGACGTCGAGCGCGATCCGCGTCTCGTACGCCGCGTGCTGGGACACCGCGGTGCGCGCGCGCCTGGCCGGCGCGCCATGCGCCTGAGGCCGTGGGCGCGCGGCCGGGAGCGACGACTCGGAGCGACTCGGAGCGACCCGGGGGCCGCCGCCGGGCCCCACCCGGCGGCCGGGCACGCGGCGCGGGTCCTACGCGGGCATCTGCGCCGCGGCCGGGGCGAAGATCGAGACCTGGGCTTCGTCGGGCAGCATGACCCCGAACACCTTCTGCAGGGTCATGAGGTGGACGCAGGTGGCCCAACTCTCGAAGTAGTGGCAGGTGCAGTGCCACTGACCGGCATCGAGACTCACGTGGTGGGTGTCGTTGTCACCGCGGAACGTGAGGGCCACTCGGTCGATCGTGATGCGATCGAGCTCGCGGGCATACCGATTGGCCTTCTCGACCTTGCCGATCAGGGAGCTGTGCATCTGGCCAGACCCTCCAGCCCCAGGTTGGGGCAGTGGCAGGCCGCCGTCCGGTCCTTGCACCATCCGACCGGGCGAGGCGGTCGCAGCCCCCAGCCTACAACGCCGGGCCGACATCGACCATCCCGGCGGTGACCGAAACCCCGCGCCGGGCGTGACACCGGGCCACGGCCGGAGGATGATCAGCGCGTGACGACCTCCTCCCCGGCCTCGTCTCTGCTCGCCGAGTACCTCGCCCGAACGCCACGGTCCCGGGCGCTGTTCGAGCGGGCGATCGCATCGCTGCCCGGCGGCTCGACCCGGACCACGGTCTTCAACCCGCCGTACCCGCCCTACGTCGAGCGCGGCTCGGGGCTGCGCGTCCGGGACGTCGACGGCAACGAGTACCGCGACTTCCTGGGCAATTACACCTCGCTGATCCTCGGCCATGCCCACCCGGATGTCGTCGCGGCCGTCGAGGCCCAGGTTCGGCGCGGATCGGCCTTTGCGGCCCCGACCGAGCTGGAGGTCGAGCTGGCCGAGGAGATCCGGCGACGCCTGCCCTCGGTCGAGCGGATCCGGTTCACGAACTCCGGCACCGAGGCGACGATGTTCGCCATCCGGGCGGCCCGGGCGTTCACCGGCCGGCCCCTCGTCGCGAAGTTCGAGTCGGCCTATCACGGCACGCACGACACGGCCCTCGCCTGGAGCCGGGGCGTTCCACGTGGCACGTCCGACGCGGTCGTCGAGCTGCCGTGGGACGACGCCGACGGTATCGAGCGCGCCCTGGCCGGTCGCGAGCGGGACCTTGCCGCGATCATCATCGAGCCCATCCAGGGGGCCGGCGGCGTGCGCGTCGCGGGACCGGCGTTCCTGGGCTTCCTGCGCGACCTCACCGAGCGCCTCGGGGCGATCCTCATCTTCGACGAGGTCATCGCCTTCCGGGTTGGTCCGAGCGGCGCGCAGGGCCGGCGCGGCATCCGGCCCGACCTCACGACTCTGGGCAAGATCATCGGCGGCGGCTACCCGTCGGGCGCGTTCGGTGGGCGGGCCGACGTCATGGGCCAGTTCGATGCCCGGCGGGCTGACGCCCTGTCGCACGGCGGGACGTTCAACGGCAACCCCGTCGCCGCGGCGGCCGGCCTCGCGACGCTGCGGCGCCTGACCGACGAGGCGTACGCCGAGCTCGACCGGCTTGGCGACCGCCTGCGTTCCCGGCTGGCCGAGGCCTTCGCAGAGCGAGGGATCGATGCCGCCGTCACCGGCATCGCCTCGATCTTCCAGGTCCTGCCGGGGCCGAATCTCGTCGCCCCCGAGGGCCTCACGACGCGGTCGGCGATCTACCTCGGCCTGCTGCTCGACGGCTTCCAGATCGCGCCCCGTGGCATGGGGGCGATCGCCACTCCGACGACCGACGCCGACGTCGACGACCTCGCGGCCGCAATCCTCGGTCGCCTCGTTGCGATGGCCGGCCCGACGTCCGGACTGCGAGCCGCCGGATCGATGGCTCAGGCGAGGTAGCGGACCCAGACGTAGCCCGTCGAGATCGCCAGCGACACCGCCACGACGACGGCACCGTAACGGAAGAACTCACCGAAGCGGATCGGGTGGCCGGCCCGCTCGGCGAGGTTCGCGACAACGACATTGGCCGACGCGCCAACGATCGTGAGGTTGCCGCCGAGACACGCCCCCAGGGCGAGCGACCACCACAGCGCCATCGCGGGCATGCCGTCCTCGACGAGCCGCTGGACGACCGGGATCGCGGTCGCGGTGTACGGGATGTTGTCGACGATGGCCGAGGCGATGGCCGAGAACCACAGCAGCGCGATGCTCGCAACCGCCGAGTTCCCGGCCGTCAGGCGGGCGAGCTCGTCGGCGACGCCACCGACGATCCCGACGTGCACGACCGCCTCGACGAGCACGAACAGCCCGACGAAGAACAGCAGGGTCGACCACTCGACGTCACGGAAGGCGTCGTGCGGATCCAGCCGCGCAATGAGCAGGAGCACCGTCGCTCCGAGCATCGCGATCGTCGCCGCCTCCAAACCGAGCGCGGTATGGAACAGGAAGCCGAGCAACGTCAGCCCGCCGACGGCCAGGCCTCGCACCAGCAACGGCCGGTCGGTGATCGTTCCGGCCTCGGTCGCTTCCAAGGCCTGCTCGCGGCGCTCGCTCGGGACGCGGAGCCGACCGCGGAACATGACCCGCATGACGACGGCGAACGCCACGAACACCAGCGCCGTCACCGGCCCGAGGTGGACGATGAAGTCGGCGAAGCCGAGGTTGGCGGCCGAGCCGATCAGGATGTTGGGCGGGTCGCCGATGAGCGTCGCGGTGCCGCCGATGTTCGAGGCCAGGATCTGGGAGATGAGGTACGGCATCGGCGACACGCCCAGCCGGCGGGCGATCGACAGCGTGACGGGCGTCGTCAGGACGACGGTCGTGACGTTGTCGAGGAACGCCGAGAGGACCGCCGTGACGAGCGCCAGCAGCAGGAGCAGGCGCATCGGCTCGCCGTGGGACAGCACGACCGTGCGCACCGCGAGCCACTCGAACAGGCCGGTCCGGGCGAGGGTCCCGGCGATGACCATCATCCCGACGAGCAGGAAGATGACGTTGAGGTCGATCGCCGCGAACGCCTCGTGCTGGTCGATGATCCCGAGCGCGACGACGGCGAGGCCGCCGAGCAGCGCGAGGAGGGTCCGATCGAGTCGGTCGGTGGCGATCAGGACATAGGTCGCGACGAAGATCGCGGTCGCGATCCAGGTGTCCACGGGTCAGCTCGCGACCGAGGCGAGGCGGCTGCCGAGCGAACGTGGATGGAGTCGGGTGGCGCGCGTCAACCAGCCGGCCCGTCGCTGGCCGCCACCACCAGCGACGCGGGCCTGCGAGGCGTCGCGTTCATCATCTCCGGGACCATGGGCAGCTCAGCGTACCGCACGGCGACGGCGGTTATGGGGCGCTCGTGCCCTCGCGGCCGTAGTCGTCTTCGAGGCGGACGACGTCGTCGAGCTCGGGCGTCGAGACCTCGATGAGCCGGCAGTCGTCGAGCGCCTCGTAGCGGTGCCGCCGGCCGACGGCAACCCGGCAGCCTTCGCCCCGGCCGAGCTCACGGACCTCGATCTCGCCGGCCTCGCTCTCGAGCGTCAGGCGAAGCCTGCCGTCGAGGACGTGGATCCACTCGTCCTTGGCCTCGTGGTACTGGAGCGACAGCCGCTTGCCCGCCCGGATCGTGAGGATCTTGCCGACGTAGCGGTCCGTCCAGGCCCAGATCAGCTCGTCGCCCCACGGCTTGTCGACCCGCCGGGGCAGCTCGGACTCCGGGGGCGGGCCATGCCGCCGAGGGGTCGTCACCCGCGAACCAGCCGCTCCCCGGCGGCGACGAGGGCGTCCCGGGCCTGCGGCGAGGACGCCTCCGTGTACACGCGGACGAGCGGCTCGGTGCCCGAGGTCCGGATCAGCAGCCAGGACCCGTCGGCGACGAAGAACTTGAAGCCGTCCTGGGTCGTGAGGGCCTGCGTGCGGGCCACCGGCTGGCCGTCCAGCGAGGACGGCGGCGTCGTGGCCAGGCCTTCGAGGAGCCGGCGCTTCGTGTCGGCGTACACGGCGCGATCGACGTGGACGTCCACGCGCCGGTAGTAGGACGGGCCGGCGAGCTCGTGGAACTGCCCGAGGACCTTCGAGACCGGCCACACGCCGCGGGCCTTCTCGCGCAGGAACAGGTCGAGCAGCAGCAGGTCGGCGTAGATCCCGTCGCGCTCCGGGAGGTGCATCCCGAAGCCGTAGCCGCCGCTCTCCTCCGCGCCCATCATCGCGCCCGTCTCGATCATCTTCGGGCCGATGTACTTGAAGCCGACCGACGTCTCGTGGACCTCGATGCCGTACTTCTCGCCGAGGTGCCCGGCGGTCGAGGTGTTGTTGACCGAGACGACGACCGGCTGCCGCAGCCCGCGGTGCTCCGCCAGGTAGTACATCAGCAGGCCGGTCACCTCGAGCTGGTGGATGAAGGTCCCGCGCTCGTCCGCCGCTCCCGCGCGATCCGCGTCGCCATCGAGCAGCAGGCCGACGTCGTGGCCGTCGCGCGCGATGATGCCGAGTGCCTCGTCGATGTTGGGCCGGATCGGCTCGGGGTTCACGCCGCCGAAGTACGGGTTCCGCTCCTGGTGGAGCTCCGTGACGTGAATCGCGCCACCACGCAAGAGGCGCGACATCCATCCGGCGCCCGAGCCCCACAGCGGCTCGACGAGGAGCCGGACGTCGGCGGCCCGCAGGGCGTCGAGGTCGAGCGTTCGGCGGACGTATCGCTCGTAGCCCGGGAACGGGTCGAAGCGCTCGACCAGCCCGGCAGCCTCGCCGTCCGCGAACGGACGGCGCTCGATCGGGTCGCCGGTCGCGATCGCCTCCTCGATCACCGCCAGCATGTCGGGCCCGCCCGCCGAGCCGGTCGGGGCCTTGACCTTGAATCCGTTGTCGGTCCACGGATTGTGGCTGGCGGTGATGACGATCCCGGCGGCGGCGCCGCGCTCGACGACCTCGTCGGAGCTCATCTGGGTCGGGACGGCATGGGCCCCGAACGCGACCGGGATGTCGTGGGCGAGCAGGACCTCGGATGCGGCCATCGCGAAATGCTCCGACGCGAACCGCCGGTCGTAGGCCACGACGACGCCCTGCTCGCGCTCGCCCTTGCCGAGCACGTAGCGAGCGACGCCGTCGGCGCAGCGCCGGACGTTCTCGAACGTGAAGTCCTCGGCGATCCGCGCCCGCCAGCCGTCGGTGCCGAAGACGATCGGCGTCTGGGCCTGGGTCACCGTCGCACCTCCCACTCGGTCACGCGCGCCAACAGGGTATCGACCTCGAGGCGGGAGACCGCCGCCCCGAGCAGCAGCGCGACCGGCGAGTTCGACTGGATCGACCGAGGCCCGGTACTCGCCTGGAGCCGGCCGTCGACGCGCTCGACGACGAGGTCGTCGGCGGAGGCCTCGGCGATCTCCCCTGGCGAGACCACCCGGCCAGCGCCTGTTGCCCCGATCGCCGCGAGGATCGCGCTCCAGCCGCCGAGATCGCTCCAGCCGCCGCCGAGCACGACCATCGCGACGCGCCGATCGCCGGCTGCGCCCTCCATGACCGCGCGATCGACGGACAGCGGCTTCAGGACGTCGTACGCGGTGGCCAGCCCGCTGTCGCTCGCGCGAACCGGGTCGAGCAGGGTGACGAGGCCCGTGTAGCGGTGGAGCGCGTCGCGGATCGCGGATCGGCGCCACGCGAAGTCCCCGGCGTTCCACGACGTGGCGGGGTCGCCAAGCAGCTCGACCGCACGCTCCCGCGTCGGCTTCTCCTCGAAGCTGCGAAGCAATGCCGCGCGGACGCCGTCGACGCGGGCACGCTGGAGCGGGTCGGGAACAAGGTAGCCGTAGTCCGTTGCGGGATGGTCGGGGCGGACGCCGAGCGTCACGAGGGGCGACTCGACGCCGAGCGCCTCGGCGGCCTCGCCGAGCGCGACGCGCGCCGCCGCTCCGAGCGTCTTCCGGAAGGCGGCGTCGTCCGCGATATGGTGATCCGCGGCAAGGACGAGCATGACCTCGTCCGGGTCGCGCTCGATGTGCAGCGTGGCCAGGGCCACGGCCGCGGCGGTATTGCGACCGGCCGGCTCGATCAGGATCGGCGTGTCCGGCAGCTGCTCCCGAACGAGCTCGGCATAGCGCCGATCGGTGACCACCCAGACGTCATCGAACTCCAGCTGCAGCTCGGCGTGCCCGACGAGACGGTCGACCGTCAGCTGGAGCAGCGAGCGCTCGCCGAGGAGCGGCAGGAACGGCTTTGGCGTCTCCGGCCGGCTCATCGGCCACAGGCGAGTCCCGCCACCGCCGGCCAGGATCACGGCGTACATCGAGCGAATGCTAGCCGCCGCCCGCCGAGGCGGCCTTCGAGCCGTGCGCCGCTCGCGCACCGGGCGCGGCGGGCGCGTGTTGCGCAGGTCGCGGGGTCGCGCCGGCCCCTTCGTTCGCGCCCGCCATACGCCCGGCGTATGAAGCAACACGCGAGCACCTCGGAGGGGCGTCCGGTTCGAATCGTTCCGTGGGGCGTATGAGGGACCACCGGACGGGGGCGATCCGC
>JBQGDI010000008.1:0-21151 GCA_052038965.1 Candidatus Limnocylindrales bacterium | reverse complement strand
AGGGCCTGTCGCTGCGGATCGTCGATCCGCGGGCAGTCCGGGTGGCCCACGAGGTCGGCGACGTGGTGCCGTGAGGCCCGAGATGGGGAAGTGGTGGAGATGAGGGGACTCGAACCCCTGACCCCCGCGATGCGAACGCGGTGCTCTCCCAGCTGAGCTACATCCCCACCGGGCGTTCGAGGGCGCCAGGCGCCGCTCCGAACGGGTCCGGAGTCTAGCACGGGCCCTCGGCCTGACTCTCTCGCTCCGCGGAAGTTGGTGTCGGGTACCCCTTGATTCATTCGAACATTTGTTCGATAATCGTCCGGTGACGACGATCGACCGGACCGATCTGGGCACGGCCCTCGCAACCCTCCGAACGCGGTGGGGCGCGGCGGCGCCGGCGCGCCTGGGGGAGGGATCCGAGAGCGTCGGCGAGGTCGTTGGCGCACTGGCGACGGTGCCCCTCACGGCCCCCGAGCCGATCGGTCGGCCCGAGGGAGCCACGGATCGCGCTCGCGTGCTGTCGACCGGATTCGCGGCCCTCGATGCGATCCTCGGACCCGGCGGCCTGCCGCGCGGGATGGGCGTCGAGCTCCGTGGCGACCTCTCGAGCGGCCGGACGACCCTCGCCCTGCGGCTGGCGGCCGAGGCCCAGGCGGGCGGCGCGATCGTCGCGTGGCTGGACCTCGCAGCGGCGTTCGATCCGGTCGAGGCCGTCGCGCGCGGCGTGCGGCCCGAGTGGCTCGTCGTCGTGACCCCGGCCGACGCGGAGGAGGGGATCGCGATCGCCGGCTCGCTGCTGTCCGGCCGGACCGTCGACCTCCTCGTCGTCGACCTGCCGCCGCGGCCACCGGGGACGACGCGGCCGGCTACGGTCGCGGATCGGCTCGGGCGCCTGGCCGCCCTCGCCCGACGGGCCGGGATCACGCTCGTCGTCGTGGCACCGCCGAATCTCGCTCCCGTGCTCGCCGGCGCCGTCGGCGAGGGAACCGGCATCCGCCTGGAGCTCGCGCGGACGAGCTGGATCCGGCTCGGTCGCGACGTCGTCGGGCAGCAAACGGAGGTGATCGTCGCTCGCAACCGAGCAGGCCCGCCAGGCCGGCGGGCGACGCTCCGGATCCTCTACGCGGAGGGCGGCGAGCGCGACGCCTGCCTTCGCCGGGACGGTCTCCTCGTCGAGGCCGAGCCCGGCGAACGGCCCGCGGCGACCGGCCGCACCCACCCTGTCAACGCCCCCGTGATCCCAGTGCCCGGGAACCGGAACGATGCGACTCCTCCATCTCCTTCGACCGCACCTCCTCCTCGACCTGGCGCAGCGGCGCCAGCCCTCCGGCTCGTGGCCGGCGGGGTCGATCGTCCTCGGCGGCAAGCCGTGGCAGCCGGGGAGCGTCCTCGACGCGAACCCCGAGGCGCGAGCGCTCGGCGTCCGGCCGGGGCTGCCGCTCGGGTCCGCGCACCGGCTGGCACCCGAGGCGACCTTCCTCGAGGCCGATCCTGAGGTAGACCGTGCCGCCTGCGAGGCGGTCTTCGAGCGCCTCGCCGAGCTGACCCCGGCCCTCGCCGGGACCTCCGACCCGGCCGATCCGGCGTTCGGGCTGTTCGAGACGCAGATCGATGGGCTCGGTGGCCTGTGGGGGCCCGAGCCGGAGCTGGCGAGGCGGTTCTCGGCGGCGATCGAGCCGCTCCTCGGCGGGCCACCGCGGGCGGGGATCGGGGGCACCCGCTTCGTGGCCGGCGTGGCGGCCCTCGCCGCCGAGCCCGGGGATCTCGTGGCCGTCCCGCCGGGGGAGGAATCCACGTTCCTCGCCCCGCTCCCGACCGCGCTGCTGACCCGCGACCCGGACGTCCGCGCCCGCCTGCGGCGCTTCGGGCTGCGCCGGATCGGGCAGGTCGCGGAGCTCGCGACCTCGGCCCTGACCGCGAGATTCGGCGACGAGGGCGCGCGGATCGGGGCTCGGGCCCGGGGCGAGGAGAGCGATCCGTTCCGGCCTCGTCACGCGCCCGAGCGGCTCATCCTCGGCCTGCCGATCGAGCCCTCGGTCGTCGAGCTCGAGGCCGTCCGGTTCGTCCTCCGTCGCGTCGCCGCCGCGCTGGCCGGCAACCTCCAGGCCCGCGGCCTCGCGGCCGAGCGAGGCCGGCTGCGACTCGTCCTCGACCTCGCCTTCGCCAAGCCCGGGGTCGAGCCCGAGCTCGTGGTGGAGGGCCGCTTCCCCGAGCCGACCGCCGACGCCGCCGCGATCGAGCGGCTGCTCCTCGCCCGGCTCGAGCGCGTGCCGCCGCCCGCGCCCGTGGCCCGCCTGGAGCTGGAGCTCGCGGGAGCGTCGCCCGCTGCCGGCCAGCAGCTGCCGCTGTTCGTGCCCCAGGCGCTGCACGGTGCGCGGCTCGGCTGGCAGCTCGCTCGCCTCGCGCTGACCTATGGCGAGGGACGCATCCGGTGGATCGAGCTGGCGGACCCCGAGGCGCCGCTGCCCGAGCGCCGCTGGCGCTGGCGAGAGGCGGGGCCGGCTGCGTGACCCGGTTGCTCCGTGCCCATCCGGAGATCGGGGTGGAGGTGGACGTCGACGGTCGGCTCGTCGCGATCTCGTGGGCCGACCGTCGCGAGCCGGTCGAGGTCTGCAACCGCTGGCGGGTCGAGGAGCAGTGGTGGCGCGATCCGATCGCCCGCGACTACTACAAGGTCGTCGGCCGCCGCTGGCTCGCGCTCGTCTACCAGGACCGGATCGCCGGCACCTGGCACCTGGAGCGGCTGTATGACTGACCGGCGCCGGACAAGAGAGGACCCCGCCGCCCCCAGAAGCGACGGGGTCCTGCTGCGGTGGTCGACCGCCCGCTCACCAGGCGGCGACCCGGTCGATGGCTGGCTTGCGCCCGCCTCGCCAGCGTCCCGGGCCCAGTCCCCGGACATGTCGTGGTTACCGACCGCTCGCGGCGAGGGCCGCCGGGAGGAGGACGAGGATGAGGAGGACCGCGAGCACGAGCATCGCGGCAGTCCTCGTCAGGACGACGGCCAGGCTGCGGAAGTTGGTCTCCACGGCCTTCAGACGCCACGAATCGAGGATGTGTTGCGTGGCGTCCCGAGAAATTCGGGAGGCCCTGGCGTGGCGTCATGACGACCACCTACGCCGAGCTCCGCTGCCACACCAACTTCTCGTTCCTCCACGGGGCCTCGGCCGCCGAGGACCTCGTCGGGCGGGCCGTCGAGCTCGGCCTGTCCGGGCTCGCCATCACCGACCACGACGGGCTGTACGGGGTGGTGCGATTCGCCACCGCAGCCGAGGAAGCCGGGATCCGGCCGATCCTCGGGGTCGAGATCGAGCTGGTCGACGCGGCCGTGCCGGATCTCGCGGGCGTGGTCGTGCCGGCGCGACGGGCGCCATGGCGCGGGGCTCGGCGATCGGGCGCGGGGGTCGAAGGCGTCGGGCCCTGGCCGGACGAGCCGGTCGAGGGCCTGCCGGCGCGACCTCGCCCGAAGCGCGCCCGGCTGCCGGGTCACCGGCGGGTCGTGAAGGAGGACCTGCGGGGGATCGGCGGGCGGCAGCGCGGTCCGCACCTCGTGCTGCTCGCCCGCGACGCGGCGGGCTACCGAAGCCTGTGCCGGCTCGTCTCCCGCGCGAATCTCGACGGGACGAAGCGCGTCCCACGGTTCAGCCATGCGCTCCTCGCCGAGCACGTGGAGGGCGTCCTCGCCCTGTCCGGCGGCCGTGACGGCGAGATCGGCCGCCGGCTGCTGGCCGGGGATCGGGCCGGGGCGCGGGCGGCCGCGGAGCGATTCGCCCGGACCTTCGGCGTCGGAGAAGGCGTCGCACGGGCGGGGTTCTGCCTCGAGCTCAGCCACCACTTGCTGCCCGACGACGACTGGCTCGTGAGCGAGACCGCGGCACTGGCCGCGGAGCTCGGCCTGCCGGTCGTCGTCACCAACGACGTCCACTACGCCAGACCCGAGGACCGCGAGCTCCACGACGTCGTGACGGCGATCGCCCACGGTCGGACGCTCGAGACGCTCGCCGACCTCCGGCGCCCCGATGGCGAATCTCACCTGAAGTCGGGCGCCGAGCTGGCATCGATGCCGCCCGGCGAGCCGGCGTTCGCGGCCGCCGACCGGCGCGCGTCGGCCGCCTGGGCAGAGGGCTTGGCAACCGCCGGCGAAGTTGCGGCCGCGTGCTCGGTCGACCTTGGCTTCGAGCAGTACCGCTTCCCGGGCTTTCCCGTGCCGAGGGGCGAGACGGCGTTCTCGTACCTCTCGGAGCTGTGCTGGGCAGGCGCGCGGAAGCGGTACCTCCCGCTGACGTCGGCGGTCGTCAACCGCCTCGCCCACGAGCTCGACGTCATCGAGCGAGCCGGTCTCGCCGAATTCTTCCTGATCTGCTGGGACCTGATGCGCTTCGCGAAGGCCCAGGGGATCCCCGCCCAGGGTCGGGGCAGCGCGACCAGCTCGATCGTGTCGTACACGCTCGGCATCAGCCGGGTCGAGCCGATCGCCCACAACCTCCTGTTCGAGCGGTTCATCAACGAGGGCCGGACGACGTACCCGGACGTGGACATCGACTTCAGCTCGGAGCGGCGCGAGGAGGTCATCCAGTACGTCTACCGGCGCTACGGCCCGGAGCACACCGGGATGGTCTGCAATCTCGTGACCTACCGGGCCCGGTCGGCGGTCCGGGAGATCGGGTACGCGCTGGGCTTCCCGCGACCGCTCGTCGACCGCGTGGCGAAGGCGCTCGAGACGTACGACAGCGTCATGGTCCGGCGGGACCTCGAGGCCGAGGGCGGCTTTGCCGAGTTCTTCCGGCGACCGGGCGAAGGGCTGCCGCCGGAGGTGGGATCCGCCGACGATGCCGAGGGTCGCGGCTTCGTGGACTCGATGGGCCAGCTGAACAAGCGCGTGCCGCTCGTGGGCAAGGTCCCACCCTGGCGCCAGCCGCCGAAGCCCGTCGATCCGAATGCCCCGCGGCCGTTCTCGTGGCTTCACGAGCGGCCGGTTGAAGCCGCCCCGCCCACGCCCGCCGCTGCGCCACCGCCCACGCCCGCCGAAGTTAGTCACATCGACCTCCCGGGTCGGCTAGCCAAGTCTGAGCGTCTCTCGAGCGGTCAGGCGCCACCGGGAAGCCCCGAATCCATCCCTTCGCAAGCGTGGGACGAGACGAATTCGGCGAGTCCGGGTGCCGGCGGCGGCCCGGAACCATTCGCGCTCCTGGCTAACCGACCTCCTGCGTCGATCTGGCGAGAATCGGCCGGCGACGGACCCGGCGACGGACCCGGCGATGGCCCGGGCGGCAGCCCGACGGTCGCATCGACGCCACCCTCGGAGAACCAGCTCGGCTGGCAAGGCCCCGGCCGATCGGGGATGTGGGAGGCGGCCCCGGAGTCGCCGCCGGCGATCCGGCCGGGCGGACGCGGCGACGACGAAGGCGGGCCCGGCGACACGCCGGCCAGCGTCGCTTGGCTGCGGGCCGGCCGGGGCACGGGCTACGCGAGGGACGAGTCGGGCGGGTGGAGCGCGCCCGCGACCGTCGGCGGCCGGGCCCTCGATCCGGAGAGCGGCATGCCCGTTCCGCCCGATCGATCCGTCGATCGATCGACCGACCGCCTCGGCAGGCCGAACCACTGGAACATCCGAGGCGGGATCGGCGAGGACCGCCTCGGGCGGCCGGATCCGCACTCGTCGGTGGCGCGCGTGGAGCCGGTGCCCGCCCCGCAGCCGAGCGGCGGCAGCACCGTGGGCCTGTCGGATTGGGATCGCTGGCTCGAGCTCTGCGCCCGGATCGACGGCTTCCCGCGCCACCTGTCGATCCACTCGGGCGGGATGCTCGTGACCGCCGCCCCGCTCATCGACATCGCCCCGGTCGAGCGGGCGACGATGAAGGACCGGGTCGTCGTCCAGTTCGACAAGCGCGATGTCGAAGCGCTGAAGCTGATCAAGCTCGACCTGCTCGGCCTCGGGATGCTGGCCGCGATCGACGAGACCCTCCAGCTCATCGAGCACGACTGTTCCACCTGTGTCGTCCTCGACTCGCTGCCGGAATCGATCCCCGAGGTCTTCGACATGCTGCGCGCCGCGGACACGGTCGGGGTCTTCCAGGTCGAGAGCCGAGCCCAGATGCAGACCCTGCCGAAGTCGCGGCCCGGATCGCTCGACGACCTCGTCGTCGAGGTCGCGATCATCCGGCCGGGCCCGATCCAGGGCAACGCGGTCCACCCCTACCTCCGCCGGAAGCAGGGCCTCGAGCCGGTGACCTACCTCCACCCGAGCCTCGAGCCGGTGCTCCGGGATTCGATGGGCGTGATCCTGTACCAGGAGCAGGTCATGCGGATCGCCATCGAAGTCGCGGGCTTCAGCCCGGCCGAGAGTGACGGATTCCGACGGGCGATGGGCACGTGGCGCTCGACCCGCGAGATGGAGAAGCTCCACCAGCGCTTCCACGACGGCTGCCTGCGACAGCCCGGCATGACCGAAGAGATGGCCGAGGAGCTGTTCCGCCAGGTGGCGGCCTTCGCGTCCTTCGGCTTCGCCAAGAGCCATGCCGCGGCGTTCGCCCGGACGGCCTACGAGTCGGCGTTCCTGAAGCTGTTCTACCCGGCCCAGTTCCTCGTCGGCCTCGTCAACGCCCAGCCGATGGGCTTCTATCCCGTCGAGGTGCTCGTCAACGACGCCAAGCGCCACGGCGTCGCCGTGCTGCCGGTCGACCTCAACGCGTCCACCTACAGGACCACCACCGAATGGGTCGGGCGGCCGGGGTGGGCGCTCGCGGGACCCGTCGGCGACGACGGCTCCTGCGACGACGAGCGTGCCCATCCCGGGGAGGACCTGCCGGATGACGCCGGGATCGAGGCCCGGCCGCGACCGGTGCGCTCGCCGGCGTGTGTCATGCCCGGCGCTGCAGCCCGTGAGCGGTGGTCGGCCGAGAGCGCCGTCGGGTGGGGCGTGCGGCTCGGGCTGCACCTCGTCAAGGGCATCGGCGAGCAGCACGCCGAGCTCCTTGACGGGGAACGACAGCGCGGCCCGTATCGATCCCTGGCCGACGTCGTGGCGCGCACCGGCCTGCCGGAAGAGGTCATCGAGCGGCTGATCCGGGCCGGTGCGCTGGATTCGCTGGGCCGTCCGCGGCGGGAGCTCCTGTGGCAGCTCCGGGAGGTCGCCGGATCGGCCCGGGCCAGGATCGACGGGAAGGCACTCCGTGCGGCGACGCGAGCCGGTGGGAAGCGGTCGAAGGCGGCCGGCCGACCGATGGACCTGCGGCTTCCGGCGACTGACGCGCCGCCGCTCCCGCCGATCCCCGAGCCCGAACGCCTCGGCGACGCCTACGCCGTCATCGGGCTCGACGCGAGGCACCAGGTCGTGTCGCTGTTCCGCGATGCGCTGGAGCGGCTTGGCGCGATCCCCAACGCGGCGCTCGCCGAGCGGCGACGTGGAACCGTCCGGATCGGCGGCCTGGTCGTCACCCGGCAGCATCCGATGACGGCCCGCGGGACCGTCTTCCTCGCGCTCGAGGACGAGACCGGCATGGTCAACGTCACCCTGTGGCCGGACACCTGGGCGAGGCTGCGAGGTGTCGTCCGGCGCCACGCCCTGCTGCTCGTCGACGGCGAGTTGCAGCGGGACGCCTCGGTCGTGAACGTCGTCGCCCGCGAGATCGTGCCCCTCACCCTCGCAGCGGCTGGCGTCGGCGGGCCAACAGCGCCGTCAGGCGTGCGCCAGCTGGGCCATGCCGGGATGCGGCGCCTTGGGTGAATCGCTCACCGAGAGGCGGCCCCTCGACTAGCGCCTCGTCGCCGCCCGGCGCGTGTTCGAGGTGGTTCGGCGCTGGCCGGAGGCTGGCCGGCGCGGGTTCGTGGCCGCCAGGAAGCGGCGGTACCACGCCGCGGCCGCCGCGAACAGCATTCCGCTGATGGGTCCGCTCACGAAACCGAGGAACAGGACGTTCGCCAGCTGATCGGCCGGGACCTGCGCCCCGAGCACCCCGACGCCGGTGAGCATGAGGGTGAAGACCACGCCCTGGAGAGCGCCGACGATCAGGCCGAGCAGGTAGCTGGCCCGCGGCGCGAAGAAGCCGGCGACGAGCTGCGGGCCGATCGCCGAGCCAGGCCAGACGAGCAGCTCGAACGCGAACGCCGCGCCGTCGTAGTTCGGGAACAGGACCGCGATTGCGGCCGCGCCGAGCACGAGCAGGACCGCCACCAGGAAGCCACGCGATCGCAGGAGCGACGGTAGCGCCCGGAGGTCCTCGCGGATGTTCGGTTGGCGGTAGGCACCGCGGAAGGCGGCGCCGAAGCCCGGTCGGGCGTTCGGGTCCGGCCTCGGGGTCGAGGACGGTGCGTCCGGCGCTCGGTAGGGCCGGGCGCCCGAGCGACGCTCGCCGAAGTCGAGGGCCGCGGTCGTCTCCGCACCATTGTCGGGCTCGGGACCGTTCGCATCGCTGGTGGTCTGGCGGTATCGCCGGCGCGCCTCCGACCGGTCGGTGCGCTTCGCGCGGGCCACGGTTCGTCTCACCTCGGCGGACAGGGCTCGCCACGAGATGGCGAGCGGGCCGGAATCGTACGCGATCCGGCCGGGGGAGCGGGCGATGACCGGTGCGTGATCGGCTGATCATCGACGGATGAGGGACTGATGAGCGGGCGCTGCTAGAACGGCACGAGCCGCCCCGCCCGGCGTGACCGTCCCGCCGGGGAGGTCGTGCCCGTGGATCGCGCCCGCGTCGCGCTCGTCGTCGCCGCCGTCATCGCCGTCGTGTTGAGCGGGGCGGCGATGGCCGCTCGTGCGCCGGTGCCGAGCGGGCCCGCGCTGGCCGCGGTCACCTGGCCACCGGCGATGCTCCTCGTGTCCGAGGTCCAGACCGGCGGCGTCTCGGCTTCGGACGAGTTCGTCGAGATCACCAACGCCGGGCTCGACTCGATCGATCTCGCCGGTCTCGAGGTCAGCTATGTCACGTCCTCGGGCGGGACGATCACCAGGAAGGCGTCCTGGGACGCGAGCCTGTCACTGGCATCCGGCCAGCACCTTCTGATCGCGAATGCCGCCGGGATCTACGCGGCGATGGCGGACGCCACCTACAGTGGCGGCTTCGCCGCGACGGGTGGCGCCCTCGTCGTTCGCGTCATCGGCGGCGCGCCCGTCGACGCCGTGGGCTGGGGTGACGCAACGAACGCGTTCGTCGAGGGGGCGGCCGCTCCCGCCCCGCAAGCCGGCGCGAGCCTTGAGCGCCGACCTGGCGGGACCGCCGGGAACACCGTCGACACGAACGACAACGTCACGGACTTCTTCGTCCAGGCGGCCCCCAACCCGCAATCGCTGGCCGCGCCCCCGGCACCCGCACCGGTGCCGACGCCGACCCCGAGCGCCGAGCCCGGCCCAACGCCCACCGCCACGCCAGCCCCGACGCCAACCGCCACGCCCACGACCCTGCCGTCAGCCGAGCCGTCCCCGATCCCGGCGCCGACCTCGTCGGCGAGCGTCGCGCCGACAGCCGCGCCGAGTGTCGAGCCGACGGCCACACCCAGCGCCGAGCCGACTCCGGTCGCCTCGACGCAGCCCAGCGACTCGCCCACGGCGTCGCCCGAGCCCCCATCGCCGGTGCCCACGCCGACGCCCCTACCCACCCCGTCGCCGCTGCCCACCCCGTCGCCCAGCGCCACCCCCGGACCGACCGCGGTGCCGCTGCCCGCGATCTCGATCTCCGAGGCTCGCACGCTTCCCGTCGGCACATTCGTGCACGTGGAAGGTGTCCTCACGACGGCGCTGGGAGCGCTCGAGGACGGCCGGAAGGCGTTCGTCCAGGACGATACGGCCGGGATGGCGCTGTACCTCGATGCGGTGCCGACCATCGCCCTCGGGCCGGACACCCTGGTCTCGATCACCGGGACCCTCGACCAGCGCTATGGCGAGTGGACGCTGCGCGCCGCCCCCGACGACATCGTGGCCCTCGGCGAGCAACAGCGACCGGCCCCGTGGTTCCGAGCGACGGGCGAGGTCGCCGAGTCGAGCGAGGGCCTCCGGGTCCTGGTTGACGGCACGACCGTCGGGTCGGCGACCAGCTATGCCGATGGTCTCGGCATCCTCGTCGATGACGGCACCGGTCCCGTTCGCGTGATCGTCGGAGCTCCGGCGCTGGCGGGCCGGACGATCCCCGCCGACACACGCGTCATTGCCGTCGGCCCGGTCGGGCAGCGGGACTCGACCGGCACCGGGACGACCGGCTACCGGGTGCACGCGACCGTCGAGGGCGAGCTCGAGATCGTGCCGCCGCCGACGACCACGCCCCCTCCTGCTCCGACGCCGTCGCCGACACCGTCGCCGACGCCGTCGCCGACACCGTCGCCGAGCGCGTCGCCCACGCCGGCGCCGAGCCCCAGTCCGTCCCCCACGCCCACCGTCCACATCCTGACCATCGTCGAAGCTCGCGGGGCGCGGGTCGGCGCGGCCGTGACCGTCGCAGGTGTCGTGAGCGCCGAGGCGGGCCGGCTCGGGACCCCGGCCCTGTTCGCGATCGCCGATCCCACCGGCGGCATCGCCGTGCGCCTGCCGGAGGGCGTCACGGCACCTCCGCGCGGGGCAGCGCTCCAGGTCACGGGTCCCCTGGCCGAGCCCTATGGCCAACTGGAGATCCGGCCCGCGGCAGCGGCCATCCGGGTCACCGGCGAGGCTGGGCTGCCGCCCCCGACGGAGATCGTGGCGGCGGACCTGGGCGAGGCCACCGAGGGGCGGCTCGTCGTCATCGAGGGCGTCGCTTCAGCGACCGCGAGGAAGTCGACGAGCGGCGACATCACGATCGACCTCGTCGACCGCGCGGGACGGGCGTTTCGCGTCGCGGCCGATGCTTCGAGCCGCCTCACGGTCGCGGATCTTCCGATCGGGAACGGGCTCCGGCTCACCGGCATCGTCGGCCAGCGCGCCTCGCGGAAAGGGGCGCTCGACGGCTACCGCATCTGGCTTCGCGACCGGGCGGACGTCGTCGTCTCGGTCAACGGCCCGACAGGCGGCACCGTGACGCCGATTGCCGGGACCCGGCGGCTCGACGACGGCAGCGCCGTGACGGTCGAGGCGACCGGCACGGCCGACGCGACGCTCCTCGACGCGACGGGACGCCGAATCGTCGTCCAGGACGCGAGCGCGGCGATCGAAGTCCTCCTGCCTGCCTCGGGCACGACCGCTGCCGTCGGCGACCGGGTCCGGATCTCCGGCCTGACCGGGCACGCCTGGGGTGCGCCACGCATCGGCGCCACGCTGATCGAGGTCATCGGACGGGGCAGCATCAGCCCGACCGCCCAGCCGGTCCCGCCGGGCGCTCGCGACGAGTGGCAGCTCGTCCGGGTCGCGGGCACGATCCTGAAGGTCGAGCGGCTCGGCGATCGGTGGCGCGCCGAGCTCGCGATCGGCGGGGGCGAGGCGAACCGCGTGCCGATCGTCGGGCAGGCCGGCGCTGGTAGCCCGTCGACGGCGATCGGGGCCGGCCGCCAGGCCACGATCGTGGGCATCGTTCGCCGACCCTACCCGACGGCGAGCGATCGCCGGTTCGGGATCCTGCCACGCGACCGAGCGGACGTCGCGCTCGGGCCCGATGTCGGCAACGGCGGCGGAGGTGCACCAGGCGGCAGCGGCGCGGGGGCCGGCAGGAGCGCCAGCGGCGGGACGTCCGGGAGCGCACTGCCGCTCGTGGACGTGACTCCCGACACCGACCTCGCGACGCTGGCCGAGCACCTGGGCGAGCTGGTCCGCGTTGGGGGCCTGGTCGGCCAGGTCACCGAAACCGGGTTCGCGCTGGACGACGGGACCGCGGTCGCCCCGATCGTCCTCCGCGGTGAGTTCGCGCCCCTCCTGGTCCACGTCCGCGCCGGCGAGGCCGTTGCGGCGACCGGGAGGGTCGAATCATCGGCCGAGGGGCCCACGGTCGTGGTCGACGACCACGGCGGCGCGCTGGTGCGGGTCGGCGATCTCGGCCAGGCCCTGCCGCTCGCCGTCGAGCCGTCCCAGCCGCCGGACGCCGGGCCGCGGGGACACCTCGCCGAGGCCGGCTCGCTCCTGCCCGAGCCCGGCCCGCTCGGTGCCATGGTGATGCTGGCGCTGACGGCGGCCTCGCTGCTCGTGACCCTCGCGCGGCGCCGCGTGGCCCGACGACGCGTCCGGGAGGCGTTGCTGGCCCGCCTTGCCACGCTCCGCGGAGCCGGGACCTGAGCGTGAATTGGCTTGACGCTCGTTCGAACGCACGATTAGGCTTGCCCGAGCTTCGCAGCCGCGGGCGTACGAGGAGGAGAACTCTACTTGCCGATCGCGGACCGCCGCGTCGCGCTCCCCTCCGGAGAGCGTCAGTACCACATCGGCCTCGGCCCGGGCGAACTGGCCGAGTACATCCTCCTCCCCGGCGATCCCGATCGAACGGCGAAGATCGCCCGACGGCTCGACGACGTCGAGTTCGAGCGTCGGAATCGCGAGTTCGCGTCGGCCACGGGCCGCTATCGCGGCGACCGCGTGTCGATCGTGTCCACCGGCATCGGCACCGACAACGTCGAGATCGTGGTCGCCGAGATCCTCGCGATCACGACCCGGCCGACGTTCATTCGCGTCGGCTCCTCCGGAGGGCTGCAGCCGGACATGCTCGCCGGAGACCTGGTGATCAGCACGGGCTCCGTCCGGCTGGAGACAACGACCAACTGGTTCGTTGTCGACGGCTACCCTGCCGTCGCCGACGTCGAGGCGGTCACGGCCCTGATCGAGGCCGCCGAGCGGCTTGGGAAGCGCTACCACGTCGGCGTGACGGCGACCGCTCCTGGGTTCTACGGAGCGCAGGGCCGCCCGATCCCGCAGCTTCCCATCCGATACCCTGACCTGGCCGAGGAACTGGCGCGCCAGCGCGTCCTGAACTTCGAGATGGAAGCCTCGGCATTGTTCGTCCTGGCGGGCTTGGCGCAGTGTCGCGCCGGGGTGGTCTGCACGGTCTTCGCGCAGCGAACCACCGGCGAGTTCCCCGTCGGGGACGCCAAGGACGCCGCGGAAGCGGCGTGCGTCGAGACGGGGCTCGAGAGCCTCTCGATCCTCGCCGAGATGGATCGCCGCAAGGAGCGCTCGGGCACGGACCGCTGGCGGCCGTCGCTCGGCATCTAGACCACGGGGCAGCCACGGGCACCGGGCCCGGGGCGCAAGGGAGCTCGAGGAGGACCGACCCATGGCGATGGCCTACTGCGTGAAGGACAAGATGAAGGTCGAGGTCCAGAACCCGCAGCAGATCACGATGAAGAACGGCAAGCCGGCGCTCCAGGGCACCTGCCCCAAGTGCGGCACCAAGGTCTTCAAGATCGGCGGCTGACCGACACCCCTTCGCGCAACGGGTGACCCCCGTCGGGCAACCGACGGGGGTCACGTCATGTCGGGACAGGTGTCCGGGGACCGTTCGGGTCCGGCCCCGGGAGGGCGTCGGGGAGCCCATTGCTAGAATGACCTCGCTTCCCGTACCGAACCGATGAGGTTTCGCCCTGTCCGCACCGCCGGTCCTCGCACTTGACCTTGGCGGCACGCGAATCCGTGCCGCGGTCGTGCTGCCGGACGGCTCGCGCACGAGCCGCGTCGAGATCGAGACGCCGAGCGACGCGGGGCCCGCAGCCGTCATCCGCGGCTGCCTTGACATGATCGGTGCGGCGCGCGCCGGGGCCTCCAGCGAGGTCGCCGCGACGCTCGCCGGGATCGGGATCTCGTCTCCCGGGCCGCTCGACCCCTGGGCCGGGGTGGTCCAGGAGCCGCCGAACCTCGGTCCGGCCTTCCGCGACGTCGCGCTGGCGCCGGCGATGGCCGAGGCCCACGGGCTGCCGGCCTTCCTCGACCGCGACACGAACGTCGCCGCGCTCGGCGAGCACGCCTTTGGCGCGGCTCGCGATACGGACGACTTCATCTACCTGACGGTGTCGACCGGCGTCGGGGGCGCGATCTTCACCGCCGGCCGGATCTTCCACGGGCCCGACGGAATCGCGGGCGAGCTCGGCCATGTGCAGGTGGCGCTCGACGGGCCGCGCTGTGGCTGCGGCGGCGAGGCACACGTCGAGGCATTCGCCGGCGGTGCGTCGCTCGCGCGGGAGGCGCAGGCCCTCGCCCGGACCGGCTCGTCGCCGTACCTCGTCGCGAAGGCGGCGGAGACCGGGCTCGACGAGCTATCGGCGCGCGACGTCGGCGAAGGGGCCCAGGCGGGTGATCCGGCCTGCGTCGAGCTGATGGACCGCGCCCGTCGGGCCGTGGCCGCCGGGTGCGTCAGCTACGTCCACGCCTTCAACCCCCACCGGATCGTCATCGGCGGCGCGATCGCCGAGGCCGAGGGCGACCGGTTGCTCGACCCGATCCGGGCGGCGATCGCCCGCGACACGTTCGAGGTCTTCGCGCGGCGCGTCACCGTGGTCCCGGCGGGGCTCGGCGGCGACGTCTCGCTCGCGGGGGCCCATCCGCTGGTCCTCGGTCGCCTGGCCGGGACCGAGCGACCGGCATCCGCGGCGATCATCACCCGTGCACCGTCAATGACCACGCCCGCGCCGGCGCAGCCGGTGGGCGCCAGCCCAGGAGGATCCCCACGATGACCGTTCGCGTCGGCATCAACGGCTTCGGCCGGATCGGCCGCCAGTCCCTCAAGGCGATCATCGAGCGCGCTCCCGACCTCGAGGTCGTGGCCGTCAACGACCTGGTCGAGACGAAGCTCAACGCGCTGCTGTTCAGGCACGACTCGACGTACGGGGCCTACCCCGGCACGGTCGACCACACCGATGACGCCCTGATCGTCGACGGCCGCGAGATCAAGGTCCTCAAGGAGAAGGACCCGGCCAACCTGCCGTGGGGCGACCTCGGCGTCGACGTCGTCCTCGAATCGACCGGCATCTTCACCGACGCCGAGAAGGCCCGCGCCCACATCCACGCCGGCGCGAAGAAGGTCGTCATCAGCGCCCCCGCCAAGGGCGAGGACATCACGATCGTCCTGGGTGTCAACGAGGAGCGCTACGACCCGGCGAGCCACCACATCATCAGCAACGCGTCGTGCACGACGAACTGCCTCGCGCCGGCGGCGAAGGTCGTCCATGATCTCGTCCGGATCGAGCGCGGCCTGATGAACACGATCCACAGCTACACCAACGACCAGCGGATCCTCGACGTCGCCCACAAGGACCCGCGGCGGGCCCGCTCGGCCGGCCAGAACATCATCCCCACGACCACCGGTGCCGCGAAGGCGCTGGCCCTCGTGATCCCCGATCTCAAGGGCAAGTTCGATGGCTTCAGCCTGCGCGTGCCGACGCCGACCGTGAGCGTCGTCGATTTCACGGCGGTCGTTGACCGCGATACGAGCGCCGACGAGCTCAACGAGGCGTTCCGCGTGGCCGCCGCCGGCCCGATGAAGGGCATCCTCGGCGTGTCGGACGAGCCGCTCGTGTCGTCGGACTTCCGCGGCGACGACCGGTCCTCGATCATCGACAGCGCGAGCACGATGGTCCTGGGCGGGACGATGGTCAAGGTCATCGCCTGGTACGACAACGAGTGGGGCTACAGCTGCCGGGTGGCCGACCTGCTGGCCCTCGTCGGCTCGCGGATGCCGGCCGGCACCGCGGCCTGAGCCCCTCCCCTCGCACGCCTCCGGAGACACACGATGGACAAGCTCACGATCCGCGACGCGGATCTGGCGGGCAAGCGCGTCTTCGTCCGCGTCGACTTCAACGTCCCGCTCGAGGACGGCAAGGTCACCGACGACTCCCGCATCCGCGCCGCCCTGCCCACGATCCGGCACCTCCTCAACCAGGGCGCCCGGGTCATCCTCGCCAGCCACCTCGGCCGGCCGGACGGCAAGGTCCAGGACGGCCTCCGCCTGCGCCCCGTGGCCGAACGGCTGACGCAGCTCCTCGGTCGCAACGTGCCGGTCACCGGTGACGCGCTCGGCATCGGGACCGTCGACGCGGTGAAGCGCCTCCGCAACGGTGAGGCGCTGCTGCTCGAGAACCTCCGCTTCCATGCGGAGGAGGAGAAGAACGACCCGGAGTTCGCCCGCCAGCTGGCCGAGTACGCCGACATCTTCGTGAATGACGCCTTCGGGACCGCCCACCGCGCCCACGCCAGCACGGTTGGCGTCGCCAGGCTGCTACCCGCGTATGCCGGGTTCCTCATGGAGCGCGAGGTGTCGATGCTGTCCCGCCTGCTCGAGGATCCGGCGCGGCCGTTCGCGGCGATCGTCGGCGGGGCCAAGGTGTCGGGCAAGCTCAAGGTCCTCGACAACCTCGTTTCGAAGGTCGACATCCTCGTCCTCGGTGGCGGGATGGCCAACACTTTCCTGCTCGCCCAGGGCAAGAGCGTCGGCAAGAGCCTCGCGGAGCACGAGATGGTCGACGAGGCGCGGCGCGTCCTCGCCGCGGCCGAGAAGTCGGGCGTCAAGGTCATCCTGCCGGTCGACGTCGTGGTGGCCAAAGAGGTCACTCGCGGGACCGAGTACAAGACCATCCCGGCCGAGAAGATCCCGGCCTCGTGGCATATCGTCGACGTCGGCAAGGACACGCTGGGGCTGATGCAGGACGCCCTCGCCGACGCCCGGACGGTCTTCTGGAACGGTCCGCTCGGCGTCTTCGAGATCCCGTCGTTCGCCCATGGCACGAAGGCCATTGCGCGCTTCCTGGCGTCGCGGGCCGACGACGGCGCGACGGTCGTCGTCGGCGGCGGCGATTCGGTGGCCGCGATCCAACAGCAGGGCCTCGCCGAGCGGTTCACCCACATCTCGACCGGCGGTGGCGCGTCGCTCGAGCTCCTGGAGGGGCGCGAGATGCCGGGGGTCGCCGTCCTGCAGGATCGCTCGGCCGCTGTCGGCTTGTCGGCTGCCGGCGGAGCCGCCGAGAGCGAACCGGCGGCCAGCGGCGCGAAGGGCGGCCGGGCATGACCGTCGACACGACGATCGAGCTCGTCCAGGGGCGCGAGATCCTCGATTCGCGCGGCAACCCGACGGTCGAGGTCGACGTCGTGCTGGCCGACGGATCGGTGGGCCGGGCGGCCGTGCCGTCCGGCGCCTCCACGGGCGTCAACGAGGCCGTCGAGCTTCGCGACGGCGATGCGTCGCGCTACGGCGGGAAGGGCGCCCGGCGGGCCGTCGAGCACGTCGACACGGAGATCGCCGACGCGCTGCACGGGCTCGATGCGACCGACCAGGCCGGCGTCGACCAGGTCCTGGTCGACCTCGACGGCACGCCCACCAAGGGCCGACTCGGGGCCAATGCCATCCTCGGGGCGTCCCTGGCGTGCGCCCACGCCGCCGCCGCGGCGTACGACCTGCCGCTGTACCGCTACCTCGGCGGCGTCCGCGCCCAGACCCTGCCCGTCCCGTTCTTCAACATCCTCAACGGCGGCAAGCACGCCCAGGACTCGACCGACTTCCAGGAGTTCATGGTCGCGCCGGTCGGCGCGGCGACGTTCAGGGAGGCGCTGCGGGCCGGGGCCGAGGTCTTCACGGCCCTGCGGGCACTCCTTCACGACCAGGGTTTCGCCACCGGGCAAGGCGACGAGGGCGGCTTCGCGCCGAGCCTGCCGTCCAACGAGGCCGCGGTCGAGGTCATCCTCCGGGCGATCGAGGCGGCCGGCTATCGGCCCGGCGAGGACGTCGCGCTCGCGCTCGACCCGGCGGTCAGCTCGATCCTCGTCGAGGGCACCGGCCACGACGACGTCGTCGGTCGCTACACCCTCGCGAAGGAGGGCCGGGTCCTCGACAGCGGCGAGCTCATCGACCTCTGGGAGGCATGGCTGAATCGCTACCCGATCGTCTCGCTCGAGGACGGCATGGGCGAGGAGGATTGGGCCGGCTGGAAGGAGCTCAACCGGCGGCTCGGTGACCGGATCCAGCTCGTCGGCGACGACCTCCTGGTGACGAACCCCGATTTCATCGCCCGGGCGATCGACGAGGACGCCGCGAACGCCGTCCTCATCAAGCTCAACCAGATCGGGACGCTGTCCGAGACGATCGGCGCGATCGAGCTGGCCCGGACGGCCGGTTGGCAGGCAATGGTCAGCCATCGCTCCGGCGAGACCGAGGACACGACGATCGCCGACTTCGTCGTCGCGATGGGCACCGGCCAGATCAAGTCCGGCGCGCCGTCGCGCTCCGAGCGAGTCGCGAAGTACAACCGCCTCCTCCGCATCGAGGAGGAGCTCGGCGACGCGGCGCACTTTGCCGGGCGCGGCGCGCTCGGCCGGCGAGCCCAGATCGTGCCGGCAGCTGCGAGGTGAGCCGGATCCTCGACCGTGGCGCCGTCGTCGCCGCGTTCATCGGTTTCGGGATGGCCGTCACCATCGGGATCAGCTTCCTGCTGATCATCCCGATCGACGCGGTCTACTGGTACCTGGCGATCCCGGCGGGGCTGATCATCGGCTACTACGCCAACTCCCGGTCCGGCCGGTACCGCGGGCAGTGGCCCCGGATCGTGCCGAACGCGCTCGTCGCCGGCGCAGTGACGGGCCTGACCCTGGCCGCCCTGCTGCTGGGCGTGAAGGCGCTGTTCTTCTTCGCCGACACCGGCTTCCCGGACTTCAACCGCACCGACGCCTCGGGTGCGGTCATCCCGCCGACGTGCGAGACGGGTGCGGACTGCGTCTACCGCCGCTACCTCGCGGCCAACCCCCGGGAGCTGTCCGATGCGGGGATCACCGACGCGGCGTCGTTCCAGGCCGCGTACTGGGCTCAGCACTGGTCGACGGCGTCTTCGATGGCCGCGGCCGCCGTCGTCGCGGCCCTGGCCGGGGCGCTGCTGTTCGGTGTCGCCGGTCCCCGGCGAGGCGAGCCGGGCCTGACCGCGACCTCCGCCTCGACCGCCTGACGGCCCGGCCCCAGGTCCGCCGCCGACCCCTCGCGGGGCTCGGCAGCGAAGATTGGGTCGCCGCCGCGGTCAGACCGCCCGTACCGTCTGAGCGCGGCGCCCAGCTGTCGCTCGAGCGGAAGGGATGATGGAGATCGACCTCGTGGTGCGGGCGCAGCGTGGTGATGAGGGGGCCTTCGCGAGCCTCGCCGTCGCCGTCGGTGACCGCCTCCACGCGGTCGCGCACCGAATCCTGCGCGACATCGACCTCGCCGAGGACGCGACGCAGCACGCGCTGCTCGCCGTCTGGCGTGACCTTCCGCAACTCCGCGACCCGGCCCGCTTCGAGGCCTGGTCGTACCGGCTGCTCGTCCGCGCCTGCTACGCGGAGGGCCGCCGCAGCCGTCACTGGACGCCGAACCTCCGCCTCCTGCCGACTGACGAGCCGGCCGATGCGGACGCCCTGGGCGCGGTCCATTCCACGATCGGGACCAGCTCGAGCGCGGCTTCCGGCGGCTGTCCATCGACCATCGCGCGGTCGTGGTCCTGCACCACTACCTCGACATGCCGCTCGAGGCGGTCGCCGAGACCCTCGGGGTGCCGCCCGGGACGGTCAGATCCCGACTTCACCACGCGATGCGCGGGCTCCGCGCGGCCCTCGATGCCGACGCCCGACCTGCCAGTCAGGAGGCGATCGGATGAGCACCGACCAGCAGATCACGCGCATCGTCCGGTCGTGGTTGGACGAGGGCGTCACGACGCTTCCGGACCGAGTCCTGGATGCCGTGCTCGACCGCGTCCCCGCGACCCCACAGCGCCGGCCCTGGTGGCAGGCGTGGAGGTCCCCGTACATGAACAACCCCGTTCGCTACCTCGTCGCCGCTGCGGCCGTGCTCGTGGTGGCGCTCGTCGGATACCAGTTCCTGCCGTCGAACACCGGCTCGGGGAGCACGCCGACCGCCAGTCCCTCGTCGACGCTCGCGCCCACGCTGGAGCCGACGCCAACGCTGACGGCGATCCCGCGCCTTCCGTCCACGGATTCGCTCGAGCCCGGGCGATACCGCCCCTATCGCGACCTCGACCTCACCGTCGAGGCGCCGGCCGGCTGGGGAACGTGCTGCGAGGCTCCGGCCTCGATCATCTGGAACAACTCGTCCAACGCCGACGGGTTCGCCGCCCTGTTCTTCGAGGACTTCACCCAGGTCACCGTGTATGGCGACGCGTGCAAGTGGCGCTCGGGTGCCACGTCACAGCCGGAAGGAGCCGAGGCGATCACCCAGGCCTTTGCCGACCGTGAGGGCAACGAGGCGCGAGGTGTCACGGTCGCTGGGCTCCCGGCCTTTCACGTGAAGCTCGTCGTTCCCGGCGACCTCCCAGTGGAGGAACAGTCAGACGGCGACGCCACGTTCCTCGACTGCGACGACGGAGAATACCGGCACTGGTCGCTAGGCCCGGACGGAGCGCGGTACGCACAGCACCTCGAGCAGATCGAGGACCTCTACATCGTCGACATCGCTGGCAAGACGATCGCCTTCTCACTGTCTCATTTCCCGCAGACGGACGAGGCGGATTTCCAGGCGCTCGAGGCGATGCTCGCATCCGTCGAGATCGACTGATCCCGTCCTCATCGCCTTCAAGAGGCCGCCGGCGAACGCCGGCGGCCTCTTCTTGTGCTCAGCGCGAGTTCGCCCGCCTATCTTTGAACGGATTGGACGCGAGTCCCACCTATACCGCGCTCGACTACCCGACAGGGTCGACATCGAGGCGAGGGTCCAGTGGCGCAAACCGAGCTGGTGCGACGGGCAAGGGACGGGGACCGGGACGCGTACGACGTTCTCGTCACGCAGTCCATCGACGCCATGTACCGGGTCGCGCGACTGATCCTCCGGGATTACGACCGGGCGTCCGACGCCGTTCAGGAAGCACTCGTTCGCTGCTGGCGTGATCTGCCGCAGCTGCGCGATCCGGAGCGGTTCGACGGGTGGCTGCGCCGCATCCTCCTTCGTGCGGTCATGGAGGAGGCTCGGAAGCGGCGACGCGACCGCATCGTCTTGTCGGTCATTCCGATCGCTTCGCATCCCGACGCCAGCGCGGACCTCGCCAATCGTGACGAGATCGCGCGGGTGTTCGGTCGCCTGTCGGTCGAGCACAGGACGATCGTCGTCCTGCACCACTACCTCGGACTGACGGCCGACGAGGCCGCCTCGACCATCGGGATCCCGGTCGGGACGGCCAGATCGCGCCGGCACTACGCGACCGAGGCCCGGCGAGCCGCGCTCGACGCGGACGCGAGGGCCGCCGCGGGAAGGGCTCTGGCATGACGACGCGCCGTGATTTTGAGCGGTCGATCTCGGCGTGGCTCACCGCTGAAGTCCCGGACCGCGCGCCCGAG
>JBQGDI010000007.1:0-9102 GCA_052038965.1 Candidatus Limnocylindrales bacterium | reverse complement strand
CCTCCCGGAGCGGCCGCTGCTCTTCGTCGCCGACCTCCTTGGCGACGCGTGGTACCGCCTCGACGGGCGGCGGCGTCGGCAGGCCCGACGGAATCTCGCCCGTGTCGTGGCCTGGATGGCCGAACGCGGCGCCGGCGATCCCAGGGCCCGAGCCGCGGCCTCGGATCCACGGGCCCTCAACCGGCTCGTTCGAGACGCGTTCCGGCACGCGGCCCGCTACTACGTCCACCTGCTGTGGCTTCCTGCCGTCGACGAGGCGTACATGACGCGGCACCTCGTCCCCGAGACTCCGGAGGTCGTCGACGATGCCCTTCGCGATCCCGGCGGGATGCTGTTCGTTGGCCTCCACCTCGGCTGGTTCGAGCTGGCGGCGCTGTACCTCGTCACCCGGACGCGGCGCGGCGGCGTCGTCCCGACCGAGGTCCTCGATGACCCGGACCTCCAGGCACTCCTCGCCGCGGCGCGCGAGCGGCTCGGGATCCGCCTCGTCGAGCTGTCGGCGGCGCGGCGCGAGCTCGGGGTCGCCATCCGGCGTGGCTACCCCGTCGGGCTGATCGCGGATCGCGACCTGACCGGTGGCGGCATCGTGACGCCGTTCTTCGGCCGTCCGGCGAAGCTGCCGGTCGGGCCCGCCCTGATCGCTCTCGAGACCGGCGCGATCGCCCGGGTCTTCGGCACATGGCTGGAGGATGACGGCCGGCACCACGCGCGCGCCCAGGAGATCCCGATGCCCGCCGACGGCAGTCGACGCGATCGGGTCGAGGCCTACCTCGCCGCGCAGGTGCGGGTGTTCGAGCACTACATCGCCAATGCGCCGGAGCAGTGGCTGTCGGTGTTCCACCCGATCTGGGACGACATCGTGGAGGGAGCGCCATGACCGACCGCCTCGGCCGGGCCGATCTCCACATCCACACCCTCGCCTCCGACGGGACGGTCGGGATCCTCGACATCCTGGACTACGTCGAGCGCAACACCGAGCTCGACGTGATCGCCATCACGGACCACGAGCGGATCGACGCGGCGGTGGCCGCGCAGCGCATCGCCCGGGATCGCGGCCTGTCGTTCGAGGTCGTCGTCGGCGAGGAGGTCACGACGCTCGGCGGGCATCTCCTCGGGCTGTTCCTGGAGCGCCCGGTGAAGCCGTTCCGCTCGCTCCGGTCGTCGATCGCCGAGGTCCACGACCAGGGCGGGATCGCGATCCCGGCCCATCCCCTCGTCCCGTACCCGCTGTGCGCCCAGGGTTTCGTCCTGCGCCGGCTCCTCGCCGACGAGGCTCGCTTCCGGCCCGACGGCATCGAGGCCTTCAACCCGACGACGCTCGGTCGGCCGTGGCACGCCCGCGTCGTGCGATTCGCCGAGGAGCAGGGCCTGGCGAAGATCGGAAGCTCCGACGCCCACGAGCTCGCCGCGATCGGGATCGGCCACACGAGCTTCCACGGGCGCACCGCCGCCGACCTCCGGGCCTCGATCCTGGCCCGAACGACGCACCACCACGGGACGTTCCATCCGCCGGGCGCCCAGATCGGGACGCTCGGCAAGCAGCTCCGGAAGTACGGCCGCGACGCCCGCGCGACGATCGGCGGCCGGATCCGGCGGGACGGATCACGGCGTGACCTCGGCTACCCCGCTGCCGGCGAGCCGCACGCCGTGCCGGTCGCCGGCCGCGGGCGCGAGGCGCCCCCCGTGCCGTGAAGATCGGCCTGGTGACACCGTACGTCTACCCGCTCCCGGGCGGCGTCAATCAGCACGTCCGCCACCTCTACGAGCAGCTCCGACTGCGCGGCCACGACATCCGGATCATCACCAGCAGCCACGGCCTCCAGCGAGCCTCCGAAGGCGACGTCATCCGGATCGGCAAGGGCATCTCCGTCCCATCGAACGGCTCGGTCGGGACGGTCACCGTCTCGCCGCGCTACCTGTCGCAGGTCCGGGACGTGCTCGAGCGCGAGCAGTTCGACCTGCTGCACTTCCACGAGCCGTTCGTGCCCTTCCTGTCGCTCGTCGTGCTGCGGCTCTCGACGAGCGTCAACGTCGCGACCTTCCACGCCTATGGCGGGTTCTCGCCCGCCTACGAGATCGGGTCCCGGGTGATGAAGGGCTACGCGGAGCGGCTGCACGGCCGGATCGCGGTCTCGGCCGCCGCCCGGCACTTCATCGACCGCTACTTCCCCGGCGACTACAAGGTCATCCCCAACGGCGTCGACACGACCCGCTTCACTCGGGCCGTCCCGATCGCGCGCTGGCAGGACGGCACGAAGAACATCCTGTTCGTCGGGCGGTTCGAACCGCGCAAGGGCCTCCTCGACCTCCTCAAGGCCTACCGGATCCTGCGTCGGACGGGCTGCAACTGCCGCCTCCTGGTCGTCGGCGGCGGACCCCAGGCGAAGGAGGCGCGGCGCTACCTCCAGACACGGCGGCTCGGCAACGTCGAGTTCCTCGGCCGGGTCAGCGACGAGGAACGGGACGCGCTGTTCAAGACGGCCGACGTGTACTGCTCGCCGGCCACGGGGCGCGAATCGTTCGGGATCGTGCTGCTCGAGGCGATGGCCGCCGGCACGGCCATCGTCTGCAGCGACATCCACGGCTACAAGGGCGTCGTCCGCCGGGGTCGCGAGGCGCTGCTCGTCCCGCCACACCAGCCGAAGGCCCTCGCCGCCGCCCTCGCCCGGCTCCTCTCGGACGACAAGCTGCGCGAGGCGATGGGACGCGCCGGCCTGGAGCGCGCCCAGGAGTACAGCTGGGAGCGGGTGGCGGCCAAGGTCGAGGACTACTACGGCTTCGTCATCCGTCGCCTCGCGGCACAGGGCCAGCTCCCGCGCGGCTTCCATACGGAGGTCCCGGCCTCGCCGCGACCGGTCGTCACGGCGGCCTGAGCCGAGCGGCTCGAGCCTCGGTCGAGCCTAGTCCGACCCGGCGCCGAGGGCCGCCGTCGGCCCGGCCCGCCCGCGCTCCAGCCGCCGCTCGGTGAGCGCCACCCGCCACGACCAGGTGCTGTAGCCGACGACGATCGCCGTGAAGCCGATCGAGACGAGCATGATCGCGGGCCCGACGGCGAACAGCGACGGCGCCTCGACCGTCCGGTCGAGCGTGCTGACCGGGAACTGGAAGGGATACAGGTAGGTCGGCAGGAAGCCCTGGTAGGCGTTGTGGAAGTTTGACGGCAGCGGCAGGGCCGCGATGTTCGGGTACCAGAGTACGAACCAGAACGCCATCGCCAGCACCGCGCCGACCGCGAAGCGGCGCGAATCCCGAGCCGTGGCCACGTAGGCCGCGACGGGCGCCAGGGCGATCGTGACGACCAGCGCGATCGGCTCGACCGGGATGTTCCCGAGGGTGATCGGCTCGCCGCCCCGAAGCAGGAGCGTGGCCGCGGCAACCGCGACCGCGACCCCGGCACCGACGATGAGCGTCATCCGGAGCCGCGCCTGGACGGCCGGCGAGGCGAGCGGCCGACCGCCGTCCCCCGTCGCGAACTCCGCCTCGTCGGCAAGCGCCAACAGCTCTCGCAGCAGCAGCAGGACCCCGATCCCGAGGACGACCGCCAGCCCGACGGCGCCCGGCGAGATCGGGAGCTCGGGGATCAGCGTCGGGCAGGCCTGCGAGCCCGGGTTGACGTCGGTCACCCGGACGGCGGCGCACAGCGGCCGATGGAGGACCCACAGCCCGAAGGGCGCGAGCACGGCCACGGCCGCCGCGATCCGGGCCAGCAGCCACGTTCGCCGGGACGGCCCGTGCCACAGCTCGGCGAGGAAGTACCCGAGGGCCAGGAACAGGAACGGCAGCGACGTGTAGTAGTGGTACTGGAAGGCGGCCCGGTCGATCCGCGACCACGCGATCCACTGGAAGGCGAAGCCGATCGCGACCAGGGCCAGCGCCGGGCTCCGCCGCGCGTAGGCCTGCCACGCAGCGAAGCCGATCGCGGGGACCGCGAGCCACCAGGCGACGAGGTTGCCGGCGTCGTAGATCGCGGCGGACGTGCTCCCCGCGAAGCTCTCCTGGTAGAACCAGACGGGCTTGAGGTCGAACGGCCAGGCCCACCACGGCGACGAGGCGGGATGCGCCGCCGAGAGCCGGTTGTGGTAGTCGTACATCTCGCCCGTCAGCTGGATCAGCGTCTTGCCCGTGTGGTCGGGGGGCCAGCCCGTCACGATCTGGCCCGGATTGCTCTCGACGAACGCCCACGGCACGTACATCAGGACGTACACGACGACGGGCAGGACCACGAGGCACAGCCCGAGCCAGGCGGCCGGGATGCCCCAGCCCGTGCCGAGCCGGAGCCAGCCGCGAGGTGCCGGCGCGGGCGGATCGAGGACCGCTCCGGGGTCGTCGGCCGCCGGTGGCGGGGCGAGGGGGCCGAATCCGAACCGGCTCGCCACCAGGAAGATCAGGTGGATGACGGCGCCGAGCACGAATCCCGCAGCGGCGACCTCGATCGGGGTCACGGCCAAGGGCCCGACCTCGATCGGCGCCCCAGGGTCAGCTCGCACGCCGCTCGCGAGCAGGACCGCGAGGCCCGCCACGACCGGCCCGAAGGTCGCGAAACGCCGCTCCTCCAGGGTCCACGCGATCGGGTGGGAGACGTTGGCGACCACGGCCGCGAGGGTCAGCCCGACCATGATCGCGAGGAAGCCGTAGTTACCGCCGGATTCGCCCTCTGGCACCGAGATCGCCAGGTAGCCGAGAACCGTGGTCGCGAGCACGAGGCCCAGGATCGCGAGCACCCGACCGAGCGCGCTACGTGACAACGCCAGGACGCCGAGCGCCGCGATGGCATAGGCCGCGACCCACTTCGCGGCCAGGGCCAGGCCGAGCAGGATCCCGATCGCCGGCATCCCGACGGCGAACCCGAGCCACGAGCGCCGGCTGCCCGTGGGGGCGCGCCAGATCGCGGCAAACAGCATGTACGCGGCCACGACCCCCAGGCCGACATAGGCGTCGTTCATCCCGATCCGGCTCTGGGCGAAGAGCATCCCGTCGACGAGGGCGATCAGCCCGGCGAAGATCGCGATGCTCCGCCGCGCGAACAGCAGCCTCGCCAGGAGGTACAGGCAGAGCGTCATCAGGACGCCGGCGATCACGCCCGGCAGACGCCACCCGTAGGCATGCAGCCCGATCGGGACCGCCGCGACCTCGCCGGCCTCGTCGAACGCCAGGAGCTGCTGGCGGTCGGACGACGGGTAGCGCTGGTTGTCGTCCATCACGATCGCTGCCGGCTCGAAGGGCAGGACCGCGTCGGCGTAGACCGCGTTGCCATGCGGCTCGATGACGTAGACCGTCGCCGAGGACGGGTCGTCTGGCCGGGCGCCGGCGACGTGGACCATTCGCGTCGCCTCGTCGAAGTAGGCCCGCCCGGCCCGGCCGCCCGGCAGCCGGAAGGCTTTCCTGCTGAGCCTCGGATCCTCGTCCGGCTTGGCCACGACCTCGGCGACCATGGGCCCGTCGTCGCCGGCGTAGGGGACGTAGATCGGGTCATCGCTGAGCCCGCTGGTGCGGACCGCACCGGAAGCAGGGCCGCCGACCGAGATCGAGTCGGCGAGCGTTCCGGTCTCGACGTCGATGAACCCGAGGCCGTCCGCGTAGGCGACCGCGATCCGGCCCTGCCCGCCGTCCGTGAACTGGCGCACACCGGGCAGGCTGACCCGGCCGACCTCGGCCGCCGAGCCGAGGTCGATCACCGCTACCTCCCGCGGCGAATCGACCGCGAGGTCGGCCGAGCCCAGGAGCGCGGCCATGGCCCCGCTCTCGCGCGTGACGAACAGGCGCTCGACGGGAGTGCCGAGGCCGAGCAGCGCCGCGGGCGCGACGTCGATCGCCGCGCCGCCCCGGACGTCGTCGAGGGGCGTGGGGTCGACCTCGAGGACCTCGCCGCCCCGGGTCCCGACATACAGCCGCTGCGAGGCGCGATCGAACGCCACCGCCACGGCGCCGGGCACCGACGCGCGGGCGGCCAGCGACCGGGTTCGGAGGTCGTAGGCCCGGATCTCGCTGCCGGTCGCGACCCACAGCCGGTCCCCTTCCACGGCGCTCGGGACGAGGTCGTCATCACGTCGCGGCTCGACGGCGGCGTCGACGACCGCGGCATCGAGCCGGCTCGTGGCCACGACCCGGTCCTCGGCGAAGGCAACGATGCCGAGGGCCATCGCGTACTTCGCGAGGTGCGGGTGGGTCCACTCGTAGATGTCGTGCGAGATCCCGTAGCGCCAGTATTGGAGGAACTCGGTCGCCGTCCGGGGGTGGTAGACCTCGTCGAAGTGCATCTGGTACGGCTCCGGCAGCCGCCACATCCGGACCGTCAGGAGGCTGATCGCGAGGACCGCGAGGACCCACACGTCGAGGCGATCGAGGCGGCCGCCCCGCTCGCCGGCGAGGGACGCGGTCCGGTCGGCACGGATGGGTCGATCACCGAAGCGGGCCATGAGCCACGCCCACGGCCCACGACCGGCCTCGTCTCGGCCCGCCACCCACGCCGGGGCCAGCGTGAGGACCCCGGGGGCCGTCCGGGCATCCGACGAACCGGCTCGCCCCAGGCCCCCGGGCATCGGAACAGGGGCGGCGCCGACCGGCAGGTCCGCGGTGACGCCGTCCTCGGGTTCGGCCTCGACCGCGGTCGCCATCCCGGGCGCGGCTCCGGGCGTCCTGAGCGGCCTCCCGACGGGCTCGGCAACCTGGTCCGCGCCGACCAGGACCTCGCCGACCTCGTCCGCGGCGCTCGCCTCGATCTCGTCGGCGAGGCGCTCGGAGGCCTCGTCACGGAGCTGCAGGAGCGTCCAGGCGAACACCGCCGTCGAGGCCGCGGCGGCGGCGGCCACGCCCCAGTACGAGGTCAGGAGGCCACCGATCCCGAGCCAGTCCCGAATCCCGGGATTGTCACCGTAGAGGGTCGTCAGGACCGCGTACATGTTCGCCAGGACGGCGACGCTCGCCACGACCTGGGCGGCGCGCCAACGCAGCGACACCCCGCCCAGGATCGCGGCGATCGGGATGAGCGGGAACAGGTACCGCTCATGGACCCGGGTCGGGAGGACGAAGAACGCCAGCGCGAGGACGGCCAGCCCGACGACGATCGTGCGGCGGTCCGGTCGCCGCCACACGACCACCAGGACGAGGACCGTCGCGGCGAGGAACAGGAGGGCTCCGACCGCCACCGCCGGCAGCGCGCCGAACATGACCCCCGGGTCACCGACGCACGGCGCGTTCGGCGCCGTGGCCGGAACGTGCCACAGCACCCAGTCACCGATCCGGATGTCGAACGCGTCGCGAGCGACGGCCGGAGCGTCGCAGGCCCAGCCGCGATTGACCGCCACGCCGACGAGGCTGCCGTCGGGACGGGCCTGGCTCACGAGCGCCCACGGGTTGTAGGCGTTCACGGACAGGTACGGGTAGCCCGCTGCAGTCGAGAAGACCTGGGCGATGAGGCCAGGCAGGCTCAGCCCGAACGGCAGCGAGACGACGATCGCCGTCAGGAAGCCGGCCGCGCCGGTGGTCAGGATGCGCAGCGGCCCTCGGATCCGCGCCTCGAGGCTCGTCCGGGGATACGACGCCGGATCGACGTCGTCGTCCCCGTACCCACCGCGGGGGACCAGCGCTCGCCGGATGGCCACGATCGCGACGACGAAGATGATGATTCCGAGCTGGGGCTTGATGAGCGCGGCGAGCATCGCGAACACGGCCGCCCGCTCGAGGCGGTCGCGCCACAGCTCCCGGACGGCCAGCAGCAGCGGGATCAGGCCCACCGAATCGACCTGGCCCCAGATGGTGCTGTCGACCCACGTCACGGGATTCAGCACGACGAGCAGCGCGGCGATCCGCGACGCCCGCTCGCTCGCCCCGAGCTCGCGCGACATCGACCACACGAGGTAGCCGAGGGCGATATCGGCGAGGATCGGCGGGACCTTGATCAGGTCGCCCGGCCCGGCGGTCCCGAACAGGTTCGCGAGCGACCCGATCGCCCACAGGACGTAGAGGTAACCGGGCGTGTAGTCGTGGAAGAACGGGCGGTCGTAGAAGCCGTACAGGCCGTTGTCGGCGAGGTCGTTCGCCCAGAACTGGAACGACTGGATGTCGACGCGGAACCCGGAGCCGGGCAGGAGGTATGCGATGATGAGCCGGAGGGCGAGCCCAAGGGCCAGGAGGATCAGGATGCCGCGCGCGGCGTCCGTCGACTCGGTCCGCGACGGAGCCCCGATGCCCGGGTCGGGCTCACCGACTGCGGGACCTGCCAAGACGCGAACGATCTCCTGCGAGCGGTGAGGTGGCTGGGAGCGTAGCACAGGGGTCCCCGGGCTCCCGGGCCTCCGACGCCCTCTGGAACTGGCTCGACCGCGTCCCCGCGCTGGCCATCGGCGGAGCGCTCGTGGGCATCGCGTTGGTCGCCTACTGGCTGCCCGGCTCGGACCGCATCTACAACCACTTCGTGTGGCAGGCCCTGGCCTTCCTCGACGGCACGGCGGTCATCGACTGGCCGGTCGCCGGCGGTCCCGGGACGGGCATCGGCAACGACTGGATGCAGGACGTCTACCCGCTCCGGGAGCTGACCGGCGATCCATCGGCGCGGGGGGCGCTCCTGCCGTTCCCACCGCTGCCAGCCGTCGTCCTCGTGCCGTTCGTCGCGCTGTGGGGCCTCGCGACGGACATCCGGGCCGTCTCGGTCGCCGCCGGCGCCCTCGGCGTCGGGCTCGCCTGGTGGGCCCTCGCGGCCCTGTCGGTCTCGCGCCGGATCCGGCTCGCCACCACGATCTTCTTCGCCTTCGGAACGGTCTTCTGGTACGCCGCGCAGCTCGGCACGACTTGGTTCTTCGCGCACGTCGTGGCGGTCGACGCCCTGCTCGTGGCGGTCGGCCTGGCGCTGCGCGCCGACTCGGCGGCGGACGACCCGATCGAGCCGGCACCGGGCGGGACCGGCCTCCTCGCCCAGCTCGGCGGCACGCTGCGCGACCCGCTGGGCCTCGTCGATCGGCGCCAGTTCGCAGCCGGCCTGCTGTTCGGGATCGCCTGTACCGCCCGCCTGACGGTCGCCTTCGGGGCACCGTTCTTCATGCTCGTCGGCGGTGGCGGGTCATGGGTCCGCCGATCGTTCTCCGCGGGCCTCGGCGCGCTGATCCC
>JBQGDI010000006.1:0-14723 GCA_052038965.1 Candidatus Limnocylindrales bacterium | reverse complement strand
GCCCCGCTGCGCATCGGGTTCGTCACGGCCGGGTGACGCGGACGATCCAGCGGTGGTTCCAAGGCCGGTGTCGCGCTAGCCTGAACCCGTGGCATCGCCCTTACCCTCCCCGCTCGTCTCGGTCGGTGAGCTCGCATCGAGCGTCGAACGGCCCGGCCCCCGACGCCTCGTCATCGCCGACGTTCGGTGGTACCTCGGCAAGCCGGGGGCGGGCCGCGAGGCGTATGACGCCGGACATCTCCCGGGCGCGATCTTCGTCGATCTCGACGGCGATCTCGCGGATCTCGGCGGTTTCGGAGCACCGGGCCGCCATCCGCTGCCGACGGTCGAGGCGTTCGTCGACCGGATGGCTGCCCTCGGCGTCGGGGACGGAGCGGTCGTCGTCGGCTACGACGACGTCGGTGGCTGGGTCGCGGCTCGGTTGTGGTGGATGCTCGACGTCCTCGGCTTCGGGCGGCGAGGGATCGGGGGCGAGCGGGTCGCGGTTCTCGACGGTGGGATCGAAGCCTGGACGGCGGCCGGCCACGCGCTCTCGACCCGGCCCGAAGCGCTGCCCGCGGCGCACCTGACCCTGTCCGGCGCGTGGAGCGGCGTGGTGTCGCGCGACGAGCTGAAGGCGCGACTCGGGGGCGTGACCCTGCTCGATGCGCGGGCCGCCGCTCGCTACCGTGGCGAAGTCGAGCCGATCGATCCCGTGGCGGGCCACATCCCCACGGCGGTGAGCGCGCCATACGACGCGAACCTCGGCCCGGACGGCCGGTTCCTGCCGCGCGATGAGCTTCGTGCGCGCTTCGCGGCACTCGGTGCCGGGGCGGAGCGAGAGGTCGTGACGTCGTGCGGGAGCGGGACGTCGGCGGCCCACCACTCGCTCGCGATGCGCCACGCCGGCCTGCCCGACCCGATCCTGTACGTCGGCTCGTACTCGGAGTGGAGCCGCTCGGGCGAGCACGTCGCGACGGGGCCCGAGCCCGGGGAGCCACCGTTGTCGTAACGATCGGTCCAATCGGAGGGAGGCGAACGATGTCGGAGGCCATGGCGAATTCGGCGATCCAGCAGGATTCACCGGCGATCCGCGAGGTCGTGCGCGAGTTCTGCCGCCGGATGCTCGCCGGCGAGGCGGACGGGGCGAACGACCTCATCTCACTCGACCCAGCGGTCCTCATGATCGGCTCGGCCGGCGAGTGGGTCCAGGACCAGGCCGTCCTGCGATCGGGCCGGCTGCCGGCCGGCGAAGGCCTCGAGGCCGGCGATCTCCCGGTCGCCTACGAGATCGGCGACGCCGGCTGGTATGCCGACCGCCCGACATGGGTCTTCGCGGACGGGTCTCGGGCCGAGATGCGCATGACGGCGGTCCTGGCCCGGGAGGCGGCAGGCTGGCGGATCGTCCATGCCCACCTCTCGGTGGCCGTGCCGGACGACGAGTGCGTCATGCTCCAGCGTCGCTGGCGATACGGGATTCCGGCGCCCGAGTGAACCTCGGCGTCCGGCCGCGGATGCACCGCCAGCATGCCATTCGCCTCTGGTCCAGCACCCGGGCCGCCGGCGATCCTTCGGGTCGTCCGCACGACCGAGCCGTGGCCGACGGTCGACGGCATGCCGGCGCGGTGCCCCGCCTACGTCAACGACGCTGTATCCGAGGCGATGACCATGGACGACCCAGGCAAACCTGTGTCAGGGAATCTCTCCGGTGCGAGGGTCACGCTGGCGGCCCTGCTGGCCGCACTCTCGGTCGGCGCGATCGTCGTCGTCGCGTCCGGGCTCACAGCGTCCCGTGATCCAAGCCAAGTGATCGTGTTGGTCGCCCCGGCCGCGTGGGTCCTGGCAGCGATCGTGCTGGCGCCCACGGTCACGGCGGTGAACGCCGTCGCGCTCGTGGCCGTCGCCGGCTACGCCGTGGCGTTCCTGCTGCCGGCAATCTCCAAGGGCGACGACGCTTACCTGGGCGGCGTGGCCTTCTTCGTCGGCTGGGCAGTCGTGCCGCTCGCCTGGGCGGCCAACCCACTATTCCTGATCTCGCTCGCGCTGTGGCGACGTGGGACGGCCACGGCGGCCGGTGTCGTCGGGGTGGTCGCTTCCTTACTGGCCTTGACGGCCCTCGCGATGCCGAACTGGAATGGCTGGGGTCCGGCACTCGGCTTCTGGTTGTGGGCCACCGCGCCCGGTCTCGTGGCCATCGCCACCATCTTCGTGCCTCGGACCGGTGCCGACAAGATCGACCAGGCCCGCCCGCTCGCTGCCTGACCCAGCACGGGTCCGCGGAGCCGGCCGCGACCGGGCCGTACCATGCCCGCCGTGCACCGCATCGTCCCGCTCGATGCCGCCACCTGGGAGCCGCTCGCGGCGTTCTTCCGCGAGGGCGGTGACCCTCGGTGGTGCTGGTGCCAGTACTGGCGGATGCGGGCGAAGGATTTCTCGGGGTCCAAGGTCCCGGAGCTGCGCGAGCGGCTCCGGGACCAGGCCGGGAGCGAGCAACCGCCCGGGTTGGTTGCCTTCGAGGGCGATCGGGCCATCGGCTGGGTGAGCCTCGGGCCGCGAAGGGACTTCGAGCGGATCGTCCGGTCGAAGGTCATCCCGACGATCGACGACCGACCGGTCTGGTCGATCGTCTGCTTCGCGGTGTCGGATTCGGCACGGGGCCGGGGCGTCGGAGGGGCCCTCCTGGACGCCGCCGTCGAGTACGCCCGAGGACGCGGGGTGAGGGCCCTCGAGGCCTACCCGGTGGTCGTCGAGGGTGACGATCCCGTGGCCGCGGAGTCGGCCTTCACCGGCACGCTGCCGATGTTCGAGCGCGCCGGCTTCACGGTCGTCGCCGATCGGGCCTCGGATCCGTCCGCCCGGCATCGCCGAGTCGTGGTGCGACGGGAGCTGGGGCGAAGCTGATCGTCAGGGACGCGTACGCGGGCGCCGCGGCGGCGCCTCGGGCGCCCAGGCCGCCCGCCGCATGTCGACCCGATCGCCGCGCGACACCAGGGGCGTGCCGTCCGCGCGCAAGCGGCGCAGCGCCTCGACCTCCAGGCCGCGCACCGGTCGACCGCTGGCCTGCACGACCCGATGCCATGGCACGTCGGCGCCGCACCGGGCCATCACGTGCCCGACGAGGCGCGGCGAGCGTGACCGCCACGCCTCGGCGAGGTAGTCCGCGATGCCCGAGTAGGACATCACCCGGCCCGATGGGATGCTCGCGACGACGTCGAGGACGGCATCGTCATAGCTCCGAAGCGTCGACCGACCCATGCGCGTCATGATGCCCGGCGGTCTGGTCACCGGCCAGGGCGGTGGCGTAAGCGGCGGATAAGCCGCCGCCGTCACCATCCGCGCATGGCCGGCATCGTGAAGCTCCACGGCACGCTGCCCGGCCGGCGGAAGGCCGGCCGGGGACCGGGGCCCCGGGCTACTCCAGGTAGTCCTTGAGCTTGCGGGAGCGAGACGGGTGGCGGAGCTTGCGCAGCGCCTTGGCCTCAATCTGGCGGATCCGCTCGCGGGTGACGTTGAACTCCTTCCCGACCTCCTCGAGGGTCCGCGCCCGGCCATCCTCCAGCCCGAATCGGAGCTGGAGCACCCGCCGCTCGCGCCCGGTGAGCGAGTCGAGCACGCTCTCGACCTGCTCCTTGAGGAGCTGGTGCGAGGCGGCCTCGGCCGGTGCCAGGGCGCCGCGGTCCTCGATGAAGTCGCCGAGGTGGGAGTCCTCCTCCTCGCCGATCGGGGTCTCGAGCGACACCGGCTCCTGCGAGACCTTGATGATCTCGCGGACCTTCTCGGGCGTGACCTGGACCTCCTGGCCCTTCGACATCGCCTCGGCGATCTCCTCGACCGTTGGCTCCCGTCCGAGCTCCTGCAGGAGCTGGCGCGAGACCCGGATCAAGCGGTTGATCGTCTCGACCATGTGGACCGGGATGCGGATCGTGCGGGCCTGGTCGGCGATGGCGCGGGTGATCGCCTGCCGGATCCACCACGTGGCGTAGGTCGAGAACTTGAAGCCCTTCTCGAAGTCAAACTTCTCGACTGCCCGGATCAGGCCGATGTTGCCCTCCTGGATCAGGTCCAGGAACGACATGCCGCGGCCGATGTACTTCTTGGCGATCGAGACGACGAGCCGGAGGTTGGCCGAGGTCAGCTGCTCGCGCGCGTCCCGCCCGATGCGCACCAGCTCGCCCTTGCGGTGCGCGAGCTTGGTGTTCTTCGGAACCGCCGGGTCGTGGCCCATGAGCTTCAGGAGATCGACCTCTGCCTGGGCCCGGGCCTGCTCGGTGCTCTCGGGCCCGGCCGCGGCCTCGAACTGATGCCGGATCCAGCGCTCCAGGGCCGGGAACGCCACCTCGTCGCGGGTCCAGTCGTAGATCGCCCGGAGGCCGATGTTGTCGCGCGAGTCGAGGTCCCCGTTATGGACGGCGAAGTAGGCCCAGTCCATGAGCTTGCCGAAGGCCTCGGGAGCCTGGCGGGCGGCGCCGGCGCCGTTCTTCGAGGCGGCGGTCGCGTCGGCCTCGAGGGCCTCGGCGTACGCGTGGAGGAGCTTCCGGGCCTCCTTGAGGAGCTCCTTCGTGCCCTCCGACTGCGCGTCCTTGCCGGCCCGGATGAGGTGGAAGTCGGGCGACGGCATGAGGAACTCGGCCGAGCCCTCCCAGGCGATCGCCTCGCGAACCATCCGATGGGCCTCGTCGCCGAGAGGCAGCCGATGCTGTGGCTTCGCCGTCCGGGTCTTCGTCTCGGTGTTGTGGAGGGTCCACTCGTGGAGTGAGACGAGGCCCTTCCACGGCTCGTCGACCAGCTGCTCGCCGAGCTCGATCGACTTCGCCAGAACGACCTCCTCCTCGGCCGTCAGGAGCGCGACCTTGCCGATCTCCTTCAGGTACATCCGGACCGGGTCGTCGATCCCGATCATGTCGGCCGACAGCGCCTCGAGCTCCTCGGGCGTCGGCTCCTCGAGCTCGGCGGCGTCGAGCTTGGCCGGGCCCTCGGCCGGCAGGCGGCTGCCAGGCCGGCCTTCGGCGTCCTCGCCGACGACCTCGACGGCCAGGTCGGCGTCCTCGTCCACGTCGGGACCGAGCTCGACGTCCTCCTCTTCGAGCTCCTCCTCTTCGACCTCGTCCTCCTCGTCGAGGACACGCGGGGTGCGCAGGCCGGCGAGCTTGGCCTCTTCGAGGTCGGCCTTGCCGCGGCGGGGACGGGTGAGGACGGCTTCGACGAGCTGCTGGTCGAGTGGATCCATGACGGCGGGTACCTCCTGGTTCGCTAGGACACGGTCGCCGCGCGCACGGGCGCGGGACGGCCGAGGAGTCGGGTCTGCTCGCGGCGCCGGTGCAGGGACCGGCGCTGGTCGTTGATCGCCTGGCTCTCGCGGACGAGACGCTCGATCGCCTCGCGGCGTTCACTCGCGTCCGTGCCGGATTCGGCCTCGGCAAGGGCGGATTGGATGTATTCGGCGCGCTCGTCGAGGGCCCGCTCCTCGAGATCGATCGTCAGGCGCTCGAGCTCATAGGCAAGGTCGGCATCCGTCAGCTCGCGAGGGTTCGGCTCGCGCCGGGCGACGACGGCCTGGGCCAGCGCCGCCGTCTCGGCGTCGAGCGACTGGACCAGCGCGGTCAGGCTGAACGGCGGGTGCACACCGCGATCGTCTGCCTCGCGGGCCTTGACCACGGCGCGGAAGAGCTCGCGCGCGACGGTGCTCGGGAGCTGGTCCGGCCCGATCGCGTCGACGACTTTGAGCTGCAGCTCCGGGACCAGGAGCAGAAGCCGCAGGAGCTCAGCCTCCTGCGGCAGCACGCCGCGGAGGATGTCGCCGATCGGCAGGCTGTCGGCCGAGGCGAGGACGGCATCGGCCGTGATCCGCCCCTGGCCGTCGGGCGAAGGCGTCCCGTGAGAAGCCCCTCCGGCCATGCCCGTCGTGGGAATACCAGCGGGGCTGAGGGAGCGGTGATCCCGGGCGAGACCGGACGCGCCGCCGAGCCGCTCGCCACGGAGGACCTCGAGGAGGATCCGCTCCTCGACACCCGACGCGCGGTGGACGAGCTGCAGGTAGGCGTCGCGCATGACCGGATTGGGGACGCTCCGGATCGTCGGCATGACCGCGTCGACGAAGCGGGCCTTCCCACCGGGCGTCTTGAGGTCGTAGGCCCTGGCGTACGTGTCGACGAGGTACTCGACGATCGGCTGGGCCGTCCGAACCTCCTCGCGCCAGCGATCCGGGGTCTCGCGGACGACCTCGTCCGGGTCCCGACCATCCGGCAGGCGGACGACCCGGACCTCGTCGAGCTCGACGCCCGACTCGGTCGCAGCCAGCTGGCCGATCAGGCCCGACAGCGCGTGGGCGCCGAAGGTGCCGGCCTTCTGGCCGGCCGGGTCGACGTCGTAGGCCAGGGCGATCCGCTTCGCGTAGCGCGTCAGCAGCGCCACCTGGCCGGGGGTGAGGGCCGTCCCGAGCGACGCGACGACGTTGTCGAAGCCCGCCTGGTGGGCCATCAGCGCGTCGGTGTAGCCCTCAACGATGACCGCCTGGCCCGACTTCCGGATGGCGCCCTTGGCCTTGTCGATGAGGTACAGCGTCCGGCTCTTGTCGAACAGCGGCGTGCCCGGCGTGTTGAGGTACTTCGGGCCGTCCCCGGCTCCGTCCCCACCCTCGAGGATTCGCCCGCCCATGCCCGTCGGCGCGCCGTTCTGGTCGCGGATCGGGAACAGGACGCGGCCACGGAACTTGTCGATCACCCCGACCCCGCGGGACGGCGAGCGGGCCGGTGATGCCAGGCCGACCTCGACCAGCTCCTCGGCCCGGACCCCCCGCTTCTCGACGAGCCGGCGGCTCATGACGTCCCAGCCGCCGGGCGCCCAGCCGAGCGGGAAGGTCTCGATCGTCTCGTCGCTGAAGCCGCGGCCGCGCATGTAATCGAGGGCCGGCCGGCCGATCGAGGTCGAGGTCAGGACCTGGTGGTAGAAAGCGATCGCGGTCTCGAGGACTTCGCGGAGGCGGCCTCGATGCGCGTCCTCGCGGCGGGTTCGCTCGTCGATCTCCACGCCAGCCTTCGTGGCGAGGGTCCGGAGTGCGTCGGGGAACGGCACCGAATCGCGCTGCATCACGAAGCTGAAGACGTCGCCGCCGAGCCCGCAGCCGAAGCACTTCCAGGAGTCGCGGCTCGGGGTGACCGTGAACGACGGCGTCTTCTCGCCGTGGAACGGGCACAGGCCCTTGTACGTCGTGCCCGCCTTCTTCAGCTGCACCGTCTCGCCGACCACGTCGACGATGCTCAGCCGACTCTTGACTTCCGCCGCGATTCCGCCTGCCGTATCCGACCTCCTGATCCCGTCGCCATCACGTTCGGCTCGACTGCCGTGGCGGATCCCGACCCGATGACGCCGCGAGGTGCCGAACATAGCTGCGGGCCTGTCAAGTATTGACAGGCCAACCGGTGGGCATTCTACGCCCGAGAGCCCCTATTGACAAGACCTTGTCAATACCCCGGAGGAGTATTTACTCTTTCCCCTGTCAGGCATGGGCTCAGCCGCGACGCGGCGATCGTGGCGATCTTCCCTACAGCGCCAGGTGGCTCGCGTACACGAGCCGGAAGCGGACGGGCTTCGTCGTCGGCAGGTTGATCGATGTCGGGATACCGAACGGCCCGAACGTCTCCGACCCGGGGACGAGCACATGCGAGTCAGCCTGCGAGGCGTCGGTCTCGAGGACCTCGTACTCGCGGAGCGTCACCCGGAGCTCCTCGCCCTCCCCGACGCGGGGGACCTCCACGGAACCGGAGTACTCGATGTCGCGATAGGGCGTGCGCACCGCAAGCTCGAGCTGCACCTCCGGCCCCGCCTCTCGCCACGCCAGGTCCGTGGTGGCATTCGCGGGCCGCCGCTCGACCTGGGCGACGGCGAACCGGCTCAGCTGCAGCCCGGCGGTGCTGCCGGCTGCCTGCCCCAGGACGCTGGCCGCGACGCTCGAGTATCCGGCGGGGCCGCGGAGCGAGACTCGCGCTACCTCCGCCCGCGGCCGCCCGATCGTGGCGGTCCGGTCCGGCAGCAGCTGGGCCCACTCCGGCGTGACGACGCGCGACAGGTGGACGCCCGGGATCGATGAGGGCTGGTATCGCGCCAGCCCCAGGCGCGCGAACGGGAAGTACGACGTCCCGGCGTCGATGTCGATGTCGCAGTACCACAGGTCGCGGTCGGGATCGAAGTGCGGCCGGTGCCCGACCGCGGCGACCGTCCAGCCGGGCGCCTCCAGAAGCGACAGGCCCGTGCCGACCCGCGTCCGCAGCGGGAACTGGTGGATCCAGGGCCCCGTGGCCGGCGGGTCCGACCCCCAAATCGGGTCGGCGCCGTAGCGCGTCACGAACTTCTCCGGATCGCCCTGGACGAAGAAGTGGCCGGGGAGGCCGACCAGCGCGTCGCCGACCCGGTCGACCTGGAAGTCCGTGAGGATGCGGGCCGCGTCGAGCGGCTGGTCGACGGCGCCCGCGGCCGGCGGGCGCATCGCCCGGACGCCGCGCGCGAGCCGCTCGGACGCCCGAAGCCGCTCCGTCCCGGAGCCGGCGATGATCCCCTGCCCCAGCAGGTGCTCCGCGGCCTCGTCGGCGAGCGCCGTCGCGGCCGTCTCGACGACCAGGCCGGCCTCGAGGTCGATCGGCCACAGCAGGTACGGCTGGTCCGGCAGCACGACCGCCAGCAGCTCCTCGGCGCCGGATGAGTACCACGGCCGGCCGAGGTAGACGCGCAGGCCCGCCTTCCGGACGCGGCGCCGGACGAGGGGCAGACGCACGCGGGGTGGCAGCGCGACCCGCTCCGCCCGGAGACCGCGGTCCAGGATCCGGCGGGCGCCGCGGACGCCGTCGAGGGCCCGGGCGATCGTCGGCTCCACCTCCTCGATGGACGTCCCGGCCGGCAGGCCGGGGTAGACGTCGTCGACCCAGCGGAAAGTCGGGATCACGTACCGCACGTCCGGCGGGTCAGGCCGCCGGGAGCTCGGGATGGACACCGGCGCCGTCGTCGGTCCGAGGTGCGTGATCAGGTTCGGGTCGTTCGTGATCTCGGGCGGGAAGTACTCCCGGAACCGGGTCGTGGCCCGGGCCTGGTAGGTCACGAGCCGGTGCTTCGTGTCGCGGAACTCGTGGCGGACCTTGTGGACGGCGGGCTGGGTCGCCGTCGGCAACGCGTCGTCGCGGCCGATCTTGCAGGCATCCTCGGTCGCCTCGAGCAGGAGGTCCCCGGCGTGCCCCTGGCCCGGGACCTCGCCGGTGTGGTCGGCATCCTGGGGGACATCCTTCAAGGGGTCGTCGATGGGCTCGGTCCAGGTCGCCTCGATGTCGATCCGGCCGGTGCTCTTCGCGTGGTTCGAGATCGTCCCGTTGAGCGCCGCGAAGGTCTCGCCCTCGGCGCGCTGCACGCCCTTGTCCGCGACGTTGACGACCGGCGGCAGGAGCGGCCGCTCGACGGCGTGGACGAGCGTGATCTGGTCGTACGGGGTGACGAGCCAGTTGCGCCCCGCGTCGGCGTCGGCCTGCTGCCCGGACGCGAGCGGGGCCAGCGGCCCGAGGATCGCCGAGAAGGCCACGCCCTCGCTGGTGGGGGCCGAGCTCAGCCGCACGACCGCCATGTCGGCCTGGCGGAGGGCGACCGTGACGACCTTCGTCCCGGCGATCGGCTGCCCGTTGGCGTCGAGCTTTGGGCCGACCTTCGGCGCGGTGGGCGCCGCCGTCGTCAGCCCGCCATCGACGATGCGGATCTCGATCGGCTGCCGGTCAGGCCAGGACCCGCCGCGCCAGGCCACGATCCGCGTCCCGGCGTCCCCGGGGAGCGTCGTGAAGCTGGCGCCGGCCGACGCGGGGTCGGGCAGGTACGGCATGCCGAGGTCGTCGGTGTCCCGGAGCACGTACTCGCCCTGCTGGAGCGCGGCACCCTTGGGGTGGGTCGCCAGGTTCGTCGGCGTCTTCGTCGGGTCCGGGTTCACGACCGAGGCGCCGGCGCCCGCGTCGATATACGACCCGGATTCGCGGGCCGCGAGGTCGAAGGCATCGTTGACCTTCTGGTTGCTGATGGCCGGCGGCTGGCCGATCCCGAAGTCGAGCAGCGAGTGCCACTCCGCCAGCTGGACCGACGACTTCGGTGGCGCGATCCAGCGGCGGCTCTCGACGAGGTACGCGGTCGCCGGGTTGGTGTGCCCGGCCAGCGCCTGGATCCGCGCCTGCGCCACGTACGGCTCCGGCAGCGCCCCGAGGGTGCTCCGGATGACGAGGCGGTTCAGCGACTCGCCCTCCGTGAAGCGCCGGCGCGGGATGATCGCCGGCGACGGGATCGGGTCCCAGCGCCGGAACGTCTGCTCGTGCGTGAGGTGGTCCACGAGCTCGGACAAGGCGACGCTGTTGCCCGCGAGGTCCACCGCCTGGGCGCGGAACTGGTATGCCTGGCCGAACCGCAGCCTCGTCAACGAGCCGGCGGGCACCGCGAACCGGGTCAGCAGCGGGAAGTCCTCGTCGTGCTCGGCCTCGGGATCCGGGAGGTCCACGTCGTTGCCGCCCGAGTCGAGGATCGCCTGCCCGGGCCGCTTGACGACGAGGCTCCAGCCGTCCCAGCCGAAGACCGCCTCGTGGAGGTAGAGGTCGTCGTCGCTCTCGTCGAGCGCGGAGGACGCCGAGGCGCCCTTCACGAACCCCTCGTCCTCCGTCGCGAGGATCTCCTCCTCGCTCGCGGCCTTGGCGATGAGGTAGGTGCCGATGCGGCTCGTGAGCGAGCGCCACGGCTCCCCGACGTCGATCCGCTGGACCTGCGGCCGGACGCCGCGCGTGACGTCCTCCGCGAACAGGTCCGCGGGCTGGTCGGAGGTCCGCGCGGCCTCGTGGTTGGACGCCTCGCCGAGCTGGCCGACGACCGCGGCGTCGCGCTGCCACTGGACGATCACGAACCCGCCGGTGCGCAGCGCCGGCAGCGCCGCCTCCTCGGAGGTGGTCGTCGGCTGGCCGGTGCCGACGGCGTCGAGGATCTTCTGGACGGTCCCCGCGAAGTCGAAGGTCTTCAGGGCGCTGCCGTCGACGTCGAGCTGCTGCACGTCGAACCAGTCGCTCTCCAGGCGGAGCGAGCCGTCGACCAGCACGCCCTCCTGGTTGCGCGGCCGGGCGATGAACCGCCGGTCCCGGATCTCGTAGTTCGTCCAGGGCCGGGCGGGCTCGTTGCCGGCGAGCTCGAGGCCGGACGGGAGGGGATCGACGAGCAGCCGGATCCGGCCGTCATCCGGCGGCGTCTCCTCGAGGACCAGGTCGATCGCCAGGCCGAGCCGTCGGAGGAGCAGCGGGTAGTCGCCGAGGAACGACACGTAGCCATGGAAGTCGATCGGTGGCTTGCCCTTCGGCAGGCTGACGATCTTCCCGGGCCGATCGTAGAAGCGCCGCGCCAGGACGAACGCCATGGCGTTCAGCTGCTCGGTCGTCATCGACGAGGGCGGCCGGTAGTACCCGCCGCCCTCGATCCCGGCCTCCGTGTCCTTGCCGATGTGCTGGTCGATCTCGGCGTACTTGCCGCGGGGGTCCAGGCTGGTCGGCCCGAGGGCCCGGATCGTGGCGAGCGCCGGGTCGTTGACGGACGGGAAGCTCGTCGGCGAGGTGATCGCGACGTTCTTGTAGAGGTCCGCGAGCTGCTGGGCGACGCTCGCGGCGGGGAAGCTCCGGACCGTCCGCCCGGAGAAGTCCTGGAACCCGGCGGCCGGCTCCCCGGATGGCGCGCTCACCGGGAAGACGCCGACCTTCAGCGGGTCGAACAGGCGCGTCCAGAGGTCTGCGTCCGGCTTCGAGGTATCGGCGAGGCTGACCGCGATCTGCTGCGGCGGCGTGCCGGCGGGGCTGCCGGCCTGCTCCACCAACACGCTGAGTGCGTGCTCGTCCAGCAGCGCCTGGACCGACTTCGGCCAGTTCACGAACGCGGGGAAGTCGCCGAGGGGCGCGGGAACGCCCCCGTCGTGCGTGAGGCGAGGCGTCACGAAGACGGTCACCCGGGCTCGGTCGTCCTCGCCGAAGCCGTTGGGGAGGCAGGTGAGGACGACCTCCTCGGTCATGCGAAGGCCCTCGCGTACACGTCCCACGGCCGAACCTCGCCGGCCGGGGCCCCGGGTCGCAGGCCCATCTGGGCGGCGAAGGAGGGATCCGCGCCCGAGCCGGCGAAGCGCTTCTCCGTCTTGATGGTCACGGACGTCGAGAAGAACGCGACCTCGACCTCGATCGTCAGCTTCGCCTGCCCGACCGCCTCGTTGGCCCCGTTGTCGTCGACGTAGCTGAGGGCGAGGTACAGCTCGATCGACGCGGAGATGAGCCCGAGGACGTCGACCTCGCCGCGCAGGCGGAAGTAGCCGGTCAGGGTGCACGCCTCACCGTCGTCGGTCGTCTCGATCTTGAAGTAGATGCCGGCCATCGCCGAGAGGCTCCCGCTGGCGACGCCGAAGTTCATCGAGATCGCCGCGCCGAACTCGAGGGCCGCCTCGAGCACCTTCACGCCAGCGGGCGTCACGGTGACCCCGACGAAGCCGCCGCCGGCGAAGAGCATCACGCTCAGGCGGAACGGGTTCTCCCGCGTGCAGAAGTTGAACCCGACCTGCAGCGAGTCGTCGATGAACGGCACGACGAGCTTCGCCCCGACGGAGATGTTCTCGAGGCTGAAGATCCCCACCGAGAGGTTGGGGATCGCCATCGTGAACCCGGCGTCGATCCCCTTCGCGGTCACGTCGAGGTACGGCGGGTCGCTGAAGCCGTCGAACGGGATGACTTCCTTCAGGGTCTCCACGAACCGCAACGGGCCCTGGAACTCGATCGCGTTGTCCGCCAGGACGACGTTCACGTCCGGCTTCTTCCCCGGGACGACGGAGAACTCGAGCTTCTTGAAGTGCAGGACGAGGAACGTCTGGGGCGCGATCAGCTGGAGGTCGACGGCCGAGATCGAGCACGAGACGAGCGCGCTCGGCGGCTTGTTCGGGACCGTGGGGGCCTGCAGGTCGACCGCCAGCTTCAGGGTCGCGCTCTCGATCGGATTCCCGGCGGCATCGACCGGCGAGATGATCGCGTCCTGCACGGGCGGGGTCGTCGGCGAGCCGCCGAGCTTGTAGCGCGGGATCTGGGTCGACCAGTCGAGTCGCGCGGAGACCACCTCCGGCACGAGCTGGCCGTTCGCGAGCTGCACGACGTACTTGGCGACCTCGGCGGCGGTCGCGAGCTGGTCCTCGAGCCGCTGCACGAGGCCCTGGAGCTGCTCGAGCTGCGCGCGCGGCAGGCTCGTCGCGGTCTTGAGCGCCTCTCGGAACTCAGGGAGCGCGGCCAGGATGTCGTTGAGGTCGGTGAGGATCTTTGCCTGAGTGACCGCCTTCGGATTGGCGGTGATCGCCGCGAAGTCCGTGGCGAACGCCGTCAGCTTCGTCTTCAGAACATCGGCGCTGTTGCCGACCGTCGCCTTGACCTGGTCGATCCCGGACGACAGCCGGCGCGCGTTCTCGGCGAGGGTCGTCGCGACGTCGAGGGCCTGGCCGACGAAGGTCGGCACGTTCGCGGGATCGAACGGCAGCTGCTTCAGGAGCTCCGACAGCTCCACGACGCCGAAGAGCTTCGCCTTGACGCCGGCGAAGAACTGGTCGGGCTTGAACTGGCCGCTCATGGCGTCGGCGACGGTCCCGCCGATCGGCCCGGTCAGCCGACTCAGGCCGTTGACGTTCAGGCTGGGCGTCACGAACCCGCCGGAACGATCGCTCTGGCCCGCGAACTCGAGCGGCGTCGGCCCGTCCAGCAGCGGTACCTGGAGGAACACCTTGCCGACGTTGTTCGTGAAGCCCTGCTGCAGGTAGGCCGGCGGGTACTCGAGCCCGAAGACCTGCCTGGCCCCGGCCAGGGCGCTCATCGAGGGCACCACGACGTCGGCCCGATCGAGCGTCGGCAGGAACCTCGCCTCGTCCTGGGGGACGGAGCCGGCATTGGCGAGGATCGTCGCGTCGAACCTCAGGCCGTCCGTGGCGAGCGTCGTGTCGTCCGGAGCGTCGCCCTCCGCGAAGGCGAGACGCTGGCCGTCGAGGGGCATCCGCCTGTCTGCCGTGAGGGCGTTGTAGAGGCCGAGCGCCGTCGATAGGGCCCCGGTCGGCTCCGTCCGGGCACGGTCGATGAACGCCAGGGGTCCCCGGTACTCGACCGTGTTGTTCTCGCGGTCGACCGCCAGGATCTTGAACGGGAACGGGGCGCCGCCGACGTACGGCACGAACAGCGTCGGGTCGCCGGGAGGCGTCTTGCCCGGCATCGGCCCGGGCTTGTCGAGGTCCGGGGTGACGCGCGTCAGGATCCGGACCGTCTGCAGCGGCATCGCCAGCTCGGGGCGGACGCCCCCGCCGAGCGGCGTCGTCGAGTCGAACTGCTTCTCCGGCTCGCGGACGATGATGAACATCCGCTGGAACGCGTACGCGACGGGGCGGCCGTCTGGCGCCGTCTTGATCTTCCGCTCCGTGACCTTGACGAGCGACGCCTTGTGGCCGAACGGCAGCAGGAAGCCGGCGTAGACGACCTTGACCTCGTGGTCGCGGGCCATCGCCGCGAGGTGCTTCCACTCCTCGATGGAGAACGGGCCGTTCGGGAGATTCGGGATGAGGACGCGGCTCTCGAGCCAGCCGCCCATGGTCGTGAGCATCAGCTGGTCGACCGGGACGGCCGGGGGGCTCCACGCCGTGGTGCCGCGCTGGAGCTGGAAGTTCGACGTCTCGTGGACCAGCATCATCCGGTCGCGGC
>JBQGDI010000005.1:0-19350 GCA_052038965.1 Candidatus Limnocylindrales bacterium | reverse complement strand
GATGATGTGCGCGTCGGTGCCGCAGATCGAGACCGCCCGGACCCGGGCCAGGACCTCGTTGGGGCCCGGCCGGGGGACCGCCACCTCGCGGATCTCGAACCGGTTCGGCTCGAGCACGACGAGGGCCTCCATCGCCTGGGGAATCGGCTCCGCGCGGCTCCCGGCCGGGGGAGCGGACGCTGCGACGGTCACGGCGGCCTCCTTCACACGACCGCCACGGGATCGACCATCGAGCCCGTGGCGCCGCGGATCTTCAGCGGCAGGGCGACGAACAGGAACTCGTATACGCGCTCCCGCGCGAGGGTCTCGAGATCGAGGCTTTCCATCAGGTAGATCGCGTTCTGGATCAGCAGCAGCGTGTGAACCGGCTGGGGATTGCCGCCTGGGCCTGGATCGGGTGCCGGCTGGACCTCGTAGGTCTCGGTGTCCGTGCCGGTGGCGACGACGCCGCGCTCCAGGAGCCAGCGGGCGGCGGACACGTCCGGGCCGGGGGTCTTGTGGGCGGCCATGGCCTCGGCGTCGGGCCACAGCCCCATGTAGCCGGTCCGGATGACGACGACGTCGCCCGGCCGGACGTCGACGCCCTCGGCCGCGCAGATCGCCTCGAGCTCCGCGGCATCGACCGGCGAGCCCTTCGGCAGGCAGGCGAGGCCGCGGTGCCCGGCCGCGTCGAGGAGGACGCCCCGGCTGAAGAACGGCGGCAACGTCGAGGCGTCGAGGTACGTCGGCCCGAAGTCCGTGAGGTGCGCGTCGGCTGCGCCGCCGCCGTACCAGTGCATGTCGTCGCCGACGGTCATGTGGGCCAGGGCGTCGATGTGGGCGCCGGAATGCGAGGTCGCCATGACGTACTCGGCCATGTAGCCGAGGCCCGCGTCGTTGACCGGGCCCCAAGGCTTGGCGCCGGTGACCCTGATGCCGCGTGGCGTCCGGTAGTTGAGGACCTGGAACGGCGGGTGTCCCGGGAACAGCGGCATGCCCGGGTAGCGCGTCGCGGCGAGGGAGATCATCCGACCCTCGCGAACGAGGCGGGCCGCGGCCACGACCTGCTCGGGAGTCTGGCGGCCGATCGGCCCGATGTCGACGGCGTCGCTCATGACACGACCTCCTCCGGGACGCGCGCCGGCTCGTGCAGGGCCCGCCAGACTCGCTCGGGTGACAGCGGCAGGTCCCGGATGACCGCCCCCGAGGCGTCGCGGACGGCCGCCGCGACCGCGGCCGAGACGCACAGCAGGGCACCCTCGCTCATGCCCTTCGAGCCGTACGGCCCGGGGCCATCCCCGTTCTCGACGAGATCGCTGACCATCTCGAGCGGCAGGTCCATGCTCGTCGGGATCCGGTAGTCGATCGCCCCGAGGTTCCGGATCCGACCGGCCTCGTCGAAGATGTAGTGCTCCATCAGGGTGTGCCCGAGACCCTGGATCGCGGCGCCCTCGTCCTGCATCTTCACCTGCAGCGGGTTGAGGGCCTTCCCGACGTCCGAGACGGTCACGTACCGAGTGAGCGTCACGTCGCCGGTGTCGTGGTCGACCTCTGCCTCGACGGCCGTGCAGTTGAATTCGAAGAATGCCGCGCTGCCGCCGAGCGGATGGCCGGGCTCGTCCTCCTTGCGCATCTCGCCGTTGCCGACGAGCTCGCCGCCGAGCCGGCCGAGGCCGGGCTTGAGGACCTCGAGGACCGTCAGCTCCCGATCCGGGAGTCGGACGACGCCCGCGTCCACGACGACATCGGCCTCGGCGAGGCCGTGGAGGCCGGCCGCCATCGCCCGGAGCTTCGCCTGGATCTCGCGGCACGCGGCCAGCACCGCGTTGCCCATCAGCACGGTCGAGCGGCTGGCGGAGGTCTGCTGGTCGTACGGGACGACGATCGTGTCGCCCATGACGACGGTGACCCAGTCGAGTGCCGCGCCGAGCTCGTGGGCGGCGATCTGGGCGAACACCGTCCGGGCGCCCTGGCCCATGTCGGATGTGCCGGCATAGACGACGACGCTGCCGTCGGCGAGCAGCCGGACCGTGGCGTACGACAGGCCGGTCGTAGGGCCGGACTTGATCCCGATCGCGATGCCCCGCCCGCGGCCCGCTGGCTTCGGCGCGTCCCAGTGGATCAGCTCCGCGGCGCGGCGGACGGTCTGCTGCCAGTCGCCGTCGGCCGGCGTGTCGAAGGGGATGAATGCCTCGCCGCGGCGGGCGAGGTTCCGGAGTCGGAGCTCCAGGGGATCGAGGCCGAGCGCGATCGCGGCGTCGGTGAGGTTCGATTCCACCCCCCAGTTGACCTGGGGGTTGCCGAATCCGCGGAAGGCCGTCGACGGGACGGTGTGGGACAGGATGGCCCGCGCGACGATCCTCGCCGCGGGGACGCGATACGGCCCGCAGCCCGGGTAGCTGCCCTTCCCCACGACCCGGTCGGCGATGTCGGCATAGGCCCCGATGAGGTAGTCCGCGGCGACGTCCTGGAAGACGATCGTCCCGTCGCGATCGACCCCCGTCCGGACGTTGATCTCGCAGGCGGCGCGCCGGACGGCCTGGAACGTTTCCTCGAGGGACAGCACAAGGCGGACCGGCCGCCCGGCACGGCGGGCCATGAAGGCGACCAGCGGCTCGTACTTCGCGTGCTGCTTGCCACCGAAGCCGCCGCCGGGATCGGGCGCCAGGACCCGGACCTTCGACAGGGGCAGGCCGAGCAGCCTGGCGAGCGTCTTCTGGAGCCAGTTCGGGTGTTGGATCGGGCTCCAGACGACGATCCCGTCGCCCTGCGGCGCGGCGATGTAGGCGTGCGGCTCGATCGCGAAATGGGTCACCATCGGGAACGAGTAGGCGTGCTCGACGACGAGGTCGGCGGTCGCGCCGTCGAGGTCGCCCCAGCCGACCCGGTGCTCGCGCAGGACGTTCGTGGCGGCGAGCGGGTCGTTCGGCCGGAGGGCCGGGTCGCGGACCAGCGGCGCATCGGGGGCGAGGGCCGCGGCCACCGTCACCGCGGCGGGCAGCTCCTCGTAGTCGACGCGGACGAGGTCCGCAGCCGCCGCGGCAATCTCGCGCGTGTCGGCCGCGACGGCCGCGACGGGCTCACCGTGGTACAGGACCTCCCCGGCCGCGAGGACCGGGCGGTCCTCGAACTGCGGCCCGAAGCGCGGCATCGGATCGGGCAGGTCGGCTGGCGTCATGACGAGCCGGACGCCCGGCACGGCCTCGGCCGCGCTCGTGTCGATCGACCGGATCCGGGCGTGGGCCACGGGCAGGGTCACGAGGCTGGCGTGGAGCTCGCCCGGTAGGTGGATGTCGGCGACGTACTCCTGTTGGCCGGTCACGCGGCCATAGCCACCAACCCGCTGCGGCGAGTCCCCGACGCGAATCCCGGTCACCGGCCGGCCTCCCGGGCTGTCGACAGGATCGCCTCGCTGATCTGCCAGTAGCAGCCGCAGCGGCAGAGGTTGCCGGCCATGCCCTCCTGGACCTCCTCGAGCGTCGGGTGCGGGTTGTCCCGGAGGAGCGCGTGCGCGGCCACGACCTGGCCTGGGATGCAGAAGCCGCACTGGACGCCACCCTCGTCGAGGAACGCCGCCTGGAGCGGCGTCAGCCGGCCGTCGACGGCCAGGCCCTCGACCGTCGTCACCTCGCCCCCGTCGGCCTCGACGGCCAGGACGAGGCACGAGTCGACCGGCCGGCCGTCGAGCAGCACGGTGCACGCGCCGCACTCCCCGACGAGGCAGCATTCCTTGGCGCCGGTCAGCCCGAGGTCGTCGCGCAGCACGTCGAGCAGGGTGTGATGGGCGGCGACCTCGAGGACCCGGCGCTGGCCGTTCACGGTGACCTCGATCGACATCGTCGCGGTGGGCCCGGGCACCTGGCGGGCGCTCATGGCGCCTCCCCGAGGCGGGCCGCGGCGATCGAGAGGCCGCGATGGGCGAGCACCGCCAGCATCGCCAGGCGGTAGTCGGGGCCGGCGCGCATCGACCGCGGCGAGGGGCTCGCATCCGCCAGCATCGCCCGGAGGATCTCGTCGCGGACCGAGTCCGGGGTCGCCGGGTCGGCCAGCACGCCGGTCGTGTCGACGACCAGCAGTGGCCGTGGCCCAACGCTGCCGTAAGCCAGGCGCGCGGTCCCCGCGTCGTCGACCGAGCAGGCCAGCGTCACCGACGCGAGGTCGTGACCTCGCCGGCGGGTGCGGCGGAGGTGGACCGACCCGCGCCGCCGCCGCGGCATCGGTAGCTCGATGGCCGTGACGAGCTCACCGCGCGCCAGCGTCGTGACGCCGGACCGGACGAAGAAGTCGTCGAGCGCGATCCTCCGCTCCCCCGCCGGTCCGGCGATCAGGAGGCCCGCGCCGAACACCAGGAGCGGTGGCGCCGTGTCCGCGGCTGGCGAGGCGTTGCACAGGTTGCCGGCCAGGGTCGCGCGGTTCCGGATCTGGACCGACCCGACCACGGCGGCGGCCTCGGCCAGCGCCTGGAAGTCACGCCGGACGCACGGATCGGCCATGACGTCGGTCATGACCGTGGTCGCGGCGATGACGAGACGTCCACCTTCGATGCGGATGCCCGACTGGAGCTCGGGGACCCGCTTGACGTCGACGACGACCGTCGGCCGGAGCGTCCCGTCACGCAGTCGGATGACGAGGTCGGTCCCGCCCGCCAGGACGCGGGCGTCGGGACCGTGGGACGCGAGCAGCTCGACCGTCTCGCCGAGGCTCCCCGGGCGGGCGTACCGGAATGGCTGCATGCGGGCCTCAGAGCACCTCGTCGACGAGGTCCAGCAGGACCTGCGGCGTCGCCGCCCGGGCGAAGAAATACGGCCGGTCTGAGAACCGCTCGACAAAGCCGGCCCGCTCGCGCCGGAGCGCCTCGGTGTCGACGATCGGCATCGGGACGCGCGGCGCCAGCAGCTCGTTGAGGAGGAAGTAGTTCTGGAGCGAGTGGAGCGTCTGGAACTGGCGCTCGAACGGGATCATCTGGGCGATCGACGGATCGAAGTTGCCGTCGATCGCCGGGACGACGACGACGTCGACCGGGCTCGGCTCGGTCCACAGCTCCCACGATGGCATGTCGCCGAAGAACTTCTCGACACCGCGCTCGGGGGCTGCCTTGTCGGCCCGCTCGGTGCCCTCGGTGCGCTTCTTGAGGAAGGCCGACTTCGAGCCCATGACGGCCCGCCCGGCCTCGTCGACGACCGTCGTCTCGGTCGACACGAGGGCCGCGCCGCGACGGCATGCCTCGATCTGGCCCATCGACTTGCCGTGGTTCGACTCACCGCCGAGGAACAGCACGGTTCGGTCCCGGTACCGGACGGCTGACGAATGGAACGGGTGCAGCCCCGCAGCCTCCATCCGGAGCGCCAGCAGCGCGACGATGACCTTCTGGATCGGCCCGGCCGGCCATGGTCCGCCGAAGCGCATGACGCGGCCGTCGTAGTCGATCGTCTTGTCGCCGTCCTGGTGCCAGACGATGTCCGGCCCGGGCAGCGTGACCCTCGGCGAGATGCGGACGTCGGCGAGACGGTAGTTGAGGAACGTCAGGTCGTCGAGGACGTGCTCCCGCGGCGGACCGCCGAAGACGTCGACCCGCAGCCGGGCGGGACCGGCCGACATCTCCTCGCTGAGCTGGGGCTGTTGGTTCATGGCGTCCTTTCGTCCGGTGGGGCTGTCGCGGTCAGGCCGTCCGGGCGGCAAGGTCCGACAGCGATGTGGCCGGGATCGCAGCGGTGCCCACAGCCACGTCGTCGAGGCCCGGTGGTCCGCCCTCGGGCCAATGGCTGGCAAGGCTCGCGGCCGCGTCCTCGAAATGCTCGTGGAGCACCGTCCGCACCAGCTCCGGGTCGCGGCGTCGCAACGCCTCGAGGACCGGGACGTGCTGCTCGGCGATCCGGCGCCGGTCGGCGCCCGGCGCGACGATCGTGATGTAGGTCCGCGAGAACGGCTCGAGCGTCCGCCAGACGCGACCGAGGGTCGCATTCCCGGCGAGCGCGATGATCCGACCGTGGAAGGCCGCGTCGGCGGTGGCCTCGCGATGGACGTCGCCGGACTCGGCCGCCTCCTCCATCTCGGCGACGTAGCCAGCGAGCTCGGCGAGGTCCCCCTCGGAGAGGTTCGGGATGGCGAGTCGAGCGCCAAGGGACTCGAGCTCGGCTCGGATGGCAAACGCCTCGAGGAGCTCGTCCGCCGACGGGCGGCGGACACGAGCTCCCCGAAACGCGGTGGTCTCGACCACGCCGAGACCCTCCAGGTCGCGCAGTGCCTCCCGGACGGGCGCCTGGCTCGTGCCGAGCTCCCGGGCAACCCGGGTCTCGACGATCCGGGCGCCGGGCGGGTAGCGGCCGTCCAGGATCGCCTGGAGCAGGGCGTCCTTGACCTGGTCGCTGAGGACGCTGCGCGAGATCGCCTGGCGGGTCAAGGTCGGACGGTCAGTCGCGCATCCCGACGCCCGCCAGCGCGGGTGCGGGAGTCGCTGCGGCTTCCAGGATCTCCACGACGCCGGTGCCGCCGTCGACGCGGAGCTTGTCGCCGGTCTTGATCCGGGTCGTCGCCACCGAGGTGCCGACGACGGCCGGGATGCCGTACTCGCGGGCCAGGCCGGCCGGATGGGAGACCGTCCCGCCGGCATCCGTGACGACCGCGGTGATCTTCCCGTACAGGACCTGCCAGGCGGGGTTCGTCATCTCGCAGACGAGGATCTCCCCGACCTGGAGGCTGTCGAACTGGCCCTCGGACATGACCACCCGGGCCACGCCCTCGACGACGCCGGGCGAGCCGGCGATGCCCTTGACCTTGCCGAACTCCTGCTCCTTGGAGCGGTAGAACTTGTCGGGGAAGCCCCACAGGTTCAGGTACGGGAAGGCCAGCTGGGTGGCGGTCACCGTGCCGACCCAGTCCTTGGGCCGAACCTTCTCGGCGTCGGCTCGCTTGGCCCGGGCCGCGGCCACGATCGCCCGGCCGTCCATACCGGTCGGGTTGCCGATGAAGGCCCGCAGCTCGTTGTAGTGGAACAGGATCACGTCGTCGGCCCGATCGAGGACGCCCATCTCGACGAGCTTCTCGCCGATGGCCATCAGCACGAGCCGGACGTGGGCGTTGGCGCCCTGGTCGATGTAGAAGTGATGGTCCGGGGTCAGCGGCGCCATCTTCAGGTTGATCTCGTTGGCGGCCCGCATCTCCTCGAGCGCCTCGCCCTCGAGGCCCTCGAGGATCTCGACCGCGGCCGCGTCGATGTCGGCCTTGAGCTTGGCGACCGCGGCCGGGTAGTCGTAGCCCGACGCGTACTGGTCGCGGACGAGCTGGATGACCGGGGTCATGTCCTCCCGGAAGCTCGGGAAGATGAACTCGTGGCTCCAGACGGCGTGCCAGCCGAACTCCTTCTGGTACGGCACGACCCGCTCGTCGATGAACCGGCGGCCTCGCTCGCTGGCCTGGAGGCGGGTAACGATCTCGGTTGCCGACGGGCTGTCGAAGGCCTTCGCCAGCTCGGCGTCGCCCTTGACCTCCTCCTGCATCTCCCAGAGGGCCCGGATCTTGTCCCAGTTGCGATCGTTGGCCGAGCTCTGGAGCCGGCCCAGCAGGACCTCGTCGATCTTGCCGTGGGTCTTCTCCATGACCGCCCGGAGGTTGAGCGTCGCGCTGAGCTGCGCGAAGTTCAGCATCCAGTGGATCTTCCAGTGGCGGTCGTGCATGTCGATGGCGTCCTCGAGGAGGACCGCCGCGTCGGCCAGGCTGAGCTCGGCCTTCTTGTCGAGCATGCCCTCGATGTAGTCGAAGTTGCGCTGCATCTCGGGCACGAACCGCGTCCGCCACCAGGTCACGAAGTTGTGGCCGTAGACGGGCAGGACCGCGCCGAGGTAGGCGCCGATCTTGCCGGCGTAGCCGGCGTCATGGCCCTGCGGGACGATCGGGCGGGTTTCGAGGTCGTACTCCTGCGTCACGATCTCGAGGCCAGCCTCCGCAGGGATCGCGGCGGTGTACAGGTAGCCATTGATGTTCTTGTAGATCCAGTCCGTCGCGAACGGCGTGCCGAAGCGCCGGAACATGTGGTCACAGGACAGCCACCAGCCGCCGATGTCCTCGTACATCGGGCTCAGCGGCTTCGGGCAATGCAGGTCGTCGTAGACCCAGAAGAGCAGCTTCTCGGTCTCCGACGTCCATTCGATCGGGAACGCCTCGTCCCCCAGGAACTGGTCGAGGACATCTTCCTTCAAGGGCACCGCAATCTCCTCCTCGAGCTCGGTTGGTGGCGTCGCCACGGGCGACGAACAGGCGTCGGGTTCTCGCTGCGCGGCCAAAGCCGCAACACTGCTCCGCCTTCCGTCATGCACCTCCTCCTGCCACGACCGCCAGCGACGAAGCGGCCCACGACCGGTACAGATCGTCGAGACGCTCGGCCATCGCACGCGCGAAGGCGGGGTCATTGATGTCGGTGGCCATCTCGACCACCTCGATGTCGTCGCGGAGGCCCGATCGCAGCTCCCGGACCAGCGCGGCATCGGCCGCGGGGTCGTGGAACGGCCCGCCCGGCGCGCCGATCATCGACAGGCCGTGGGTGGGGACGAATACCGCGAGCGGTCCGGTCGCCGCATTCAGCTTCCGGGCCAGGATTCGGCCGAGCTCCGCGCACTCGCCCGCGGTCGTCCGCATCAGGGTGACCGCGGCGTTGTGCTGGTACAGGTTCCGGTCGCGGAAACGGGCCGGAACAGTGTCGATCGGCCCGAAGTTGACCATGTCGAGCGCGCCCAGGCTCACGACCTGGGGCAGGCCGAGTGAGCCCGCCGCCTCGAGGCGGTCCGGCCCGGCGCTGCAGACGCCGCCGACGAGCTCGTCGGCCAGCTCCGAGGTCGTGATGTCGAGGACGGCGGTGATGACGCCCGACCGGACGAGGGCCTCCATCGATCGGCCGCCGGCGCCCATGGCATGGAAGACGAGGATCTCGTAGCCGCGCGCCTCCAGGAGCTCGCGGGCGACGGTCACGCAGGGCGTCGTGTTGCCGTACATCGTCGCGCCGACGAGCGGCTGGTCCGGGCCCGCGGCGTCCAGTCGGACGCCGGACCCGGCGTGCTCGCGGGCCATGCCGACGATCGCCGCCGCGGCGCTGGCGAGGATCCGCTCGGAGAACCGATTGAGGCCCGAGAAGTCGACGACCGAGTGGAGCATCGCGATGTCGCTCGTGCCGACGTACGGCCGAGTGTCCCCGGAGGCCATCGTCGAGACCAGGAGCTTCGGGACGCCGTACGGCAGCGCCTGCATCGCGGCCGCGGCGATCGCGGAGCCGCCCGATCCGCCGATCGCGAGGATGGCGTCGAGGCGCCCCTCCGCGCGGAGACGACGAGCGACGGCTGGGGCGCCACGGGTCATGGCCGCGACCGCGCGGCCCCGATCTCCCTCCCGGGCCAGGACGGCCCGATCCGCGCCGCCCTCTGCGGCGACGGCATCGGCCGGGACGTCGGCCAGCGCCGAGCCACCGCGAACCCCGGTATCGACGACGATGGCGTCGCAGCCGGCCGCGAGCACGAGCTCGCGCAGGTAGCCGAGCTCCTCGCCCTTGGTGTCGAGCGTGCCGAGGAGGACCACCGTCGCCACTGCCACCCTGCAACCCGGGGACGCCCAATCCGGATCGATAATCGATTGTCGATAACTCTAGGTGCTGCGAACCCCGAGCGTCAAGGCGCCAACCCCCCGGTCCGCGATCCCCTTGCAGCCTGACAATCGATGATCGATGATATCAGTCCACACGCCCCGGAGGCCACGCCATGGTGCTCGCCGCGCTCGAGAGTCCCCTGCTCCGGATGACGCAGGAGACCCCGACCCAGTACTGGAACGACTCCTGTGCCGTCGAGGAGCTTGCCTACGCGGTCGAGCGCGGGGCCACCGGCGCGACCTCGAACCCCAGCATCGTGCTCGAGGTGCTGAAGAAGGAGGGGGCCCACTGGCTGCCGCGGGTCCACCAGCTCGCCGCCGAGATGCCGACGTGGACCGAGCTCGACCTGACCTGGGCGATCGTCGAGGAGATGGCCGTCCGGGGCACGTCGGTGCTGCGGCCGGTGTTCGACCAGCGGCGTGGCAAGGCCGGCCGGCTGTCGCTCCAGCTCAACCCCGCCAACCATCGGAACGCCGAGCGAATGCTGGAGCAGGCGCTGCGCTTCGGCGAGCTCGCGCCGAACATCCAGGTCAAGTTCCCGTGCACCGCCGCGGGACTGACCGGCATGGAGGAGGCCACCGCGCGGGGCATCAGCATCAACTCGACCGTCAGCTTCACGGTCCCGCAGGCCGTCGCCGCCGCCGAGGCGGTCGAGCGGGGCCTGCGTCGGCGCGAGGCGGCCGGCGAGGACATCTCGACGATGTCCCCGATCGTGACGATCATGATCGGCCGGCTCGACGATTGGATGAAGGTCCTCGTCGAGCGGGACAACGTGGCGCTCCACCCGGACGCGGCCAACTGGGCCGGCATCGCGGCTTTCAAGCGGGCCTACGCGATCTTCCGCGAGCGGGGCTATCGATCCCGCCTGCTGGCCGCCGCGTACCGTCACCGGCTGCACTGGACAGAGCTTGTCGGCGGCGACGTGAGCATGACGATGCCGTACGCCTGGCAGGTCCGGTTCAACGACAGCGGGATCGTCCCGGAGCCCAGGATGGACATCCCGGTCGACTCGGCGCTCATCGACGATCTATATGCCCGGATCCCCGACTTCCGCCGGGCGTACGAGCCCGACGGGCTCTCGCCGGAGGAGTTCGAGGGCTTCGGCGCCAGTGCCCGGACGCTCCGGGCGTTCGTCAAGTCGTTCCACGATCTCCAGGGCGCGATCCGCGACCTCATCCTGCCGGACCCGGACGCCAAGCCGCACTGACCCTTGCGGCGCCCGCGCCACGTCGCGCCGGATTGCCGTCAGCCCACCTCGAGCCGGGCCGGCTCTGCCGCTGCCGGCCCGGACGGGGGGCCGGGCATCGACGGCTTCCGTGCCGGGACCTGCGCCAGCACCACCGCCACGAGGATCGCCGCCGCGCCGGCGAGCTCGATGGCCGTCAGCCCCTGGCCGAGCGCGACGGCGGCAACCGCGACGGCCACGATCGGCTCCACGAGCATCGCGACGGCGGCCCGAGTGCTGCCGATCAGCCGAATGCCACCGATGACCCAGACCTTGGGCAATGCGCCGACGGTCCCGGCGCAGAGGATCGCGGCCCAGGCCACGGGCGAGGCCAGCCACTCGCCGACCACGGCGGGCCCGTCGAGGAGGAGGGCGGCCGCCCCGGAGATGGCCACGCCGCCGGCGAGGACGAGGGACGTCGCCTGGACCGCCGGCACGTCGTCGAAGCCGTTCGGGATCGCGACGACGTAGATCGCATGGCAGGTCGCAGCCGCCCCGGCCAGGAGCAAGCCCGTGGTCGTCGCGTGGGCCCCGGGATCGAGCTGGCCGCCGAGGACGAGCGCAATCCCCACCCCGGCGGAGGCGAGGGCCAGGATCCGGACCTGCGTCAGCCGCTCGCGCCCGAGGGCCGCGGCGAGGAAGGCCACGATCGCCGGGTAGGCGTAGTACAGGACCATGACCAGCCCGACTGCCATCGCGCCGAAGGCCAGGAACAGGAGGAGGTTCGTCAGGGCGTTCGAGACGACCACCAGCGCCAGCGTCGCCCGCTGCCGGCGCGCCAGGCGCCGGAGATCGATCGACGGCTGGAGCGAGGCCACCACCAGCGCACCGAGGATCGCCGCGCCGATGGCGGCCCGAAGCGTGCTCAACGTCGCCGGGCCAAGGCCCTGGGCGTAGGCGACCGCCGCGATGGGCCCCAGCGTGCCCATCGTCGCGGCCGCCGCCACCACCCGGACGAGGCCACCGGCGTGCCGGCCGTCGGTCGCGATCGGCGGTGACCTACGGCCCTGTGCGCCCATCGCCGGCCTCCCGAATATCGCTTGCAATGCCGGATGCGCCCTCATACTATCCTCGATAATCGATCATCGGTCGTCAGGTCGGCCGGTGTTGGGTCTCTCCCAGGTGGGCGTCCCGGGTCCTGTCCAGGAGGGCGGGCGAACGCAGTGACCAGCCGGGCACCGTTCGACAACCGGAGATCGTGGGCGACGGCCGCGCTCGCGGGTCGCCGTCTCCTCGCGCCGAGGGCCGTGGGCGGCGCCTGATGGAGTACCTCACGCAGGCCCTTGTCATCGGGCTCACCGAGCACGCGCCGCTCGTGCTGGCCGCGATCGGCTTCGCCCTGCTCTACCGCCTCACCGGGCTGATCAACGTCGCCTACTCCGAGACGATCACCCTCGGTGCGTACTTCGGGATGTGGGCCAATACGACCTTCGAGCTGGACTTCTACACCGTGCTCTTCCCGGCCGGCCTCCTGGCCGGCCTCGTGAGCGTCGCGACCTACCTGTTCATCTTCCGTCCGGCCCGCCGGCGGAATGTCGGCACGCTCGAGCTGATCATCATCTCGTTCGGGCTGTCGATCTTCCTGCGACACGGCCTGCAGTTCGTGTTCGGCTACCCGGTCCGGTTCTACGACGTCCCGCCGCCGGACACGGTCTCGGTGCTCGGCGTCGGCGTGAGCTCGTTCCGCCTGCTCGCGCTCGGCAGCGTGCTCGTGCTGGCCCTGGCGCTCTACCTGTTCATCCAGCGATCGCGCCTCGGCCTCCAGATCCGGGCCCTCGCCAGCGACGAGGCCCTGGCCCAGGTGAGCGGCATCCGACCGCTCGCGGTGACCCTCCTGATGTGGTTCATCGCGGGCGTTGCCGGCGGGCTCGCCGGGGCCTTCTTCGGGGTCAACTCCTCGGTCGCTCCGCTGCTCGGCTGGCGGCAGTTCCTGCTCATCCTGCTCGTCGTCCTCGTCGGCGGGAGCTGGGGCCTCGGCGGTGTCATCGTGGTCGGCGTCGCGACGGGCATCGCGCTCGCCGCGATGACCCTCCAGTTCGACCAGGTCCTCTACGCGCAGCTGGTGCTGATCATCGCCTTCGTCCTCATCCTCAAGGTCCGCGGCCGACGGCTGGCCGAGGCGGGGAAGGTCTGACCGATGCTCGACTGGCTCGACGCCTTCCTCATCTCCGGCCTGTTCGAGGTCGTCGTGGTCATGGGCCTGGCGCTGCTGCTCCATCTTCAGCTCGGCCTGACCCGGATCGCCAACTTCGGCGTCGTGGGGTTCTGGGGCATCGGCATGTACACCTTCGGCGTCCTGTACGTGAAGGTCGACTGGCCGTTCGGGGATCCGTGGCAGTTCCTGGTCTGCGCCACGCTGGCGACGCTGATGGCGGGGCTGGCCGGGCTGCTCGTCGGCTGGGTCATCGCCGACCTCGACACCGACGGGATGCTGATGGGCACCCTGGGCTTCGCGACGGCCGTCGCGATCCTCGCGACGACGGAGAAGGACCTGACCGGCGGCGCCCAGGGCATGGGCGGCCTCCGCTTCCCGTTCGACGTCGGGACCGTGAAGGAGAACGAGTTCGCCTGGCTCGTCGTCGCGACGGTCATCGTGGCCCTGATCCTGTACCTGGTCCGGCGCGTCCACCGCTCGCCATACGGCCGGCTCCTGATCGCCGTGGGCAGCAACGAGCCGCTGGCCCGCAGCCTCGGGAAGCCCGCGTTTCGCACGAAGCTCTGGATGTTCGCGATCACCTCGGCCGGCATGGGCCTGCTCGGCGTGCTGTACGGCGTCATGGTCCGGTTCCTCGAGATCGCCAACCTCGGCGTCGACATCACGCTCGCCGCGATGGTCGGGCTGGTCCTCGGTGGGACCGCTCGCGTCTGGGGTGCGGTCGTCGGGACCCTGCTCACGATCGCGCTGTTCGACATCGTGGTCCAGTCGTACATCCCGTTCCCGCGGGAGTGGTACACGCAGGCGATCCCGGTCCTGCGCGAGGCCGTGTTCGGCGCGGTCCTGATCACCGTCCTGCTGTTCCGGCCGCTCGGGCTCCTCGGCGACATGCGTCGCGACCGGCTGATGAAGGGCATCCATGGCCGCTGAGGCGCCCGCCGTCAGCGCGCGACCGGCGTCGGTGGAGCGGCCGCGCATCCGGATCCGGGACGCCGTCAAGAGCTTCTCGGGCCGGGTCGTGGTCGACGTCAACCAGCTCGTGCTCGGTGACCACCCGATCGAGGGCTTGATCGGGCCGAACGGAGCCGGCAAGACGACGCTGATGCGGATGATCATGCATTCGATCGCCCTCGATCGGGGCACGATCACGCTGCTGCCGCCGGGCGGCGATGAGGTCGTGCTGTCCAGCCTGCCGGCCTACCGCATGGCGCAGCACGGCGTGGTCAAGAGCAACCAGGTCATCATGGACTTCGACAAGCTGACGATCTGGGACTCGCTCCTCCTGTCGGTCACCGAATCGAGATACGAGCAGCCGTACCGGCTGTTCAGCGAGCGAGCCGCCTTCGCCCGCCACGAAGCGGAGATGCGGCACTACCTGGACTTCTTCGGGTTCGGAGACCCCGCGGCGTTCGCGCTCTCGGCCGGCGAGAAGAAGCTCCTCGACATCGTCCGCTGCCTGCTCCTGAAGCCGACCTTCCTGCTCCTTGACGAGCCCACCGCCGGCCTGCCCGAGGAGCTGACCGAGAAGGTCATGGCCGTGGTGCGGGAGCTCGCCGCCGGCGGGACCTCGGTCGTGATCGTGGAGCACGACCTGAATGTCATCTGGACCCTCTGCGACGACGTCCACTTCATGGCCGAGGGCAAGGTCCTGCTGCGCGGCAGCCCGCAGACGATCCGCGACAATCGGACCGTCGTCGAGAAGTACCTCGGAGAAGGGCATGTCTGACGCGACCGTGCCCGAGGCGGTCGTGCCCTCGGCCGGCGCGCCCGAGGCGACCGTGCCGGACCCGACGGTGGCGGGCGCGACCGGCGGAGCCGTGGCCGTGACCGGGACGACCGGCGTCCTCGCGATCGAGGGCCTGCGCAGCGGCTATCACGGGGTCACGGTCCTCAAGGGCCTCGACTTCACGGTCGGGGACGAGATCTTCGCCGTGCTCGGCGCCAATGGGGCGGGCAAGACGACCCTGCTGGCGACGCTCGCCCGCCTGATCCCGCTGATGGCCGGTACGATCCGGTTCCTGGGCGAGGATGTCTCGCACCTGCCGCCCTACGAGACGGCGATTCGCGGGATCGGCTACGTCCCGCAGGAGAAAGGCACCTTCCCCGACCTGACCGTGCTGGAGAACCTCGACATCGGCGGGATGATCGGCACGCGGCCGCGCGAGGTCCGGATGAGCGAGGTGTTCGGGCTGTTCCCGGACTTGAAGCAGCGCCTCGGCCAGAAGGCCGGAACCCTGAGCGGCGGGGAATCCCGGATGCTCGCCTGCGCTCGGGCCCTGATGCAGGACCCCAAGGTCCTGCTCCTCGACGAGCCGACCGCCGGGCTCTCGCCGCTGTACGTCGACCTGTTCTTCGACCGAATCGAGGACATCCATCGGACCAGAGGCGTCGCGATCGTGCTCGCGGAGCAGAACGCCACGAAGGCCCTCGAGGTGGCGGACCGGGTCATGGTCCTCAGCCTCGGCCGGGCGGACCCCGCGATGGACGCATCGGATCTGACGACCGCGCAGCTGAAGGAGGGCTACCGGATCTGAGACCTGGAACGAGTGGAATTGGAGGAGGTATGCACATGGCACTCAGGAACATCAGACCGGGACGAACCGGCACGGTGCTGGCGGCCCTGGTCCTGGTCGCCGCCTGCACCGGCGCCCCGACCCAGGCCCCGGGGACGCAAGCCCCCGGGACGCAGGCCCCCGGCACGCAGGCGCCCGGGACGCAGGTGCCGGCCGAGCCGGTCGCGGTCTGCGAGCTGGCGTACTACACCGGCGAGTTCGCCGCGTACGGCCAGTCGCTGACCGAGGACGTGCTCTTCCCGATCAACGAAGTCATCAACGATGACCCGCCGCTCGGCCGTACCTGGGAGCCGTACCACGAGGACCTCGGGACCGTGGGTGAGGCCCAGGCGGCCCGCACCTGCCTCGAGCAGCACGGCGCCGAGATCGTCGTGAGCATCGCCCACGGCTATCGGACCTACCGCGACTTCATGATGGACTGGTGGCAGGAGAACGACTCGCCGCTGGGACCGTCGGTCCACGGCGGCGCGATCCCCGGCAACCTCGGCGGCAAGGCCGCGGAGCCGATCTTCCGGGCACAGGGCCTCGACGAGGCGCTGGGCATGTCCGGGATCCTCTACGCCGAGGTGATCGGCGCCAAGAAGGTCGTGATCTTCGCGACCGAGGTCGAGGGCTTCCAGCTGGCGGCTGATGCCGCGGAGAAGTCGGCCGAGGCCGTGGGGATCGAGGTCCTGGCGCGCATCGACGTCCCCGCCGAGCAGGCGACCTACCGGGCGCAGGCCGGGCGAATCAACGAGCTGAACCCCGACGCGGTCATCGTCCAGGCTGGGTCGGTGGAATCCGCGACGCTGATCAAGGAGGCCATCGAGGCCGGCGCGTCGCTGCACTGGATCGGCGAGACCGGCTGGATCCAGACGGAGTTCATCGGGACCCTCGGCACGGCACCGATCGCGACCCAGAAGAGCATCGGCTACGCCGCCTTCACCTATAACGCCGACACCCCGGCCTGGGACTTCTTCTCCGCGGCCTGGCAAGCGGCTCCGCACAGCGCCGAAGCGGACAAGGACCCGACCGGCAACTACCACTACACGACCTACGACCTGCTCGTCCAGACGGCCCTCGCCGTCGAGGCCGGCGGGTCGTACAAGGCCAGCGACTGGGCGCCCGCCATGCACGAGGTCGGGGAGGCCCCCGGCGAGGTCTGCTACACGTACGCCGACTGCCTGGCCCTCATCCGTGACGGCAAGGACATCGACTACGAGGGCGTCACCGGCACCGGCACCTACTCCGACGGCGGCGTCAACGACGTCGTCCAGGCCTACACGCCGTTCGGGCCGGACGGGAAGACCGGCACGCCGGTCATCCTCGACCCCGAGCGAGCCTTCGAGATCATCGAGCTGATCAAGACCGAGGCGGACTGCACCCCCGAGAATCCGCCGAACGAGTGCAGCTGGTAGTCGGCAGCTCGCCTGCCTGACCCCAGACGACGAGGGGTCCTCCGGCCAACCGGCGGAGGACCCCTTTCTCGTGTCGGCCGGCCTTGACCCGGCCCTCATGGACGAGTACTCTCGATAATCGATTATCCGACCCGCGTCCCTCGCCGCGAGGTGCCCGATGATCACGCGCGTGGCCCGCTCCGAGGCCGTGGTCGTGCCGCTCCCCGGCCGCACCTGGCACGGCTACTTCGGGCCTCACAACAGCGCCGCCCGACAGGTCTCGATGGGCGTCGCGGTCTTCCCACCGGGGAGCCGCCCGGCAGGCCACGTCCACCCTGCCGAGGAGGAGACGATCTACTGCGCCGCTGGCCGCGGCCGGATCGTCACCCCGGACGGGACCGCGGAGGTCGAGCCCGGGGTCGTCGTCCACGTCACGCCCGGCACGCTGCACGCCACCGAATCCGACGGCCCGGAGCCGCTCGAGCTCGTCTGCATCTTCTCGCCACCGGTCGTGTTCGGCTCCTACGAGGCCCTGACCCCAGCGCCGGCCGCGGCGCGGGCCGCCACGCCCGACCCGTCATGACCGACGTCGTCGCGACCCGGTCGGAGGCCGACCTCGACCAGCTTCGCGAGGTCGCGCGCCGGATCCGGGTCGAGGTCATCCGGGCGGTCAACCACGCGCGCGCGGGCCACATCGGCGGACCGCTGTCGGCGGCCGACATCCTGGCCGTCCTGTACTTCCACGTCCTCCGCATCCGGCCCGAGGAGCCGGCCTGGCCGGATCGTGATCGCTTCATCCTGTCGAAGGGCCATTCGTCGATCGCGCTGTACGCGGCGATGGCCCTCCGCGGCTACTTCCCGGTCGAGGAGCTGCTGACCTTCGACGCCGCCCACTCCCGGCTCCAGGGCCATCCCGACATGACGCGGCTGCCCGGCCTCGACATGTCGACCGGCTCGCTCGGGATGGGCATCTCGGCCGGCATGGGCATCGCCCTCGGGGCCCGCCTGACCGGCCGCGACGTCCGGTCGTACGTGATGCTCGGCGACGGCGAGTGCCAGGAGGGCGAGGTCTGGGAGGCCGCGATGGCCGCGCCCCGCTACCACCTCGACAACCTCGTCGCGATCATCGACCACAACCGGATCCAGCAGTACGGCTGGCCCGGCGACGGGCCCGATGGCCGGATCCCGCCGCAGCGCCCCGGCGAGCTTGCCGCGAAGTGGTCGGCCTTCGGGTGGCGCGTGCTCGAAGTCGACGGGCACGATGTCGGCGAACTCGTCGCGGTCCTCGAGGCGGCCCAGCGCGGCGACGGTCGACCCGGCGCGGTGATCGCGGCCACGACCAAGGGCAAGGGCGTGTCGTTCATGGAGGGCCACTGGTTCTGGCACACCCGGGCGATCAAGCCCGAGGAATACGCGGCCGCGATGGCCGAGCTGGGCGAACCGCCGGCGTCCGACGCCCCGGCGGGAGGGCCGGCCCGATGACGCTCGCGACCCCGCTTCCGGTTGGCCGGCCGATGCGCGAGATCTTCGGCGAGACCGTCGCCGAGCTGGCCGACGGCGACGATCGGATCTACATGCTGGACGGCGACGTTGGCAGCTCGACCCGGGCCGACATCTTCGAGAAGGCCCACCCTGACCGATACCTCCAGATGGGCATCGCCGAGCAGAACATGCTCGGCGTCGCGGCGGGCATGGCGACGCTGGGCCTCGTCCCGTTCATCAGCACGTTCGTGTCGTTCGCGGTCGTGCGACCGCTCGACCAGGTCCGGGTCCTGATCGCCCAGCCGCGGCTGAACGTCAAGATCACGCCCAGCTACGGTGGGCTGTTCACCGGCCAGACCGGGATGAGCCACATCATCGTCGATGACCTGACGATCATGCGATCGCTGCCGAACATGGTCTGCGTCGCCCCGGCCGACCACGTCGAGGCGCGGCTCGCCCTCCGCTGGGCGGCCGAGTACGACGGGCCGTGCTACGTCCGGCTGGGTCGCGACCCGACGGCCCAGCTGTTCGACGACGACCACCGCTTCGAGCTCGGGAAGGCCGTGACGATCCGGACCGGGAGCGACGTGAGCCTCGTGTCGACGGGAGCCCAGACGCCACGGACCCTCGAGGCCGCCGCGCTGCTCGCGGCCGACGGCATCGACGCCGGCGTCGTGCACGTCGCGACGGTCAAGCCGCTCGACATCGAGGCCGTCGTCGAGGCGGCCGAGCGGACGGACCACGTCATCACCGTCGAGGAGCACACGATCCTCGGCGGGCTCGGTGGCGCGGTTGCCGAGGCCCTGTCCGAGCATCGGCCGACGCGGGTCCACCGGATCGGCCTCCGGGACGTCGACGTGGAGTCCGGCCCGAACGCCGCGCTGCTCGACATCTACGGCCTGTCGGCGGAGCGGGTGGCGGAGCAGGTCCGG
>JBQGDI010000004.1:0-17050 GCA_052038965.1 Candidatus Limnocylindrales bacterium | reverse complement strand
AGCCGGCGCTCGTCGTCGAGGAGCGCCTGGAGGGCCGCGAGGCGACCGTCATCGCGATCTGCGACGGCCGCCGGGCGGTGGCCCTGCCGGCGGCGCGCGACCACAAGCGACTGTCTGACGGCGACCGCGGCCCGAACACCGGCGGCATGGGCGCGTACTCACCGCTGCCCGACCTCGACGACGACGCCATCGAGTCGATCCTCGAGATGGTTCACCGACCACTCCTGGCCGAGATGGCTCGCCGAGGAGCGCCGTTCCAGGGCTTCCTGTACGCCGGCCTGATGCTGACCGCTCGCGGGCCGGCGCTCCTCGAGTGCAACGTCCGGCTGGGCGACCCCGAGGCCCAGGTGATCCTGCCCCGCCTGGCTTCGCCGCTCGGCTCGATCCTCCTGGCCGCTGCCCGCGGGCGCATCCCCGAGTCGTTCCCTGCCCGCCTCACGGCGTTGCCCGGGGCCGCGGTCGGCGTGGTTCTCGCGACGGACGGCTATCCGGGCACGCCGCGTCGGGGCGACGCGATCGGCGGGATCGAGGCGGCCGAAGCCGAGGGCGCCCTGGTGTTCCATGCCGGGACGCTCGCGCGGCCGGGAGGCGGCTGGGGCACGAACGGTGGCCGGGTGCTGACCGTGGTCGGGCGCGGCCCGGACCTGGCCGCGGCCCGCCAGGTCGCCGAGGCCGCGGCAGATCGCATCGGCTGGGATGGCCTCCAGCGTCGGCGCGATATCGCGCGGGACCTGCCCGAGCCCGCCACCGCGGCGCCCGGGTCGCCCGGGTCACCCGTTGGGGCCGGCCGATGATCCGCCGCTACACGCGCCCGGAGATGGGCGCCATCTGGACCGACGAGGCCCGCTTCGAGCAGATGCTGCGCGTCGAGCTGGCCGCCACGCGCGCCCAGGCGAGGCGGGGGCGCGTCCCGCCCGACGCGCTCGCGGCCATCGAGGCCCGGGCGCGGATCGACGTCGCCCGGATCGATGAGATCGAGCGGACAACGGATCACGACGTCATCGCCTTCGTCAGCCAGGTCGCCGAATCGATCGGGCCGGAGGGGCGGTACCTGCACCTCGGCCTGACGAGCTCCGACGTCCTCGACACCGCGCTCGCGCTCCAGCTGCGGACCGCGGGCGAGCTGCTGCTGCGCGACTGCGACGCCCTGCTGGCGGCGCTCATCGCGCGGGCGCGCGCCGAGGCAGACACGCTGATGATGGGCCGGACCCACTCGGTCCACGCCGAGCCGACGACGTTCGGGCTGAAGGTCGCGGGCTGGGCGTTCGAAGTCGACCGCGGCCGGCAGCGTCTCGAGGCGGCCCTCGACGACATCGCCACCGGCAAGCTGTCCGGCCCGGTCGGGACGTACTCGCTCCTGGAGCCGGGGGTCGAGGCCGAGGTCATGGCCGAGCTCGGGCTGCGGGCCGACCCGGTCAGCACCCAGATCGTCCAGCGCGACCGCCACGCCGCGCTGCTCGGCGCGATGGCCGTCCTCGCCGGCACGCTGGAACGGATCGCGACCGAGGTCCGGAACCTCCAGCACACCGAGATCGGCGAGGTCATGGAGCCGTTCCGGGGCGGCCAGAAGGGCTCTTCGGCGATGCCCCACAAGCGCAACCCGATCCTCTCGGAGCGCGTGGCCGGGCTGGCGCGGCTCATCCGCGCCTATGCCGGCGCGGCCCTCGAGAACCAGCCGCTGTGGCACGAGCGCGACATCAGCCACTCGTCGGCCGAGCGCGTCCTCCTGCCCGACGCCACGATCCTGCTCGACTACCTCCTTGCGAAGGTCGCCGGGCTGGTCGACGGGCTCGTCGTGCGGCCTGAGCGGATGCTCGAGAACGTCGAGCGTGGCCTCGGCCTCCACGCCTCGTCGCGCGTCCTGACGGCGCTCGTCGACCGCGGCGGTCTCACGCGGGAAGCGGCCTACGAGCTCGTCCAGCGGGCCGCCTTCGTCGCCGCCGATGCCCGACGACCGCTCCGCGAGGTCCTTGCCGACGACCCGGCCGTGACCGAGCGACTCGACTCGGCGACGCTCGACGCCTGTTTCGACGATCGCCGCCACCTCGCCCACGTGCCCGCCGTCATCACGCGCCTCGACGCGCTCGACCCCGCCACCAGGAGGGCCACCGCCGATGCTCACCGCTGACCGATTCGTCCGCTCGGGCAAGGTCCGCGACCTGTACGACCTCGGGCCGGACCGGCTGCTGCTCGTCGCGTCGGACCGGATCAGCGCCTTCGACGTCGTGCTGCCGACGCCGATCCCGGACAAGGGCCGCGTCCTCACCGGCCTGTCGCGCTGGTGGTTCGCGCAGACGGGGGACCTGATTCCGAACCACCTCGTCGCCACCGACCCGCAGGAGCTGCCGCTCGAGGTCGCGCCGCCCGAGGTCCGGACGGAGCTGCGGGGTCGGATGATGCTGTGCCGTCGAGCGGCGGTCCTGCCGGTCGAGGTCGTGATCCGGGGCTACATCTCCGGCTCCGGCTGGAAGGAGTACAAGGCCAGCCAGTCGGTATGCGGCGTCGCGCTGCCGGCCGGCCTGCGCGAGAGCGACCGGCTGCCCGAGCCGATCCTGACCCCGGCGACGAAGGCGCCGGTCGGCGAGCACGACATCAACATCGACTTCGAGTCGATGGTCCAGGTGCTCGAGGATTGGGCCCCCAACGGCGACGACTGGCTGGGGCCGGAGCGGGCCCGCGCGCTCGCCGAGCGGGCGCGCGACGTCGCGATCCGGCTCTACAAGCTCGGCGTCGAGCGCTGTGCGGCGGCCGGCATCATCCTCGCCGACACGAAGTTCGAGATGGGCCTGGTCGACGGCGATCTGATCCTCGTCGACGAAGTCCTGACGCCCGATTCGTCGCGCTTCTGGGACGCCGCCGCGTACGCCCCGGGAGGGCCGCAGGCGAGCTACGACAAGCAGTTCGTCCGCGACTGGCTGGAGACCCAGGCCTGGGACAAGACGCCGCCCGGCCCGGCGCTGCCGGCGGACGTCGTGGACGGCACCCGGACCCGCTACGTCGAGGCCTTCGAGCGGATCACCGGCGCGAGCTTCGCGCGCTACCTGGTCGCCGACGAGGTCACCCGATGAGCGAGTTCCGGTTCGCCGTCAACGTCCTGCCGAAGCCCGGGATCCTCGATCCGCAGGGCCGGGCGGTCGAGGGCAGCCTCGATCACCTCGGGGTCTCGGGCGTGTCGGCGGTCCGGGTCGGGCGGCGCGTCGAGCTGACGGTCGCGGCCGACGACGAGGGTGCGGCGCGGGCGACGGTCGAGCGGCTGGCTGGCGACCTCCTGTCGAACCCGCTCATCGAGTCGTTCGCCGTGGAGCGCCTCGGATGACCCGCGTCGGGGTGGTGGTCTTCCCGGGCTCGAACTGCGATCGCGACACGCTGCGCGGTATCGAGCTCGCCGGCGGGGAGCCGGTCGAGCTGTGGCACGAGCAGGCGTCCCTCGACGGGGTCGCGGGCGTGATCCTGCCGGGTGGATTCGCGTACGGCGACTACCTTCGGGCCGGCGTCATCGCCCGCTTCAGCCCGGTCATGCGGGCCGTGGCGGCGTTCGCCGCGGAGGGTGGCCTCGTCCTCGGGATCTGCAACGGCTTCCAGGTCCTCGCCGAGGCGGGACTCGTGCCCGGCGCGCTGCTCCGCAACCGCGGCCTCCGGTTCCTCGGCCGCGACGTGCGAATCGCGCCGGAGCGGCTCGACACGCCGTTCACCCGACTCGTCGGCGTGCGTCGGCCGCTGCGGATGCCGATCGCCCACGGCGAGGGCTGCTACTTCGCCGACGAGGCGACCCTTGACGCCCTCGAGCGTGATGGCCAGGTGCTGTTCCGGTACGTCCGCGAGGACGGCTTGGTCGCTGGCGAGACCGGCGATCCGGCGAACCCGAACGGCAGCCTGCGCGCGATTGCCGGCGTCATGAGCGCCGACGGGAACGTCGCCGGCCTGATGCCGCACCCGGAGCGCGCGGCGGACGCCCTGCTTGGCTCGGACGACGGCCTCCCGATCCTGCGCTCGTTCGTCGAAGCCGCAGCGGCCGCGGAGCGAGGGCCGGCGCGGACCCGCGAGGCGGTCGTGGCGCGATGACGGTCGGCGAGCTGGAGCCGCGCGCCGCCGGCCCGGTCCAAAGCGTGCCGCTCCACCGTGCCCTCGGCCTGACCGACGGCGAGCTCGGCGCCATCCGCGACCGCCTGGCTCGTGACCCGAATGACCTCGAGCTGGCGATGTTCAGCGTGATGTGGAGCGAGCACTGCTCGTACAAGAGCTCGAAGCCGCTCCTGCGGACGCTGCCGACTCGGGGCGAGGGCGTCGTCGCGGGGCCCGGCGAGAACGCCGGCGTCATCGCGATCGGCGACGGCCTGGCCGTCGCGTTCAAGATCGAATCTCACAACCACCCGTCGGCCGTCGAGCCGTACCAGGGCGCGGCGACCGGGGTCGGCGGGATCCTGCGCGACATCTTCACGATGGGTGCGCGGCCGATCGCGGTCCTCGACGCCCTTCGCTTCGGCGACCCGGCCGAGGCCCGGACTCGCCACCTCGTCGACGGCGTGGTCCGCGGCGTCGGCGGCTACGGCAACTGCGTCGGCGTGCCGACCGTGGGCGGCGAGCTGGTCTTCGACCCGTCGTACGCCGGAAACCCGCTCGTGAACGTCATGGCGATCGGGCTGCTCGAGGAGCGGCACCTCACCCGTGCCGCGGCGCCCGGGCCCGGCAATCTCGTCGTGCTGTTCGGCAGCTCGACCGGCCGGGACGGGATCGGGGGCGCATCGGTCCTCGCCTCGGCGACGTTCGCCGATGACGATCCCTCCAAGCGACCCTCGGTCCAGGTGGGCGACCCGTTCGCCGAGAAGCTGCTGATCGAGGCCTCCCTCGAGCTCATCGAGCGGGGGCTCGTCGAGGGTCTCCAGGACCTTGGCGCCGCCGGGATCACCTGTGCCACGTCCGAGACGGCCGATCGCGCCGGGACGGGCATCCGGGTGGACCTCGGGTCGATCCCGCGGCGCGAGCCGGGCATGGCGCCGTTCGAGGTCATGATCAGCGAGAGCCAGGAGCGGATGCTCGCCATCGTCCGCCCGGAGCGCTACCCGGACGTCGAGGCCGTCGTCCGTCGCTGGGGCCTGCCGTGCGCCGTCATCGGCCGGGTGACCGACGACGGCGACATCACCGTGGTCGACGGCGGCCTCGAGCTGGCTCGCATCCCGGCCCGCGCCCTGACCTCGGACGCGATCGTCCACCGCCGCCTCGCGGCCCCGCCCGAGCGGCGGCGCCTCGCGCCTGCGCCCGGCGCGCCGGAGGTCGCGGGCGACCAGCTGCCGGAGCGCGGCATGGATCCCGGCGCGGTGCTGCTGGCCCTCCTCGGCTCCCCGAATCTCGCCTCGCGCCGCGTCGTCTACGAGCAGTACGACTCGACCGTCCAGGCCTCGACGGTCGCGGGCCCCGGCCGGGGCGCCGCGGTGATCCGCGTGCCGGGCACGTCGAAGGCGCTCGTCGCGACGACCGACGCCAACGCCCCGGTGGGTGGGGCGGATCCCTGGCTGGGCGCGGCCCTGAGCGTCGCCGAGGCGACCCGCAACGTCTCGATCACCGGCGCTCGGCCGCTCGGCGTCACGGACTGCCTGAACTTCGGCGACCCGACCCGGCCGGAGGCGTTCTGGCAGCTGTCAGAGGCCGTTCGCGGGCTCGGCGACGCCTGCCGCGCACTCGGCCTGCCGGTCACCGGCGGCAACGTCTCGCTCTACAACGAGTCGCCGGCAGGGGCGATCCTGCCGACGCCCGAGATCGGGGTCGTGGGCCTGCTCGACGACGTCGCGCTGCGCGTCGAACCGGCCTTCCGCGACGCCGGCGATGCCGTGCTGCTCGTCGGCGAAGCGGCCCCCGGGCTCGCGGGCAGCGAATACGCGCGGGTCGCCGGCCTGGCGCCCGAGGACGGTCCGCCGGCACTCGATCTCGAGCGAGAGCGGGCCCTCCAGGCGTTCGTCCGGGAGGCCGCCCGGCGGCGTCTGCTGGCCTCGGCCCAGGACGTGGCCGGTGGCGGCGTCGCGGTGGCCCTCGCCGAGGCCGCGATCTGGGGCGCCATCGGGGCGCAGGTCCGGCTGCGCGTGGCCAGCTCACCGGCCGTCGACCTGTTCGGCGAGAGCCCCAGCCGCCTCGTCCTGTCCGCGCGTCCCGCGAACGTGCCGGCACTCGCGGGCCTGGCCGGGGAGCACGAACTGCCGATCGAGACGATCGGGATCGTCGGCGGCGACCGGCTGCTCGTCGATCTCGCCGGCGCCGGCGCCACCGGCGCCGCCGAGGAGCGCGGCTCGCGGGTCGCCGATTCCATCGACGTGCCGCTGGCCGACCTGCGGCACGCCTGGGACCAGGGTTTGCCGCGGGCCCTCGGCTGGGTCGAGGAGGCGTAGGCCGATGTGCGGCGTCTTCGGGGTCGCGCTTCCGCCCGGCTCCGGAACGGAGGCCGCGGCCGTCGCCTCGACCGGGCTGTTCGCGCTCCAGCACCGCGGCCAGGAATCGGCGGGCATCGCGGTCAGCGACGGCGCCGAGATCTTCCTCTACAAGGACCTCGGGATGATCGCCCAGGTCCTCGACGAGCGGCGCCTGCCGTCGCTGCATGGCGATCTCGCGATCGCCCACTGCCGGTACTCGACGACCGGCTCGACGGTCTGGGAGAACGCCCAGCCGACGTTCCGGGTCGGACCCCGCCGGCCGGTGGCGATCGGGCACAACGGCAACCTCGTCAACACCCGCGAGCTCCTCGAGCAACTCCGGGGCGGCCGCGCCCGCCTCGCCGCGACGACCGACACGGAGCTCCTGACGACGCTCCTCGCCGACGAGCCGGCCACGGACGTCGTCGAGGCGCTGCTCCATCTCCTGCCGCGGGTCCGCGGCGCGTTCACGCTCCTCGTCCTCGATCGCGACCGGATCGTCGGCATCCGGGATCCGCACGGCTTCCGACCGCTCGTCCTCGGCCGGATCGAGGGCATCGCGAGCCCGCCCGCGGGGCTCGGCCCGTGGGTCAGCGAGGGTGCGCGCGACGGCTGGGTCCTGTCGTCCGAGACGACCGGGCTGGACATCGTCGGTGCCGAGTTCGTCCGCGACGTCGAGCCGGGCGAGATGGTCGTCTTGGAGCCGGGCCGGGAGCCGCGATCGATCCGCTACGCGGAGGCCACCCCGGCGCTGTGCGTCTTCGAGCTCATCTACTTCGCCCGCCCGGATTCGTACATGGAGGGCCGGAACCTGTACGAGGCCCGCCGCCGGATGGGCGAGGAGCTGGCGGTCGAGCATCCCGTCGAGGCCGACCTCGTCATGCCCGTGCCGGACACGGGCGCTCCCGCGGCGGCCGGGTTCGCCGAGCGTTCCGGGATTCCGTTCCGCGAGGGGCTCGTCCGCAACCGCTACACCGGTCGGACGTTCATCCAGCCGTCCCAGACGCTGCGCCATCGCGGCGTGACCCTGAAGCTCAACCCGTTGCGGGACGTCGTCCGCGGCAGGCGGCTGACGGTGGTCGACGACTCGATCGTCCGCGGCACGACGACACAGCAGATCGTGGCGCTCCTTCGGCGAGCGGGGGCCACCGAGGTCCACGTCCGGATCAGTGCACCGCCGATCTACCACCCGTGCTTCTACGGCATCGACACCCAGGTCGAGACGGAGCTCATCGCCTCGCGCCTGACGACCGAGGAGATCCGCGACTTCATCGGTGCCGATTCCCTCGGCTACCTGTCGATCGAGGGCGTCCTCGCGGCGCTCGACCTGCCGTACGACCGGTTCTGCTTCGCCTGCTTCGATGGCCGCTATCCGGAGCCCGTCCCGTACGACAGCGCCGCCCGCAAGTTCGTCCTGGAGGAGGCCGTGGCGACGCGTGGCTGAGCGCGCCGGCGATCGAGCGGCGTACGCGGCGGCGGGCGTCGACGTCGCGGCCGGCGACCGTGCCGTCGAGCTGATGCGCGAGGCGGTCGAATCGACCCGCCGACCCGAGGTCGTCGGCGGGATCGGCGGCTTCGCCGGCGCCGTGGCCATCCCGGCCGGCTACCGCGAGCCGCTGATCGTCTCCGCGACCGACGGCGTCGGGACGAAGACCGCGATCGCCGCGGCCATGCGCCGCTGGGACACGATCGGCATCGACCTCGTCGCGATGTGTGCCGACGACGTCGTCTGCAGCGGCGCCGAGCCGCTGGCGTTCCTCGACTACATCGCCGTCGGCCGGCTCGAGCCGGAGGCGGTCGCCGAGCGGGTGGGCGGGGTCGCCGCCGGCTGCCGCGAGGCCGGGTGCGCGCTCGTCGGCGGCGAGACCGCGGAGCATCCCGGGCTGATGGAGGAGGGAACCTTCGACCTCGCCGGGTCGTGCCTCGGCGTGGTCGAGCGGGACGAGCTGCTCGACGGCACGGCGGCGCGGGCCGGCGACCTCGTCTTCGGCCTGCCGTCGTCGGGGCTGCACGCGAACGGCTATTCGCTCGTCCGGAGCGTCGTGGCCCAGTTCGGCGTGCCGCTCGAGCGGCCGTACCAGGAGCAGCTGGCGCTCACCCTCGGCGATGCCGGCCGCGACGGGGCGCTCCGAGCCGAGCCCCAGATCGCGATGATGACCGTCGGCGAGGTCCTCCTCTCGCCGACGCGGATCTACGCGCGGCGCGTGCTCGAGCTGCGGCGCGCGCTGCGAGCGGCCGATCATGACCTCCGGGGTGCCGCCCACATCACCGGCGGCGGGCTGCCGGGCAACGTCCCGCGCGCCCTGCCGGCCAACCTTGGGGCGCGCCTCGATCCCGGGCGCTGGCCGATGCCTTCGGTCATGCACCTGGTTGCGGCGCTCGCCGGCATCGCCGATTCCGAGGCCCGGGCGACCTTCAACGGCGGGCTCGGGATGGTCCTCGTCGTGCCGGCCGCAGCTCGAGGGACGCTGGCCGCGGCGGCGCCGGAGGCGGTCCTCGTCGGCGAGGTCGTCACGGCCGCCCGCCTCGGGTCCCGGTACGCCGAAGGCCCCCTCGAGGGCGCGTGACGGTGGTCGGCCGACGGCGGGTCGCGGTCGGGGTCTCCGGGGCCGGCAGCAACCTCCGCGCGCTCGCGGCCGCCGCCCGGCGTGGGTCCCTCGGCGGCGAGGTGGCGCTCGTGTTCGCCGATCGACATTGCCCGGCCGTCGCGTGGGCGGCGGAGGAGGGGATCGACACGGCGGTGCTGCCAGGGCTGGCCGAGAAGGAGCCAGCGGGGCGGGCCGAGGCGGACCGGGTCCTCGCCGCCACGCTCGAGGCGGCGGAGACCGATGTCGTGGCCCTCGCCGGCTACATGCGGATCGTCGGCCCGGCCGTCCTCGGGGCGTTTGCCGGCCGGATCGTCAACACCCACCCATCGCTGCTCCCGGCGTTCCCGGGCGGTCATGCGGTTCGCGACGCGCTCGAGGGCGGCGTCGCCGTCACCGGCTGCACGGTCCACCTCGTCGACGCCACCCTCGACGGCGGCCCGATCCTCGCCCAGGAAGCCGTCCCGGTGCTGGCTGGCGATGACGAGGCCACGCTCCACGAGCGGATCAAGGCCGTCGAGCACCGGCTCCTGCCGCGGGCCGTGTCGTGGCTCCTTGCCGACGTCGTGGCCGTCGACGGCCGGCGGACGGCGATCGATGCGAGCGCTTCGGCCGAGCGCCTGCCGCGACCGCGGAGAGCGCTGCTGTCGGTTAGCGACAAGGCCGGGCTGGTCGACCTGGGCCGGGGCCTGATCGAGCTCGGCTTCGAGCTCGTCTCGACGGGCGGCACCTCGCGGGCCCTTCGGGAAGCCGGGCTGCCGGTGACCGACGTCGCGGCGGTGACGGGCTTTCCGGAGATGCTCGACGGACGCGTCAAGACGCTCCACCCGCGGGTCCACGCCGGGATCCTCGCCGATCTCCGCCGCCATGAGCACCGCGCGGCGATCGCCGCCGCGGCGATCGATCCATGGGACCTGGTCGTCGTGAACCTCTACCCGTTCGCGGCCGCCGCGGAACGCGGGGGGATCACGCTCGACGAGCTCGTCGAGGAGATCGACATCGGCGGTCCGTCGTTGATCCGGGCCGCGGCGAAGAACCACGCCTCCGTGACGGTCGTCACCTCGCCGGCCCGCTACGAGGCGGTCCTCGACGCGCTTCGCTCCGAGCAGGGCGTCGTGCCGCTCGGCCTGCGCGCGGCCCTGGCCGTGGAGGCCTTCCGCCACACCGCGGCCTACGACGCGCGCATCGCGGTCGAGCTGCCATGCCGGCTGGATGCGGCGGGCGTCGAGCTGCCGCCGGAGCCGGGGTTGCCGCGATCCGAGGATCCCTACCCGCCGACGCTCGTCCTGCCGCTCGAGAAGATCGCGACGCTGCGGTACGGCGAGAACCCCCACCAGCACGCGGCTCGCTACCGCCGGACCGATCGTCGCGCCCGGCCCGAGCACGGGCCATTCGCGGGCGGCGCACGACCGCTCCAGGGCCGGGCCCTCAGCTACAACAACGTCCTCGATGCGGCGGCGGCCGTGGCGCTGGCCCGCCTCCTTCGCGGCCCGGCGTGCGTCATCGTCAAGCACACGAACCCCTGCGGCGCGGCGGAGCGCTCGACCCTCCTCGAGGCGTGGCGCGACGCCCTCGCCGGCGACCCGGAGGCCGCGTTCGGCGGCGTCGTGGCGCTGACGCGGCCGGTCGACGAGGCAACGGCGCGGGCGATGACCGAGCTGTTCCTCGAGGTCGTCGTCGCGCCGGCCTTCGAGCCGGCCGCGCTCGAGGTCCTCGCGCCGAAGGCGAACCTCCGACTCGTCGTCGACGAGGCACTCGGCGGTCCGCCCACGGCGACGCACGTCGACGATTTCGGCTCGATCCGCACGGCCGGGGGAGCCGTGCTCGTCGGCGCCCCGGACGACGGTCCCGACGACCCGACGGGGTGGGTCGCGGTCACGACCCGCCGGCCCGATGAGCGGGAGCTGGCCGACCTCGACCTCGCCTGGCGACTGGTGCGCGGGGTCGTGTCGAACGCGATCGTCCTCGTCCGCGACGGGATGCTCGTCGGGCTCGGCTCGGGCCAGGTCAGCCGCGTCGACGCCTGCCGCCAGGCGGTCGAGAAGGCGGGCCGCCTCCACGGGCCGCGTGGCGCCGTCGGTTCGGCCGCCGCGTCGGACGCCTTCTTCCCGTTCGTCGACGGGCCGCAGGTCCTGCTCGACGCCGGTGTCCGGACGATCGTCCAGCCAGGCGGCTCGCGGCGAGATGCCGAGGTCGCGGCAGCGGTCGAGGCCGCGGGCGGGGTCATGCTCGTCACGGCTCGCCGGCACTTCCGGCATTGACGGTGGCGTACCCTGCACCGACGTAGCGCCGGAGGACCTGTGATGGAATCACCGAAGTCCGCGGCATCGACCGCCGCAGCGCTCGAACAGTGGCGCAAGGCCGAGCGGGCCGTTGCCGTTGCGCGCCGCGGCCGACTCGCCGCGGAGAATGCCGCCATTGCCGCCCAGGAAGCCGCCGATGCCGCGACCGCGACCGCGGACGCCGCGAAGGCGGCGCTGAAGTCGTCGAGCCTCGCCGAGCAATCGGCCGCGAAGACGGCCAAGGCGGCCCGGCTCGTGGTCGAGGCGACCCGCGCGGATTCCGTCGACGCCGAAGCGGAGCTGGCGATGGCGGACGTAGAAGAGGCGGAGGCGCGAGAGCGCTACCGCGTCGCCTCGAACGAGGCAGCCAAACGGACGGGCATCGGCGACGAGGACGCTGGTCCGGGCTGAACGGCGCTACCGATCCTCGTCCTTGACCGAGCGGCGCCTCGGCCCCGATCATCCGCCCGTGACCCGCCTCCGGAGCCCGATGGCGATGCCGGGGCGGTCGATCTTCCGGCGGGCCTGACCGAGACACCGCCGGCCGACCGGCCGCCGTCTCGAACCGCGCGCCGAGCCCGGCGCGCCCCACGATCCCGTCGACCCCGCCCCGCAGACGAGCCACGCCGAGGACCGAATGCCCGACCGCACGCGCTACTACCTGACGACCGCCATCGCGTACCCGAACAACAAGCCCGGCCTCCATACGCTGTACGAGGTCATCGGCGCCGACGTCATCGCCCGCTGGCACCGGATGAAGGGCGACGACACCCGCTTCCTGACCGGCACCGACGAGCACTCGGTGAACAACGCCCAGCGGGCCCAGGAGCTCGGCCAGGAGACCAGGGCCTTCGTCGACGAGATGGTCGAGCTGTTTCGCGAGGCCGAGGACGCCCTGCTGATCGCGCCCGACCGCTTCATCCGCACGACCGACCCCGACCATCGCCGGGCCAGCCAGGAGATGGTCCGGCGGGCCCACGCCAGCGGCGACGTCTACCTCGGCCGGTACGAGGGCTGGTACTGCCCGAACGAAGGCTTCAAGGCCCCCTCCGACCTCCACGAGACGGCCGAGGGCATGCGCTGCCCGAACCACCCGACCATCGAGCTCCAGTGGCTCACCGAGCGGAATTGGTTCTTCCGGCTGTCGGCCTATCGCGACCGCCTGCTGGCGCACTACCAGGCCCATCCCGAGTGGGTCCAGCCCGAGTACCGCCGGAACGAGATGCTGGCATTCCTGCGCGGGGGCCTCGAGGACATCTCGATCAGCCGCGAGACCCTGCGCTGGGGCATCCCGTTCCCGATCGCCGAGAACGGCGAGACGGCCCAGCGCGAGGACGGCTCGTGGGATCCCGAGGCCGGCGTCATCTACGTCTGGTTCGATGCGCTGATCAACTACATCACCGGCGCCGGCTTCCCGGACGACCCCGAGTCGTTCGCGCGGTGGTGGCCGGCGGACCTCCATGTCATCGGCAAGGACATCAACCGCTTCCACACGATCATCTGGCCGGCGATGCTCATGAGCGCCGGGCTCGAGCTGCCGCGGCAGGTCTGGGTCCACGGCTGGCTCCTCGCCGCCGGCGGCGACCGGATGAGCAAGAGCCGCGGCAACATGCTCGAGCCGGCAGACGTCGTGGCCGCGTTCGGGCCGGACGGGGCTCGCTACGTCACGCTCCGCGAGGTCGCCTTCGACAAGGACACCGAGGTCTCGTGGGACTCGTTCGTCCGGCGCTACAACGCGGATCTCGCCAACGACTTCGGCAACCTCGTCAACCGGACGGTGACCATGGCCTCGCGCTACCTCGGCGGTCCGCGGCCGGCTCCTCGGGCGCCCGGCGAGGCCCCGCTTGCCGTTGCCTGGGAGGCCGCGCTCGGGACGTACGGCGAGCGGCTCGAGGCATGCCTCCTGCACGAGGCCCTGGCCGCGCTGTGGGGCTTCGTCGGCGAGGCCAACCGGTTCGTCGAGACCGAACAACCGTGGATTCTCGCCCGGGCGGTCAAGGCCGGCGGCGAGGGAGCCGAAGCGCAGCTGGCCGGTGTCCTCGGCGACCTCGTCGAGGCCTGTCGCCTCGTCGCGGTCGCGGCGGCTCCGTACCTGCCGTCGATCGCGCCGAGGGTCCTGGAACAGCTCGGCCACGCGTACGCGTACGGTCCCGACGGCAACGACGGGCCGCCGCTCCTCGACGAGCTCGCCTGGGGCCGCCGCGCGAGCGAGCCGGGCACGCTCGGGACGCCGGCACCGCTCTTCCCGCGCCTCGAGTCCGAGGCGGCGGCCAGCGCGGCACAGTGACCCTGGAGGGACCCCCGGTCGTCGTCGGCCCGGACGGCCTGGGCCGCTGCTGGTGGGCGACGAGCACGCCGTCGATGACCGCCTACCACGACGAGGAGTGGGGCGTCCCGGTCCGCGGCGACCGCGAGCTCTTCGAGCGCCTGATGCTCGAGGCCTTCCAGGCCGGCCTGTCGTGGCAGACGATCCTCAACAAGCGGCAGAGCTTTCACGCGGCCTTCCGGGGCTGGGATGCCGCGGCCGTGGCCGAATTCGACGACCGGGACCGAGAGCGGCTGATGGCCGACGCCGGGATCGTCCGCAACGGGGCCAAGATCGAGGCCGCGATCGGCAACGCGCGCGCCTTCCTCGACGTCGTCCGCGAGTTCGGCTCGTTCGATGCCTACCTCGCGACGATCGTGCCGCGGCCGCCGGCCCGCCTGCCGGCCGATGGCCGCTGGGAGGACCTCGCGGCCACGACGCCGGTCTCGGATGCCCTGTCGAAGGACCTCAAGCGGCGGGGCTTCCGGTTCGTCGGCTCGACGTTCGTCTACGCCTTCATGGAGAGCGTCGGCCTCGTCGACGACCACGTGCCCGGCTGTTTCCGGTACGCCGCCTGAGATCAAGCCGGACAGATCGCCGTCGTCACGCCAGACTGGCGGTTCCAGGCTCGCAAGGAGGTGCCGCGATGGCCAAGGGCACGATCACCCACATCGAGTTCCCGGCGAAGGACGTCGAGCGCGCCAAGCGCTTCTACGCAGCGCTCGCCGGCTGGGAGTTCGGGGAGATGCAGCCGGGGTACTGGACCTTCCGGAGCGGGGAGGAGGGCCACGGCGGTGGCATCGGCACCGCCGGCGAGTCGGTCGGGGAGGGGATTCGCGTCTACATCACGGTCGATTCGCTGGAGGACGCGGTGGCCACCGCCGAGGCGAACGGCGGCTCGGTCCAGGCGCCGCCGAGCGACATCGGCGGCGGGTTCGGCCGATTCGCGGTCGTCGTCGACAGCGAGGGCAACGAGATCGGCCTCTGGCAGGCGGCGGCCGCGGGCTGACCCGCCGTCTCGCGCCGCGACGATCGGCTCGTGCGTCTCGTCGACAGCCACTGCCATCTCAACGCCGAGCGGTTCGAGGGCGACGTCGAGGCCGTTCTCGATCGCGCTCGAGCGGTCGGCGTCGAGCGGGTCCTCGTCCCCGGCTGGAACGTCGCCTCGTCGAGTCGGGCGATCGAGCTCGGCGAGCGTTTCGAGTGGCTGGACGTCGCCGTGGGGGTCCATCCCCACGACGCCGCGAGGGTCGACGACGCAGGCTGGCGCGAGATCGTGCGATGGTCGTCGAGCCGGCGTGTCCGGGCGATCGGCGAGACGGGGCTCGACTACGACCGGGTCTTCTCGCCGATCCCCGACCAGGGCGCGAATCTCCGTCGCAACCTCCGCCTGGCACTCGAGGCTGCCAAGCCGGCCATCCTCCACGTCCGCTCGAAGCCCGGCCGGTCCGACGCCCAGGAAGCGCTGCTCGAGGAGCTCCGCGCCGCTGGCGTCGGCGGTCCGGCCTGGGCAAGCGCGTTCGGGGATCGCCCGCCGGCGGTGCTCCACTCCTACTCGGGGTCGGTCGACTTCGCGCGGGCGGCGCTCGATCTCGGCCTGGCCATCTCGATCTCCGGGCTCGCCTTTCGGCGCGGCGAGGAGTCCACCGCCGATGTCGTCCCGCTCGTCCCGGCGGCGCGCCTGCTCGTCGAGACGGACGCACCCTTCCTCTCGCCCCCGGGTGCGCCGAGGGGCCGCAACGAGCCCGAGTGGGTCCGGATCACCGCCGCCTGGGTGGCGCAACGAGGGAGCGACTCGCTCGAGACCCTCGGCGATCCGCTCGTCTCCGCCTACGACCGGCTCGTCGGCCGGCCCGCCCCGGACGAACGCGGTTGACATGCTCCGGGTCGCTTTCCTACACTTCCTAGCACTCTCAGCCTGAGAGTGCTAATCGACGTGGACAGCGGTCCCCGACGCCCGGCTGGAGGTTCGCCGAGGTCGGCAGGAAGCGGTTCGGCACGAGCCCTGCCCGGGTTAGGACCGGTCCCGTCATCTGGCACCAACGCGGGGTTCGAACCCCGCCCAGACGCGAAGCTTGGACGGCGCATGCCGTCCCAGGAGGGAAGCACCTTGGCAACGGCCACGAAGACCAAGCTCCAGCCACTCGGCGACCGCATCGTCGTGCAGCCGACACCTCGCGAGGAGATGACGAAGTCCGGCATCGTCCTTCCGGACACCGCCAAGGAGAAGCCGCAGGAGGGCAGCGTCATCGCGGTCGGGCCCGGCGCGATCCTCGACGACGGCAAGCGCGGCCCGATGGACGTCAAGGTCGGCCAGAAGGTCCTCTACGGCAAGTACGCCGGGAACGAGTTCAAGCTCGACGACGAGGAGCTCCTGATCGTCAGCCAGAAGGACATCCTCGCGATCGTCGAGGCCTGACGTCGGCCGCGGCGAGACCACCACGAGACACGACACCCGGAGGATTTGAACCTTGGCCAAGCAGATCAGCTTCGATGAGAGCGCGCGCCGCTCGCTCAAGCGCGGCATCGACCGCCTGTCCGACGCGGTCCGCGTCACGATCGGCCCGAAGGGTCGCAACGTCGTCCTCGACAAGAAGTTCGGGGCCCCGACGATCACCAACGACGGCGTGACGATCGCCCGCGACATCGAGCTCGAGGACCCGTTCGAGAACATGGGCGCTCAGCTCGTCAAGGAGGTCGCGACGAAGACCGACGACGTGGCCGGTGACGGCACCACGACGGCCGTCGTCCTGGCCCACGCCATGGTCAGCGAGGGCCTTCGCAACGTCACCGCGGGCGCCAACCCGATGCAGATCAAGGGCGGCATCGAGAAGGCCGTCGAGGCCATCGTCGAGGAGATCAAGCGCGTCGCTCGCCCGGTCGAGACGCGCGACCAGATCTCCGCCGTCGCCGCGATCTCGGCGGCCGACCCGGAGGTCGGCGAGATCATCGCCGAGGTGATGGACAAGGTCGGCAAGGACGGCGTCATCACCGTCGAGGAGGGCCAGAGCCTGGGCCTCGAGAAGGAATACACCGAGGGCATGCAGTTCGACCGGGGCTACATCTCGGCGTACTTCGTGACCAATCCCGATCGGATGGAGGCGGTCCTCGAGAACGTCCTCATCCTGATCACCGACAAGAAGATCTCGAGCATCCAGGACATGCTGCCGGCGCTCGAGAAGGGCGTGCAGCTCGGCCGGCCGATGCTGATCATCGCCGAGGACGTCGACGGCGAGGCTCTCGCGACGCTCGTCGTGAACAAGCTCAAGGGCACGATCTCCGTGCTGGCCGTGAAGGCTCCCGGCTTCGGTGACCGCCGCAAGGAGATGCTCCGCGACATCGCCACGCTGACCGGCGGCACCGTCATCAGCGAGGAGATCGGGCGCTAGTTCGATTCGGTCACGGACGAGGACTTCGGTAAGGCCCCCCGGGTCGTCGCGACCAAGGACGACACGTCGATCGTCGACGGCGAGGGCTCGC
>JBQGDI010000003.1:0-26044 GCA_052038965.1 Candidatus Limnocylindrales bacterium | reverse complement strand
TCTCCGGCGAGGTGGTGCAGCGACTGTGTTCTGACACTGCACATCACCTCCTTTCGTTCCGCGGAACCGTACCGGAGATCGCGTCCTCGCGCAACCACCAGCGCGACGGCAGGCGGCTGGCCGGCGTCAGGCGGCCCGGAGCAGGTTCCTGCCGCTCGCCGACCCACCGAGCAGCTCGAGGGCCCGGTCGAGGGCGGGATCCTCGTCCGGCGGTGTGTCCGCGGGCACCTCCACCAGCACGTCGGGCGTGATTCCGATCTTGTGGATCCAGCGCTTGTCGGGCGTCAGCCACTTCCAGACCGTCAATCGCACGCCGCCGAGGTCGTTCAGCCCGATCCATTCCTGGACCGTCCCCTTGCCGAACGTCGTCTCGCCCACGAGCGTCGCCCGGCCACGGTCCTGGAGCGCACCGGCGACGATCTCGCTGGCGGACGCCGAGCCGCGATCCACGAGCAGCACGACCTCGATCGAGGGGTCGCTCGCGACCCCGCCTCCGAGCGCGTCGGCCTGGGTCTGGTTGCCCTGGGCGTCCTCCTGCCAGTACACCGGCCCGGACTCGATGAACACGCTCGCGACCCTCCGGGCATCGACCAGGAAGCCACCCGGGTTCCCGCGCAGGTCGATGACGAGCTTGGTGATGCCCTCGTCGACGAAGCCCTTGATGGCGGCCTCGAAGTCGGCCGCGCCGGCGTCCGAGAAGCCGGACAGCCGCGCGTAGCCGACCGTACCGGCGGCCAACTGGCGCGACACGACCTCGCGCCGCTGGATCTTCGCGCGCACCAGGGTGATGTCGAACTCGTCGACGACCGCCCGCGTCGGGCCGGCTGGGCCCCCGGGCTCGCCCGAGCCGCCGGGCGCGGGTGACGATCCGGGGTGCGGCGTCGCCGGGGCGCCGCCCGCCGGCGGATCGAGTCGCCTGATGTGCAGCGTGACCTCGGACCCGGCCTTGCCGCGGACCCGGTCCCGAGCCTCGTCCGGCGACAGCCCATCGAGGGTCGAGCCGTCGACCGAGACGATGATGTCCCCCGGCCGAAGGCCCGCCTTCTCGGCCGGCGAGCCGTCGAGTGGCGAGATGATGACGAGCTGGCAATCAGGCCCGAAGACGGTGCAGTCGGAGGTGTCGCCGTCGCCGTCGACGCTTCCGATCTCGGCCCCGATGCCCTCGAACTCGCCGCTGATGTCCTGGATCGTGCCCGTGAAGTCCTCGGGACTGAGGTACGCGGAGTACGGGTCACCGACGGCCTCGACGAGGCCGCGGATGGCGCCCTCGATGAGCGTCTGCCTGTCGAGGTCCTCGAGGGGATAGCGGTTGACGATGGCCGAGTAGACGTCCCAGAACGGCCGCCACGCCCCCTGCTCGTCGGCTGGCGTGCCGGGCGTGAGCGACTGCCCGCGGCCAACGCTGTAGCCGGACATGAACAGCGCTCCGCCGGCCAGGACGGCCACCACGACCATGGCGACCGCGAAGACCGGAGCGTTCCGCCGCGCACCGGGGACGATCGCGACGGGTACTGGTGGCGCGACGTAGGCGGGCTCGAACGGAAACGCCGCCCCCGGGGACTGGCCGCCCGGATCGACGGGCTGGACCGGATCGGCGGGCATCGCCGGCTCGGCGGGCTGGCCCGGCACGCCGCCGGGGATCGAGGGTCGAGGATCGTCTGGGAGCATCGGCGAGAGCTTCCTCTTGGGGTGCGCGCCGCGCGGCGCAATGTGGGGTTCCGTGGGCTGGGCGACGCTCGCGCTCGGCCGGGGTCGAACAGCCTACATCGCTCTCGCGGGACGCTCCGGCGGCGCCACCGGGTTCCCGGCCCGGCCCGCGTCCCCGGGCCGCCCGGGTCCCCCGGGCCGCGTCAGCGAATGAGGTAGGTCCGAACGGAGACCCACGCCCCGAGGACGCCGAGTCCCGTCCCGGCCCCGACGACGAGAAGCGTCACGTCGCGCGAGATCGAGCCGATCTGGATCGGCAGGATCTCGAAGAAGTCGAACATGAAGGCCGACAGCGGCTCCGCGGCCCCGACGAGCACGGCGAGGGTGACGACCGCGCCCAGCAACCCGACCATCGCACCCTCGAACACGAATGGCCAGCGAATGAAGGCATCGGACGCGCCGACGAGTCGCATGACCTCGATCTCCTCGGCCCGCCCCAGCACGGCCAGGCGGATGGTGTTGATGACGATGAACAGGACGATCGCGCCGATGATCGCGAGCAGGGCGACGCCGGCCGTGCGGAGGAGGTTCGTGAGCGTGACCAGCCGCTCCGCGGTGTCAGCGATGTTCTTGACCTTGTCGACCCGCGGCTCGAGCGTCAGGGCCTCGGTGACCGCGGCGTAGTCCTCGGCCTCGCGGAGGCTGACCTCGAGGCTCGCGGGCAGCGGATTGCTGTCGAGATACTCGGTCAGGTCCTCCTGGCCCTGCGCCTGCCGCTGCTCGCGGTACCGGGCCAGCGCCTCCGCCTTCGTGACGTACACGACCTCGCGGACCTCGGGCATCGCCTGGAGGCGACCGCTGATCGCCGCTACCTGGGCGGTCGTCGTGCCGTCGGCCAGGTCGGCCACGACCTCGACTCGTTGCTCGACGAACTGGAGGCTCGCGAGCAGCCCGGCCTGGACGATCCAGAACCCGGCCAGGAGCATGAGCATCAGGGTCATCGTCGCCGTGGCGGCGAGGCTCATCGCGGCGTTCCGCCAGAACCCCTGCCAGGCCCGGGTGACGCTGAAGAACAGGAATGGGATCACGGCAGACCCTCAGCCGGCCCGGTGGTAGCCGCCACCGACCTCGTCCCGGATGACGTGCCCGTCCTCGAGGGCCACGACGCGCTTCCGGAGGGCGGTGACGATGTCCGCGTCATGGGTCGCCATGAGCACCGTCACGCCGAGCTCGTTGATCCGCAGCAGCAGCTGGAGGATCTCCCAGCTGATCAGCGGATCGAGGTTCCCGGTCGGCTCGTCGGCGATGACGATCCGGGGATCGTGGACGAGCGCCCGCGCGATCGCCGTCCGTTGCTGCTCGCCGCCCGACAGCTGGTGCGGGTACTGCTCGGCCTGGGCCGTCAGGCCGACGAGCGCGATGACCCGGTCGACGGCTGGCCGGATCTTCCGCCGCGACGTGCCGGTGACCTCGAGCGCGAAGGCGACGTTCTCGCGGACGGTCTTCTTCGGCAGGAGCTTGAAGTCCTGGAAGACGATGCCGACCTTCCGGCGGACATGCGGCACCCTCCGGCGCGGCAGCCGGGCGAGGTCGTCGCCGTCGAGGAGCACCGTCCCATGGGTCGCCAGCTCGTCGCGGATCAGGAGCCTCATGAGCGTGGACTTGCCGGCACCCGACGCGCCGACGAGGAACACGAAGTCACCCTCCGGCACGACGAGGTCGACGTCCTTCAGCGCGTCGCGGCCGTTCGGGTAGGTCTTCGTCACGTCGTTCAAGACGAGGACCGGGCGCCGGCCGTCCGGACCGTGGCGGTTCGTGCTCGCTGGCCGCGGCTCCAGCTCGGACTCGCGCTGCCACGGCGGTTGGCTCGGGCGGCTGGGGGTGAGAGTCAAGATCGGCTCCCCGGATCCTCTGGTCGGCGCTCGTCGGTGCCGTTCGACGATGGGACTCCGGTCGCGGGCACGGCGGGTGGAGCCACAGGTGTTGCGCCGAGGCTACACCGAGCCGGTGCAGCCCGACAACCGTATCGCCGGCCCACCCTGATGGCCCGATAGTCCTGGTTCAGGGCAGTCCAGGGGAGATCAGGAGGTATCGGCTGAGGTCGCCGAACGGCCGCGACCAGCACAGCAGGAGCGGGAAGCCGTCGATCCGGAGCCCGGCCGCGAGCGCGACGACCAGCGCTTCCGACTGGGCACCGGACAGCCAGAGGACCGAGGCGCCGCGCGGCACGACGGCGGCCAGCAGGTGGCCCAGCACCGGTGCCATCAACCCGCGGTCGCGGACGGCGATCGGGCCCACGCGGCCGGCGAGCGAGGCATAGCCGTAGCCGAGGAGCGTCCCGCCATCCGACCGGTACGCGAAGGCCGACCGGTCCGGGTCGCGCAGGAAGTCGTGGTCCTGGGGATGCTCGAAGCCGAGGACCGCGCGGTCGAGTGCATCGAGCTCCGGCCCGCCGCCGAGCCGGAGGGGCTCGGCCCGCACTCCCTCGGGCAGGGCCGGCAGCGGTCGATCGGCGAGCGGGCGGCCGACCACGCTGAACAGCGGCAGCTGCGGTCCGATCCCGAGTGACGCGTACAGGGCATTCGAGATCGGCTGGGCGCTGTCCGTCGCCGTCGCCAGGATCCGGCCGTCGAGCGACGCTGGAAGGAGCCGGGCGAGCAGCTCGCGCCCGAGGCCACGGCCCTGTTCGGCGGGCTCCACGAACAGCATCGACAGGAACCACAGCGGCCCCCGCTCGACCGCGGATCCGAACCCGACGACTCGCCGACCGCCCGAGCCACCGGCCTCCGGTCGGGTCGCGACCCAGAACAGCGCCGGATCGGTCGAAAGGCAATGGGCGTGCAGGCGTCGCAGCCCGGGATTGTCCTCGGGCACGTCGGGCTGGTTCAGCCGACGGGTGTAATCGTTGATCGCGTCGCGCCAGATGCGCGCGCAGTCGCCGAGATCGGACGGCGTCGCGGGACGAAGTCGCAGCTCCCCGTCGACGCCGCGCCTCACGCCGCCTCGCCCCCGGTCGCCTGGCGCTCCAGCTCGGCCTGCATGAACAGGTCGAGGTCGCCATCGAGGACGGCCTGGGTGCTGGAGGTCTCGACGCCGGTCCGGAGGTCCTTGACCATCTGGTAGGGGTGGAGGACGTAGCTCCGGATCTGATTGCCCCAGCCGGCCTCGACGTGCTCGCCGCGCAGCTGCCGCATCTCGGCCTCCTTCTCCTCGAGGGCTCGCTCGAGGAGGCGGGCCTTGAGGACCTTGATCGCGGTCTCCTTGTTCTGGGTCTGGCTCCGTTCGTTCTGGCTCTGGGCCACGATGCCAGTTGGGAGGTGGGTCAGCCGGACGGCTGAGTCGGTCTTGTTGACGTGCTGCCCGCCGGCGCCCTGGGAGCGGAAGGTGTCGACCCGGATCTCGTCCCAGTCGAGCTCGAGCTCGACGTCGTCGTCGACCTCCGGCATGACCTCGACGAGCGCGAAGGTCGTCTGGCGGCGGTTCTGGGCATCGAACGGGCTGATCCGCACGAGTCGGTGGACGCCGCGCTCGGCGCGCAGCCAGCCGTAGGCGCCGCGGCCCTGGATCCTGACCGACACGCTCTTGAGGCCGGCCTGCTCGCCCTCCTGCTGGTCGATGATCTCGGTCTTCCAGCGGTGCCGCTCGTCCGCCCAGCGCAGGTACATCCGGAGGAGCATCTCGGCCCAGTCGGTTGCCTCGGTTCCGCCGGCGCCGGCGCTGATCGTCAGGATCGCCGGGCGATCGTCGTATTCACCGGAGAAGAGGAGCTCCGTCCGCTCGCGGGCGAAGTCGGCCTCGAGCGCCCCGGCCTCGCGCTCCAGGTCCACCTGCAGGTCTTCGTCGGGAACCTCGGCGAGGAGCTCCAGGCCGGTGAGCAGGTCGTCGGCCCGCTTCTGGAGGCCCGACCAGAGCTCGATCTCCGACCGGAGGGCGTCGGCCTCGCGCAGGACGGCCTGCGCCGCGCGGGAGTCGTCCCAGAACCCGGGTTCCGCGGCCTGCGCCTCGAGGGCGCTCAGCCGCTCCTGTTTCCCGGGGAGGTCAAAGACGCCCCGAGGTCGACTTGATCCGCTCCGCCAGGTCGCGGACGCGAGGTGCGTCCATCAGTTTCGAACCTGGAGGTCCTGGAGCAGGATCGGACGGAGCTCGATGAGTCGGAGGGCCGACTTGCTCCGGACGACGACGGGGTTCACGCAGGGACAGTAGCCGTTGTGCGGACAGACGCCGCAGTTGCCGTCACAGTCAAGGGCAGCCGCGTAGCTGCAGGTCCGGCAATCGCGTTCGCAGGCGATCAGGTCGACGAAGGTCGTTTCCTCAGCCTGCTTCACGAACGCCTCGCTCCCTCTCCTCGGCTCCCCCGGGACCCGATTCGACCGCGGTTGCGCGGCGCCGATCAGGGGGCACCGGGCAGCACGGAGGACGCAGCGGGTCGCGCTTCGGGGGGCTGCCCGCGAGTATAGGTCGAGGGATTCGGCACGCCAAGAGGGAAAACGAGGTTCGTTCGCCTAATCGCCCGTCGCCGCGTGGTCGTCGGCCAGGAGGCTGCTCGCGCCGAGGTAATAAGCTGCCAGCCCGGCCACCTCGTGAAGCACCGATCGCATGCGTCGGCGGCCATCCTGGTCGGAGGGGCTCGTGGTCGTCGGGGATCCCCATGCCTCGATCCCCTGGTCGCGAGCGATTCGGAGGACCCGGAGCATGTGGGCCCGGTCGCTCACGAACAGCCCGCTTTCGAAGCCCTCGCTCCGGAAGATCACGCCGACCGCCTCGAGCGACTCGAGGGTCGTCCGGCCGCGGTCCTCGAACAGGATCGAGGACGGCGGAACGCCGCGATCGATGAGCCACGCTCGCGACGTGGCCGCTTCCGTCGTCCGATCGGCCGGGAGCTTGCCGCCGGTGACCACGATCACCGGCGCGAGCCCGGCCTGGTACAGCGTCAGAGTCTGCTGGAGACGGGCCTCGAGCACCGCCCCGGGCCGGCCGTCGTACTGCGCGGCACCGAGCACGACGATGGCGTCCACTGGCCGGCGATCGTCCCGTTCACCCTGGGCGCTGATCCGGAAGACCACGTAGGCGAGCAGGACGAGGACGGCGACGAGAACGGCGGCGACGATGCGCGCGAGCTCGGGGAGGAGACGCCGCGCGGCGGAGGTGGTCATGCCGCGGCGCTGCGGGTCACGCTCCGTGGCACTTCTTGTACTTCCGACCGGAGCCGCACCAGCAGGCGTCGTTGCGCCCGATCTTCTGGCCCGCCGGCGTGTAGCCCGGCCGCGCCCCCTGCCCGCCGACCGCGCCCGGAGCGGCGGCCGCCCCGCGGCCGGCGAGGATCGCGCTGCCGGCCGTGCCGGTCACGCCGGGACCGGCGACGCGGGCCGCCGCGGGTGTGCCCGGCCGGGCGCGCATGCCGGGGCCCGCCAGCGGCCGCGGCGCGGCCGGCTCCGCGACCCGCTGGAGCTGGATCCGGAAGATCGTGCTCGCGACCTGGTGGCGGATGAACCCCGAGAGCTCCTCGTAGAGACGGAAGGCCTCCTTCCGGAACTCGTTGAGCGGGTCCTGCTGGGCGTAGCCGCGGAGGCCGATGCCGCGCCGCATGTCGTCCAGCTCGGTCAGGTGCTCGACCCAGAGCGAGTCGATCGTCCGGAGGAGGACGTAGCGCTCGATCTGGCTCCAGGCCTCGGGGCCGATCTCCTTCTCGCGCCCGTCGAGCAGGTCGTCGGCGATGCCCTTGACGTGCTCGGCGATGGCGGCCGCCGACGGCAGGTCCAGGAGCGCGTCGAGGTCGACGCGATCCGGCCCGATGCCCATCCGGCCGAGGTCGGCGAGAAGGCCGGCGAGGCCGTCCTCGGTCGGGTGCTCATTCGGACCGCCGAGGTGGCGTGTCACGAGCTCGTCGAGGTCGTCGTCGAGGAACGCCGAGATGGTGTCCGTCAGGTCCTCGTTGCGGAGGACCTTGTCGCGTTCGGCGTAGATCGTCTCGCGCTGGCGATTGATCACGTCGTCGAACTCGACGACCCGCTTCCGGATGTCGAAGTTGAAGCCCTCGACCCGGCTCTGGGCGCTCTCGATCGTCTTGCCGACGATGCCCGACTCGATGTAGCTGTCCTCGTCGAGGCCGAGGCGCTCCATCATCCCGGCGACCCGCTCCGAGGCGAACCGCTTCATGAGGTCGTCGTCGAGCGAGAGGTAGAAGCGCGACGAGCCCGGATCGCCTTGCCGTCCGGCGCGACCGCGCAGCTGGTTGTCGATCCGGCGACTGTCGTGGCGCTCGGTGCCGATGATGTGCAGGCCACCGGCCTCGACGACCCTGACGTGGTCCTCATCGGTGACCCGCTTGGCCTCTGCGAGGGCCGCGGCGTAGGTGTCCCGGTCCACCTCCGCCGGGTTGAGCCCCTGGCGGTGCAGGATCTCCGACGCGAGCCCGGCCGGGTTGCCGCCGAGGAGGATGTCCGTGCCGCGCCCGGCCATGTTCGTCGCGATCGTGACGGCACCGGTCCGACCGGCCTGAGAGACGATCAGCGACTCCTTCTCGTGGAACGTGGCGTTCAGGACCTCGTGCTTGATGCCCTTGCGCTTGAGGAGCTCGCCGAGGCGCTCCGACTTCTCGACCGAAACGGTGCCCACGAGGACCGGCCGACCCGCCGCCGTCAGCTCCTCGATCTCGTCGATGACCGCGTTGAACTTGGCGCGCTCGCTGCGGTAGACGAGGTCCGTCTCGTCCTCGCGGATCATCGGCCGATGGGTCGGGACCGAGACGACCTCGAGCTTGTAGATCTTGTGGAACTCCTCGGCCTCGGTCATGGCCGTGCCGGTCATGCCGGCCAGCTTGTCGTACAGCCGGAAGTAGTTCTGGAACGTGATCGTGGCGAGGGTCACGCTTTCCCGCTGGACCCGCAGCCCCTCCTTCGCCTCGATCGCCTGGTGGAGGCCCTCGCTCCAGCGTCGACCGGGCATCTGGCGGCCGGTGAACTCGTCGACGATGACGATCTCGCCATCCCTGACGATGTAGTCGCGGTCACGCTTGTAGAGGGCGTGGGCCCGGAGCGCCTGCTCGAAGTGCCGGGCGTATCGCGGGTCGGCGTCGTAGAGGTTCTCGATCCCCAGCAGCTTCTCGATGCGCGAGACGCCGTCCTCGGTCGGGGAGACCGCCCGGTCCTTGAGGTCGACGAAGTAGTCGCCGCCCTCCTCGTCGCCCTCGGGTCGCGATCGGAGTCGGGGGACGAGGCGCGCGAAGGTGTAGTACAGGTCGGCCGACTCCTCGGCCTGGCCGCTGATGATCAACGGCGTCCGGGCCTCGTCGATGAGGATGTTGTCGACCTCGTCGACGATTCCGAAGTAGCGCTCCCGCTGGACCCGATCCGCGAGGTCCGTGACCATGTTGTCGCGGAGGTAGTCGAACCCGAACTCGTTGTTCGTGCCGTAGGTGACGTCGGCCCCGTAGGCCTCGCGACGGGTGACCGGTCGGAGGTTGATCAGCCGTTCGTCGTTCGTCGGGTAGCCGGGCTCGAAGACGTAGCTCGCCGCGCCGCCATCGGACTGCTGGCCGAGGATCATCCCGACCGACAGGCCGAGGAAGTGGTAGATCGGGCCCATCCACTGCGGATCGCGCCGCGCCAGGTAGTCGTTGACGGTCACGATGTGGACACCGCGTCCCGCGACGGCGTTGAGGATGGCCGCCAGCGGCGCGACGAGGGTCTTGCCCTCGCCCGTCCGCATCTCGGCGATCTTGCCCTGGTGAAGGACGACGCCACCGATCAGCTGGACGTCGAAGTGACGCATCCCGAGCGTCCGCTGCATGGCCTCGCGGGCCATCGCGAACACCTCCGGCACGATGTCGTCGAGGGCCGCCTGGACGGCGTCGACGTCGCGCCTTCGGCGGGCCTTTGCGAGCTCCCGTCGGCGCTCGAGGTCGGGGTGGTGGAGCTCGTCCTCGGACGGCTCCTCGGGGAGGACGGTCTCGCGGAACTCGTCGCGGAGGGCCGTGAAGCGGTCGCGGATCTCCGCATCGCTGAGGGCCCCGATCTCCGGCTCGAGGGCATTGATCTCGTCGACGTACGGCTGGATCCGCTTCAGCTCGCGGTCGTTCGAGTCGACGAACCGGGAAAGGAAGCCGAGCATTGCCGGGAGAGTATAGGTGGGGGCCGTGTCGGGCCCCGTGGAGGCGGGCTGCCGACCGGGCCCCGCCGATTGGCCGATCACGGGCGGATTGCCGCCGCCGTGAGGCACGCCGCCGCGCGCCTCGCGCTAACGCCGCGGTCCGCCAGGGGGCTGCAGCTCGATCCTCAGTTCCAGCTCGTCGCGGATCGGGATGCCGTGGTCCCCGACGATCGGGATGCCGGGCTTCAGCATTCGCCGCGCTTCGTCGACCGCTCCCGGGCGCACGGTCGCGAGGCGCCAGCCGGCGCGCTGGTAGAGCCGCAGCGCGACGAGGTTGTCGTTCGTGGTGACCAGCCACGCGCGCTGCACGCCCGCGCGGCGGAGGGCGCCGACGGCTGCATCGATCAGGGCCCGCCCAATCCCCTGCCCGCGAGCCTCACCACGAACGGCCAGGACCGTGACCTCGGCTTCGAGCCCGTCCCGCTCGAAGCGCCACGCGACCAGCCCGGCGGGCCGTCCCTGGGTCTCCGCGACGAGGCCGGTCGAGGTCAGCGCGTCGATCAGCTCGCCGCGCCGGGCCTGAAGGCGACCACCGACCGTCGCGTCGAGGAATCCCTCGGCCCACTCGAGGTCCAGCGGCGTCTCGAGCGGCCGGATCAGGAGCGGGCTCACCGCGGTGTCCGCCGACATCCCCTAGCGCCGCGGCGCCCCGGATGGGACCCGCAACGCGCCCGCCGTCCAATCAGGCCGGGAACTGCCAGATCCCGATGCCGTAGCCGACGACGAGGATCGCGAACGTCGCGATCGCGAGACCCACCCAGAACAGCACCGATGTCACCGGTCCGGTCGGGCGCATCTCGGGGTTCTTGATCCCCGGCAGCCGGCCGCCCTTCAGGGACGCGCCCCAGCGCGGGTTCCGGAGCTGCTCGCGGTAGTCGGGCGGCGGCGTGCCCTGGGGCACGAGCTCGCCCCGCTCGTCGGGATGGTGGAGCTCGAGGCTCATCGTTCGGAACCCTCGCCACGGACCACGGCGAGCTCCGCCTCGGGTGGCGTTGTCAGGCGGACGTCGAGCGTCCGGGCGACGCCGTCGTCCCAGAGGAGCATCTCCTGCGTGAACTCCACCTCGCTCGAGAACAGGGCGCCGACCGACTCGCCCCGGTGGATGCGCTTGATCGCCTCGCCGATGAGCGGCGCGATCGACAACGTCTTGATCTTGTGGATCCGCTTCTCGGGCTGCAGCGGGACGGTATCGGTCAGGACGAGCTCGCGCAGCCCCGACCGGTCGATGAGCCCCACGGCGTCGCGCGACAGGATGCCGTGCGTTGCGCAGGCGTAGATCTCGCTGACGCCCTCGCGCTCGAGGGCCCGGACCGTCTCGTCCAGCGTCCCGGCCGTGTCGACCTCGTCGTCGACGATGATCGCGCGTTTGCCGCGGACCTCACCGATGACGTTGAGGAGCTCGGCCCGATCGAGGTTGCCGGTGCGGCGCTTCTCGAGGATCGCGAGCGGGGCATCGAGGAGCTCGGCGAAGGTCCGGGCCCGCTTCGCGAAGCCGAGGTCGGTGACGACCACGACGTCCTCGAGGTGCTTGTGGCGGAAGTAGTTCGACAGGATGTGGACCGCGGTCAGCTCGTCGACCGGGATGTTGAAGAAGCCCTGGATCTGGCCCTGGTGGAGGTCCATCGTCAGGACCCGGTCGGCGCCGGCGACGCTGATCATGTCGGCCACGAGCCGGGCCGTGATCGGGACACGCGGCTGGTCCTTCTTGTCCGAGCGGCCGTAGGCGTAGTACGGGACGACGGCCGTGATCCGCCCGGCGCTGGCCCGCTTGAAGGCGTCGATCATGATCAGCAGCTCCATGATCGAGTCGTTCACGGGGCTGCAGGTCGGCTGGATGATGAAGACGTCCTTCTCGCGGACGTTCTCGAGGATGCGGACGAAGATGTTCTCGTTCGCGAACTTGAAGACCTGGGCCTCGCCGAGCTCGGTGCCGAGGTAGCGGCAGATCTTCCGCGCGAGGTCGGGGTTGGCGTTCCCGCTGTAGATCTGGAACTGGTCCGCGTACACGGGCGAGTCCTCCGATCGACCGAACCCGACGCTCACGACCGCGGGTCGGGACCCGGAGAGTCCGGGCCCGCCGCCGGGTCGTCATTGTCGTCGCTGGAGCGGCCTTCTGCCAACCCGGGCCGGAAGGCCGCGATGCCGACGACGCGGTCACCCTCGTTCAGCCTCATGACGATCACGCCGCGGGCGCTCGCCGAATAGCGGTTGACCGTGTCGAGCTCGGTTCGGACGACCTGGCCCTGGGCAGAGATGAGGACCAGCTCCTCGTCGAGCTCGGTGACCTGCTGGACCGCCGCGACGATGCCGGTCTTGCGACCCTCGAGCGAGATCAGGCGGACGCCCTGGCCGCCGCGGTGCTTGACCCGGAACTCGTCGATCGAGACGCGCTTGCCATAGCCCGTCTCGGTCAGGACGAGGAGGTCGGCGCCGGGCTGGACGACGCTCATCGACACGACCTCGTCGCCCTGCTTCTTCAGCAGCCGGATGCCGATGACCCCGGCCGCGTCGCGACCCATGCCCCGGACCTCGCGCTCGTTGAACCGGGCGAGCATCCCTTGGGCAGTGGCGATGATGATGTCGTCCTCGCCCGAGGAGACGTCGACCCAGGCGAGCTCGTCGCTGTCGTCGAGGGTGATCGCCCGGATGCCCGTCGACCGAACGCGCTCGAACTGCTCGAGGGGCGTCTTCTTGATGATCCCGCGGCGGGTCGCGAGGACGAGGTACGAGCCGGGGGCGAACGCGGGCAGCGTGATCGTCGCTGTCGGGACCTCGCCGTGCTCGACCTGGACGCCGGGCATGTTGATGATCGGGATGCCCTTCGCCTGGCGCGACGCGTCCGGGATGGCGTGGACCTTCGACGAGAAGACCCGGCCCCGGTTGGTGAAGAACAGCGCCCAGTCGTGGGTGTTGGCGACGAGGAGGTGCTCGACCGCGTCCTCCTCCCGGGTCACGTGGCCGATGATGCCCTTGCCGCCGCGATGCTGGCGGCGGTACGTCGCCACCGGCTGGCGCTTGATGTAGCCCCGGCCAGAGATGGTGACGACCACGTCCTCGTTGGCGATGAGGTCCTCGTCGGTCAGCTCGCGGTTGGCGTTGTCCGCGACGCGGGTCCGTCGCTCGCCCGCGTAGCGGCGCTTCAGGTCGGCCAGCTCGTCCTTGATGATCCCGAGGACACGGGCCGGGCTGGCGAGGATGTCTTCGAGCTCCGCGATCAGCTGGATGACCTCGAGGTACTCGTCCTCGATCTTCTTGCGCTCGAGCGCCGCCAGCCGGGCGAGCCGCATGTCGAGGATCGCCTGGGCCTGCCGCTCCGAGAGATCGAAACGGGTCATGAGGTTCGTCCGGGCGACCTCGGTGTCGGCCGAGGCGCGGATCGTCTTGATGACCTCGTCCAGGTTGTCGAGGGCCTTCTTGAGGCCTTCGAGGATATGGGCGCGATCGCGGGCCTTCCCCAGGTCGTACTCGGTTCGTCGGCGGACGATCTCGCGCCGGTGGTCGACGTGGTGCTGCAGGACCGACTTCAGCGGCAGCGTCTGCGGCTGCCCGTCGACGAGCGCCAGCATGTTCGTGTTGAACGCGACCTGGAGCGCGGTGTGCTTGAACAGGTTGTTCAGCACCATCCGCGGGTTCGCGTCGCGCTTGACCTCGATGACCATCCGCATGCCGTCGCGGTCGGACTCGTCGCGGAGGTCGGCGATGCCGTCGACCTTCTTGTCCTTGACCAGGTCCGCGATCTTCTCCAGCAGGGCGGCCTTGTTGACCTGGTAGGGCAGCTCGGTGACGACGATTCCCATCCGGTCGCTGCGAAGCTCCTCGAACGCGACCTGAGCCTGCATGACGACGCGGCCGCGGCCGTGGGCGTACATCTGCCGGATGGCGTCGACCGTCTCCCATTCCCCGGTGATCGTGTTGCGCTGCCGCTCGTAGCGGAAGATCGTGCCGCCGGTCGGGAAGTCCGGCCCGCTGACGTATCGGCACAGGTCGTCGGTCGTGATGTCGGGGTCGTCGATCAGCGCGACCGTGGCGTCCGCGATCTCGCCGAGGTGGTGCGGCGGGATGTTCGTGGCCATCCCGACGGCGATGCCGGAGCTGCCATTCACCAGCAGGTTCGGCAGCTTCGCCGGCAGGACGGTCGGCTCCTTCTGGGTCCCGTCGTAGTTGTCGGTGAAGTCGACGGTCTCCTTGTCGATGTCGGCCAGCATCTCTGCCGCCATCGCCGTCAGGCGCGCCTCCGTGTAGCGCATCGCCGCCGGGGCGTCACCGTCGACGGAACCGAAGTTGCCCTGGCCATCGACGAGCGGGTAGCGCATCGAGAAGTCCTGGGCCAGCCGGACCAGCGCGTCGTACAGGGCGACGTCGCCGTGCGGGTGGTACTTGCCCATGACCTCGCCGACGATCGCTGCGCACTTGCGGAAGGAGCTGGTTGCCGAGAGCCCCATCTCGCCCATGGTGAACAGGATCCGGCGGTGGACCGGCTTGAGGCCGTCCCGGACGTCCGGCAGCGCCCGCGACACGATGACGCTCATCGCGTAGTCGAGGTACGAGACGCGCATCTCGTCCTCGACGCGGATCGTCCGGACGTTGGCGGGCTGGTCGGTCACGCGCTCGCTCTCCTCGGGTGGCTCAGGTCAGGGGCGGCTCGGGCATCGGCCGGCCGAGGCCCATGCCGCCGAAGCGCCCCGCGAGGCTCGCAGCCTCGGACGTCGAGGCGGCCCCGGTCCGGCGTCGCACGCCGCGGAGTCGCTGGCGGATCGCGTCGGCCTGCGCCGGAGCCAGCTTCGGCAGCGCATCGCGGACGACCCAGGCCCGGTGGCCGTCGCCGTTCCGCGCGGCGCGGGTGGCTTCTCGCTCGAGCGCCGCGCCCGTGGCGGCCGCATCGACCATGGCCATCGATCGGTAGCCCCACGCGAGGGCCTTCTGGACGTCAGGCTCGTCGTCGCCGATGAGCATGCCGAGCAGCGCGAGGCCATGGGCGGCCACGTCCGGCGTGCGGCCGGCGCTCCGGCTGATGAACGGCAGCGTCGCGATCGTCGAGCCGACGAGCCGCCGCTCCCAGCGTGACGGTGCGATCGTCAGCTGTTCCAGCTCCGCCCAGCGGTATGGCTCGCGGAGGATGCCCTTGCCGAACGGGTGGGCGAGGGTGTCGACCGTGATCCAGTCGTCGGCGTTCGCCGCGGCCCGCCGCAGGAGCTGCCAGGCCCGCTCCGGCTCGACGACCACGGCCCGCTCGAGGAGGTGGATCGCGAACCAGCGAGCCTCCCGTTCCGGCTCCCGCAGCAGCCGGTCTGCGAGCAGGAGGAGCTCGGAGGTCGATGCCCGGCGGGTCGACCGATCGAAGCCCCGCCGAAAGGCCGCCTGGAGCGGCGATCGGACGCCATGGGTCGGCCCGATCCCGGGAGCCACGAACTGCTGGCCGGCGCGGTACTCGGGATCGGCCAGGTCGTGCATCGCCGCGCCGAGCGACGCGGCGAACTCACGAGGGTCGTGGACGGCGTCGGCGAGGTCGCGTCCGAGCCGCTCGGCCACTGTTCGCCGGTCGCTCGCGGCGACCGCGACCGAGCCCGTCATGCTCCGTCCTCGGGGCGTCGAAGGCGATAGCGGGCCTTGAGCGCGGCGAGCTGCTCCGACGGCACCGCCATGAAGACCCCATCGGCGCTTGCCAGGAGCTGCCCGGTCTCGAGATCGACGATCTGCCCGGATGTGTGGATGACCCGTCGCCGATCGTCGGTCACGCGGCCCTCGGCTCGGATCGGCCGCCCGATCGGGATCGGCCTGCGGAAGCTCGCGCTCAGCCGAGCCGTGACGCCCCAGGTGCCGCGACCGATGACCGACCAGGCCATGACCTCGTCGAGAATCGTGCAGGCGATGCCGCCATGGGCGACGGACTCCCAGCCCTGGAACCGCTCGGGCAGGCTCAGCTCGGTCCAGCAGCCAGCCTCATCGGCGTGGAGCTCGAGCTGCAGGCCGTGCTCGTTCAGCTCGCCGCAGGCGAAGCAGCGATGCGGCTCGAAGCGGTAGCCGGCAACAGACCCGCGCGTCGTCGCCCGTGCCGTCACCTCAGACGTCAAGGTTCCGGACCTTCCGCGCCTCGGCCTTGATGAAGTCCTTGCGCGGCTCGACCTTCTCGCCCATGAGCATCGTGAAGACCTGGTCGGCCTCGGCCGCGTCATCGATCTCGGCCCGCAGGAGGACGCGGGTCTCGGGGCTCATCGTCGTCTCCCAGAGCTGGTCCGCGTTCATCTCGCCGAGGCCCTTGAAGCGCTGGACCGAGACGTTCTTGACGTTGATCTCCTTGATGATCCGATCCCGCTCGCGATCCGTGTGGGCGTACCTCGTGACCTTGCCGGTGGAGACCCGGTACAGCGGCGGCTGCGCGACGTACAGGTAGCCGGCTTCGATCACCTGCGGCATGTGGCGGAAGAAGAACGTCAGGAGCAGCGTTCGAATGTGGGCGCCGTCCACGTCGGCGTCGGTCATGATGATGATCCGGTGGTACCGCAGCTTCCCGAGGTCGAAGCTGTCATCACCGATTCCCTCGATGCCGGCCCCCAGGGCGATGATCAGGGGCCGGACGTTCTCGCTCGCGACGATCTTGTCGAGGCGGGCCTTCTCGACGTTCAGGACCTTGCCGCGGAGCGGCAGGACGGCCTGGAAACGGCGATCACGACCCTGTTTGGCCGAGCCGCCGGCCGAGTCACCCTCGACGATGAACAGCTCGCTTCGAGCCGGATCCCGTTCCTGGCAGTCGGCCAGCTTGCCCGGCAGCGAGAGGCCATCGAGCGCGCCCTTGCGGATGACGAGGTCGCGAGCCTTGCGCGCCGCCTCGCGGGCGCGAGCCGCGGTGAGGCACTTCTCGATGATCCGGCGGCCGTCTCCGGGGTTCTCCTCGAGGTACTGCATGAGGCTGTCGGCCACCGCCGCCTGGACCTGGCCCTTGACCTCGGCGTTGCCGAGCTTGGCCTTCGTCTGGCCCTCGAACTGGGGGTCGGTGAGCTTGACGCTGATGACCGCGGTGAGCCCCTCCCGGACGTCGTCGCCGGACAGGTTGCCGTCGTTGTCCTTGAGCACCCCGGCCTTTCGGGCCCAGTCGTTGAGCGAGCTCGTCAGGGCGGCCCGGAAGCCGGTGACGTGGGTCCCGCCGTCGACGGTGTTGATGTTGTTCGCGAAGGCCAGGACCGACTCGGTGTAGGTGTCGTTGTACTGGAGCGCGACTTCGACCTGCGTCCCGCCCTCCCGGCGCTCGACGTAGATCGGCCGGCTGTGCAGGACCTCCTTGTTGCGGTTGAGGTGGCGCACGAAGGACTGGAGCCCGCCTTCGAAGTAGAAGGACCGCTCGCGGTCCACCCGCTCGTCGACGAGCGTGATCCAGACGCCCTTCGTGAGGTAGGCCGACTCGCGGAGTCGCTGGGCGATCGCCTCGAACGAGTACTCGATGGTCTCGAACATCGCGGGGTCGGCCCGGAACTGGGTCCGCGTTCCGCGCCGCTCGCCCTGCGGCCCGATCTTCCGGACCGGTCCGAGCGGCTTGCCGCGCTCGTATTCCTGGGCCCAGACGCCGCCATCGCGCGCCGACTCGACGCGCAGCCACGACGACAGCGCATTGACGACGCTGACACCGACGCCGTGGAGGCCGCCGGAGACCTTGTAGCCGCCGCCACCGAACTTGCCGCCGGCGTGCAGGACGGTGTGGACGACCTCGAGGGCGTCCTTGCCGGTCGCGTGCTTGCCGACCGGCACACCGCGCCCGTCGTCGACGACCTCGACGAGGCCATCCTTCTTGACGGTCACGAGGATGGTCGTGGCATGGCCGGCCATCGCCTCGTCGATCGAGTTGTCGACGACCTCCCACACGAGGTGATGCAGGCCGCGAGCGTCGGTCGAGCCGATGTACATGCCCGGTCGACGGCGTACGGCCTCGAGACCTTCGAGGACCTGGATGCTGGCCGCGGTGTAGTCCGAGCCGGGCACGGCACCACGCCGCTTCCGGCCCGCGCCGTTGCCGCCCGCGACCCCGCCGCCGGCGGGCAGCGCCGCCGGATCCGTGGCGGGGCGACGCTCGGTCATGCCGGCGACCCGGTCAGCCGCTCGTAGAGCCGAGCCAGCTCCTCGTCCCCGTAGAACTCGATGACGATTCGTCCACCGCGCCGGGAGCGGGCCAGCCGAACCTTCGTCCCGAGGGCTCGGCGGAGGTCCTCCTCGACACGCTCGAGATCCGGATCGACCGTTCGCGCGGCACCTGCGCTCGGGCGCTCGTCGCGCGGCACCTTGAGCCGACGCACGAGCTCCTCGGTCTGCCGGACCGAGAGATCCTGCTCGACGACGGTCACGACGACCCGCGACTGGGCCTCCGGCGGCAGGCCGCCGATGGCGCGTGCGTGCCCTTCGGTGATTCGGCGGTCGATCACGGCCTGCTGGACCGCGGGCTGGAGTTCGAGCAGCCGCAGGGTGTTGGCGACCGTCGAGCGGGCGCGGCTCACCCGCGAGGCGAGCTCCTCCTGGGTGAAGCCGAACTCGTCGATCAGCTGGCGATAGGCGTGTGCGGCCTCGAGCGGGTCCAGGTCCTCGCGTTGCAGGTTCTCGACGAGCGCCAGCTCGAGCTGCTGGTGGTCGGCCAGCTGCCGGACCACCGCCGGGATGCGATCGAGGCCGACCGTCCTGGCGGCCCGCAAACGCCGCTCACCGGCCACCAGCTGGTAGCCGTCGATGGTCTCGGTGACCAGGATTGGCTGGATGACGCCGTGCTCGCGGATGCTGGCGGCGAGCGTCAGGAGCGCCTCGTCGTCGATCCGGATCCGGGGCTGCCGTGGGTTGTGGCGAATCGCGGCGATCGCGATCTCCTGTGCGCCCCCGCTCGACGGCCCACGCTGGGGGATCAGCGCGGCGAGCCCGCGACCGAGGCCCTGCGGACGGTCACTTCGGACGGTCACGCGGGCACCGCCCGGACGGCCGCCCGCGCGCCGCCCGCCTCGACGCCCATCCGGTTGCTGTCATCCGTCGATTCGGCAGCTGCGCTGGTCGCCGGTTCCGCGCCGGGCCGCGCGTCGCGCGAGCGCAGCTCGGCCGCGAGGGCGGCGTAGGCCTTCGCGCCGCGCGAGGACGGCGCGTAGAGGTGGATCGGCAGGCCATGGCTCGGCGCCTCGGAGAGCCGGACGCTTCGGGGGATGACCGTGTCGTAAACCCGATCGCCGAGGTGCCGTCGGACCTCGTCGGCGACGTCAGCGCTCAGTCGGGTGCGGCTGTCGTACATCGTCATGACCGCGCCCTTGAGCTCGAGTGGCGGATTGAGGTGGTCACGGACCAGGTTGAACGTGGAAAGAAGCTGGCTGAGCCCCTCGAGGGCGTAGTACTCGCACTGGATCGGGACGAGCGCCGAGTCGGCCGCCGTCAGGGCATTCACCGTGAGGAGGCCAAGCGACGGTGGGCAGTCGATGAGCACGTAGTCGAATTCATCGGCGATGGCCCGCACCTGGTGCGACAGGCGCCGTTCGCGCCGCTCGATCGGGGCCAGCTCGACCTCCGCCCCGGCGAGGGCGATCGAGGACGGCACGACCGTGAGATTCGGGACGTCGGTGTCGATCTCGAGATCGGCAAGCCTCACGTCATCGACGACGGCGTCGTAGACGGAGCGCTCGCGCGATCGATCGATGCCGAGTCCACTCGTCGCGTTGCCCTGAGGGTCGAGGTCGACCACGAGGACGCGATCCCCGGCGAGGGCGAGATAGCTGGCGAGGTTGACGACCGTGGTGGTCTTTCCCACGCCACCTTTCTGGTTGGCACAGGCAATGATCTGGCCCACTCAGGGGCCCGTCCGGGGGTGGTTCACAGACCACGATTCTAGCATTGGAGACCGGCTCACCCTCGGCCACGCGGACCGTCGTCGCCACCCCCGAGGGGTCCTCGGAGCGCATGGCGAGTGTGCCGGCCGGCGCTTCACTGGCACGTATTTGGGCAATTCGCACGGATTCACGGAGCAGCGCTGCTCGCGCCCTCGGCCGATCACACAGCCGTTTCACGTGCAACGGTTGGGAGGTCCCCCGCATGCGGCTGGACCAGTCGGGTGATCGCGCGGGATGACCATCCGGTTGATTGCCGGGGCCGAGCCGCACGTGGGATACTTCGCTCACGATGAGGCGGGGCCGCCCGATCGTCGCCGCGAGGGCTCAGGTTCTCGTGCACCGCCGCCGAGGACCCTTCGCCGAGGACTTCACCGCTAACCCATGAGCCTTCTCTTCGCGGCGATCGGGGCGACGGTGATCGCGCTCGTCGAAGCGACGCTGGGCCCGTATCTCGCAGTTGGACATGCAACACCTCACCCCGTTCTCGTTGTCGGGGTCATTTGGGCCATCGCTGCCGGGATCGAGCAGGGCGTCACGTTCGCCTTCGTCGGGGGCCTGGCCCTCGATGTCATGCTCGGGCGACCGCTCGGCGTTTCGGCCTTCGCGCTCCTCGTGTCGGTTGGCGCCGCCGCCGCGATCGCTCGGCCCCTGCCTCGTCTTCGCGTCCTCGTCCCGATCGTCGCCGTCCCGTTGCTGAGCCTGATGAACTCCTTGCTCGCTTTCGCGCTGACCGCCGCCGCAGAGCCCGCGATGTCCGTGGCCGACCCGGTCGGCCTGTTCCTGCCGAGTGCGGCGTATGACGCGGTGCTGGGCATTCTCATCGGCCCCCTCGCGATCTCGATCCGGGACCGGCGGGCGCAGCCCGAGCGAGTCGACTGGTGAGCCTCTACCTCGACGGGGAGCCGGGCCCGCCAACGCCCTCGCGGTTGCGTTTCCTCGTCCTCGGCCTCGCCGTCGTCCTCGGCTGTGGCTCGCTCACCGTGCGGCTGGCCGCGCTGCAGCTCGGTGCCTCAAGCCACTACACGGCGCTCGCGGCCGCGAATCGAACGGTGCTCGAAGCCCTGCCATCGACACGCGGGCTGGTCTACGACCGGAGTGGCAAGCCGCTCGTCACGAACGTGGCGTCGTACAGCGTCAAGATCCGATCCGCGGACCTGCCCGAGTCGCGCCGAGCGGACGTCATCGCCCTGCTCGGCAACCTGATCGGCATGGACCCGAGCGACATCAATGTGGCGATCGACTCCAATCCCGGCTCACGCTACGAGAGCGTTCGCGTTGCCCAGGATGTGGATCCAACGGTCGCCGCGTTCATCGCCGAGGCCCGCCAGGAGCTGCCGGGCGTCGAGGTCGTGGTCGAGACACGCCGCCGGTACGACAGCGGACCGCTGTTCGCACACGTCCTCGGCTACATGGGCCCGGTCAGCGCGGACGAGCTGCCGGACCTGCGCGACGACGGCTACCTCCCCGACGACCTGCTGGGCCGCGCGGGGATCGAGGCGATCTACGAAGGTCAGCTGCGCGGGGAGTACGGCTCGCAGCTCGTGGAGCGCGACGCGTCCGGGCGACGGGTCCAGGTCCTGCGGACCGAGGACCAGGCGGTCGCCGGCAGCTCGCTGCGGCTCACGATCGACAGCCGCGAGCAACAGCTCGCCGAGAAGGCCCTCCGCTGGGGCATGACGAAGGCCGGGCTGAAGCGCGGCGTGATCATCGTCATGAATCCCCAGAACGGCGACATCCTGGCGATGGTCAGCCTGCCGAGCTACGACAACAACGCCTTCGCCGAGGGGATCAGCGCCGCGGAATACCAGGCGCTCCTCAAGGACCCTCAGAAGCCGCTCGTCAACCACGCCATCAGCGACCAGTACCCGCCGGGTTCCACGTACAAGCTCGTCGCGGCCGTGGGAACGCTGGCCGACAACAAGATCACCCCGGAGACCCGCATCCGGACGGCCGGATACCTGACGCTCGGCGGGTTCCGCTTCCGCGACTGGAACGGGGCGGGCTTCGGGATGTGCAACATCATCTGCGGCTTCTCGCACTCGAGCGACACGTTCTTCTACCAGGCCGCCGCGATGCTGGGCATCGACCGGCTGGGCTACTGGGCGAAGGAACTGGGGTTCGGCGCGCCGAGCGGGATCGACCTGCCGTACGAGGCGAGTGGCATCGTCCCGACGAACCAGTGGAAGCAGGAGACGTTCGGGCTGCCGATCTACCCGGGCGAGGTCTACCTGGCGGGCATCGGCCAGGGCTACAACGCCGTCACCCCGCTCCAGCTGCTGAACGCCTACGCCGCGCTGGCGAACGGCGGCACGGTCTACCGGCCCCACGTCGTCGACGAGATCATTCGCCCCGACGGGCTGGTCCAGGAGATCGAGTCGGAGGTCATCAGCGAGGTCGATGCTCCGGCAGCCGACCTTCGCACCATGCGCCGGGCGGCGCGGATGGTCGTCGTCAGCCGCCACACCTACAACCTCGTCGACCTCCCGATCGTCATCGCCGGCAAGACCGGCACGGCCGAGTTCGGCACGCCCGGCCCGGAAGGCTATCTGCCGTTCCACAACTGGTTCGTCAGCTTCGTCCCGAAGGACCCCTGGAAGCGCCGGTCCGACCCGAACGGCCTGAAGGCGATTCAGCGGACGGACTCCGAGCTGGCGGTCATCGTCTTCGCCTACAACGCCGGGACGCGCGGCAATGTCGCGACCGAGGTGGCGAAGTACTACTACCAGCTCCACTTCGACATCAAGAAGGATTACCGCAACCCCTATCTCCTCAAGCGCGGCGACTTCTACGTGATGGACTAGCCAACGTGAGCGTTCGACCCCTCGACCTCGGCAGCGGGCGCCGCCGGAGCGAATTCGTCGCCCGGAGGGTCGGCGCTGTCTGGCGCGCCTTCGACCTGCAGTTGGTGACCTACGCCGCGCTGTTGCTCGCCTTCGGCCTGGCGATGGCGTACAGCAACTCGGCCACCGGGGCGAACGGCCTGCTCGACTCGGGCTCGGTCTTCCTCCGCGGGTTGATGTGGGCCGTGATCGCGCTCGTTGCGTTCCTGGTCGCCGCGGCCTTCGACTACCACTGGCTGAAGACGTTCGCCTGGCCGCTGTACCTCATCCAGGTCGGCCTGCTCGTCGCCACGCTCGGCCTCGGCGCCGGCGTCGGCGGCACGTCTCGCTGGGTCTCGATCCTGGGGCTGCAGATCCAATTCAGCGAGCTGGCCAAGCTCCTGATGATCATCGTCCTTGCCAACTACCTCGCGAGCCGCGCCGGGCGAATGGGCTCCCTGTGGTCGATCGTCGGGGCCGGCGTCCTGGCCGGCCCGCCATTCGCCCTGGTCCTCCTCCAGCCCGACCTCGGGACGGCCCTCGTGTTCGGGGCCATCCTCGTCACGATGCTGTTCATGTCTGGCGCGAGCCTCCGCTGGCTGGGGGCCTTCGCGGCCGCCGCCGTCGCGGCGTTCCCGTTCGTCTGGACGTACGTCCTGCAGGACTACCAGCGGGCCCGCCTGACGGCCTTCCTCGATCCGCTCAAGGACGTCCAGGGTGCCGGCTACCAGCTCTACCAGTCGCAGATCGCGGTCGGGTCCGGCGGACTCTTCGGACGCGGCCTGACCAACGGCACGCAGAACGCGGCGGGGCTCCTCCCGGTCGATACCACCGACTTCGTGTTCGCGATCCTTGCCGAGGAATTCGGGTTCGTCGGCGGCGTCGTCGTGCTCCTGCTGTTCGGCCTCCTCCTGTGGCGGGTCCTCGTTGCCGGCTGGCGCTCGAAGGATCCCTTCGGGACGCTGTTCGCCTGCGGGATCGCCGCCTGGGTCCTCTTCCAGGTCGTGGTCAACGTCGGGATGGTCATCGGGATCATGCCGATCACCGGCATCCCGCTGCCGTTCGTCAGCCACGGCGGCTCGTCGCTGATCAGCCTCGCCCTCGGGCTGGGCCTCCTCGAGAGCATCAACGTCCGGCAGGGCCGCGCGGAGTGGTGACGCCGCCCTGACCTACGCGCGGCCGGCCCGCCGAAATTGACGCTCCCGGCGACCAGGGTAGTGTCTCAGTTTGAATAGGCCGGACGTTGACCTAGCCTAAGCATCGGCCCATGCTTAGGTACATGAAGCAACAGAAGATGCCAGCCGACCCGAACCGCCGCGCCAAGGCCACGGTGGACATCGTGGACGCGATCCTCGACCGCTGGCCGGAGCCGGTGCCCCAGGAGAAGGACCCCGGGCGGGTCGCGCGGGGGAAGCTCGGCGGGGCGAAGGGGGGGAAGCTCAGGGCTGCGAAGCTGACTCCGGAGCGGCGCGTCGAGATTGCCAGGAAGGCTGCTCGCGCTAGGTGGAGCACACGTTCGGTCGAGGGTGACGACACTTAAGCGGTATCGTCCTCAATGGACAGCTCCACGGAAATATCCCCGCCATCACCAATGACCGTTACGCCTCGCTGTGCCAGGGTTCGGTCTAGCGATCCCTCCTGAGCTAGCAGTCGTGCCCAAGTGAGGACAACTGAGCGTAGTCCTGCTGCCGCTCGGTCAACGTCCCTGCCGTGAGCGGTTAGACCAATCTCGGATGCCGATGCCGAGACGCCACTGCGGATACGCGATATCGTTACGGATGGAATGACGGTCATGGTACAACCCTCGTCTTGACTGTCTCGGCGCTGTGCCGTTCTCCAGACCATGGCATGCCGGGGGGCTGGCTGTCGCGCAACGTAACTAGTCTTGCGCTCTGCAATTCGGCCGTAACGGCTTGACACTTGATACGTGCGTGATAGATTCAGTCCGGAGGTCCAAGACATGCTCGAGCCCACGCGAACCAATCCAAACGAGGACCGGCGGCCCTACGCGCCAGCTGCCAACGTGCTTGCCATTCTCGAGCGAGTGCGTCGCCGCAACCTGCCTGACGTGATTGACAACGACTTCATGCGGATCGCAGCGGTCTCGGAAGGGACCATGGGCCGGGTGGCCGCAACGCTTCGGTTCCTCGGTCTAGTGGACGACGCGTCACGGCCAACCGATCGCCTTCGCGCAATGGCGCGTGCTGATGACGACGAGTACCGCGAGCTTCTGGCGGCCGTCGTCCGAGACGCATACGCGGCGGACTTCGAGCGCGTCGATCCGAGTCAGGACCCACAGCCTCGCATCATCTCCGCCTTCCAGCGCTACGAACCCCGATCGCAGACGGAGCGGATGGTCATGCTCTTCCTGGGGCTCGTTCGGGCGGCCGGCATCCCCGTTCTGGACGCGCCACGCGACCGAGGTATGCAGACCGCCCCCCGCGTTGTGGCCCGGACGGTTCCGTCTCGTGGTCGCGTGGCCTCCGAACCAGCACGGGCGCGTGCGTCGTCAACCACCGCAGCGCCCGACACAACACGGCAACAGCCCACAGCACCGGAGGGGCCGGCGGGTCTTCTCTTTGGCGTCACCATCGAGGACATCGGTGCGCTCCCGCCGGAGGAATTCGACACCGTTTGGAGCGCCCTCGGCAAGATCGCCAAGGCCCGCGCCGCATCTCAGAAAACCCTCCAGGACATGGCTGACGCGGCCGCGAAGCGTCGCAGCGAGGAGGATGACTCGGGGGCCGAATGAAAGAGGCGCCGGGCCTGTGGTCTTGAGGGCCAGCCCGGCGCCAGTCGGAAAGGAGCTGTCACGGTGTCATCACCACCGTGTGAGGGCTCCGAGCGGCGGCTAGCACCCCCGTTCGTCCCTTGGCTCTTGAGAGCGCGAGGCCCCCGCAAGGGGGTCTCGTCTCTTCCGGCCCTAAGCATGAATCTTCAGATTCGATCCGTCAATCCCCTTGACATTCATGCTACCTAAGCATATAGTTCACTTGTGAACCGACTAGGCCGCAAGGAACGCGCCGCCATCATCCGGGCTCTCGTGGAGGGCAACAGCCTCCGCAGCGTGACCCGGATGACCGGCCATTCGATCAACACGGTCTCGAAGCTCCTCGTCGATGTCGCGGCTGCCGCCACGCTCTTCCAGGACAGGGCCCTCCGGGACCTGCCGGCGACCCGGATCGAATGCGACGAGATCTGGGCCTTCTGCTACGCCCGACCCAAGAACGTCCCGCCCGAGCATGATGGCGAGTGGGGCTACGGCGATGTTTGGACCTGGATCGCGCTCGATCCCGATACCAAGCTCGTCTGCACGTGGCTGATCGGTCGCCGGGATCAAACGGACGCCAAGCTCTTTATCGGCGACCTCGCCTCCCGGCTCGCGAACCGCGTCCAGATCACCACCGACGGCCACAAGCCCTACATCGAGGCGATCGAGGGGGCGTTCGGGCGCGACGTGGACTACGCGATGCTGGTCAAGGAATACGGGGCAGATCCCGAGGCTCCGCGGCCCGCCCCGGCGGTCGTGGTCCACGAAAGCGTCACGGTCATGCAGGGTGCGCCCGACCCGGACAAGATCAGCACGAGCTA
>JBQGDI010000002.1:0-9475 GCA_052038965.1 Candidatus Limnocylindrales bacterium | reverse complement strand
CGAATGCCAGTGTCGCGGTCCTCAGCGGCGTGGCCTACCTCGTCGGCGGCCTCGACGCGGACGGCGCCCCGACCGACACCATCTGGTCGATCCGGCTCGACCCGGACAGCGGCGAGCTCGGCGAGTGGGCGCCGGTCGAGGGCCTGGCGCTCCCTGACCCGCGCGCCGGCTCGGCGGTCGTCCCGGTCTCCGATGGCCTCGTCGTGATCGGCGGCTTCGACGGCGACGGGCAACCGACGACGACCGTCTGGAAGTCGACGCTCGACGCCGACGGCGTCCTCGGCCAATTCGAGGATCAGGCCTCGCTGCTCCACCCGATCGCCGACGCCGGAGCGACCCTCGAGGGCGGCTACATCTGGGTCCTCGGCGGCACGGACGAGAACGGCGCGTCCGGTGCGGTCCAGCGCGGCACCTACGGCAGCGCGAACGCATCGGGCGAGGGCTCGCCACCGGACGTCAACGTCGGCTCGCCGGCTCCGTCGCCGGACCTGTCCGAGAGCGTCCGCCAATGGGCCGCGTCCGACGTGAGGAACCTCCCGGCCGCGCGCACCGGGGCAGCGGCCTTCGCGGCGAACGGTGCCCTGTATCTCGTCGGCGGCTCTGACGGCCAGGCGCCGCAGCGCGAGCTGTACTGGGCCATCCCGGACGCGAACGGCGAGCTGCCGGGTGGCTGGCGCCACCTCGCGGTCACCGATCTACCGGGCGGGCTCGCCGATGCTGCGCCGGTCGTCGCGGGCTCGACGGTGATCCTGATCGGCGGGTCGACCGACGGCGGGCCTCTCGACGGCTCGGTCCGCGCGAGCCTCGCGCCACAGCTGCCGTTCTTCCAGCTCGGGGCGTTCGGGGTCGTCGTCCCGGGTCTCCAGATCCCGGGCGAGATCGGCCAGCAGCTCGGCTACCTCGCCGCGGCCGGCGTCGGGACCGGCAACTTCGTCATCCTCGTCGCGATCGCCTGGGCGATGAACCACCGGCCGCTCATCCGCGGCTGGCTCGATCGCCGACGGGCGCGCCGGGAGCGCGAGGCCGCCTAGCCGGCTCGTCCCCGGCCGCGCCGGGGAATCGGGATCGGAGCGTCAGCGGACGAGCCTTCGCCGGCCAGCCGGGCATCGATCGCCGCCACCAGCCCCTCGACGTCGATCGGCTCGTTGACGATGGCGTGATGGGCGCGAGCCAGCCGCTCCCGCGCACCGCGGAGGTTCTGCGCCGTCCCCCGCGGGTTGCCCCGCACGGCGTGGACGAACGCCGCGGCGAGCTTGATCAGGCCCTGGTAGAGGTCACGCTCGGCCGGGTCCTCGGCGCCCATCCAGGCCGGCTCGAGGGCCTCGTGGGCCTCGAAGAAATCGCCCCGCTCGTACGCCGCCAGCCCATGACGGAGGGCGGCCGCGCGGTCCCCCGGCGGGAGCGGTCGATACGCCTTGGCTCGGCCGGTCCCGTCGACGATCGAGCGCCCCCGTGCGCGTCCACGGGTGGGTCGTGCGACGTTCACGGCGGCGGGTTCGTCAGGCGAGCGAGCCGGAGCCTCGCCCGGTTGGCAGCTCCGTCAGCGGCCGGCGGCTGTCGAAGCCCTCGTCGTGCGGGTGCCAGTAGCCGATCTCCATGACCTCGCCGAGGCGCCAGCACAGCCAGATCGGCCGCCCCGAGACGAGGGCCGGGAAGTCGATCAACCCCGCCGGGATGTCACGAAGGGTGATGTCGAGCTCGACGAGTCGGGCCACCCCGGCCTGCATCTGGTCGATCAGGCCCTGCATCCCGAGGCGCAGCAGCCGGATCTGTTCGTGGGCCTCTGCCGACGGGTCCTCGCCGTCGGCTGGCGAGGCGGCGAGCACCCGGTCGCGCAGCTCGATGAGCTCACCGCGCTGCTCGCGGAGGGCGGCCAGGATTCGCTCGACATCCGGAAGGGCCGCGTTCGCCTCGTCGATCGTGTAGTAGCGCGTCACCGGGCGATTCTAGGCCACCCTATGATCAACCCCGTGAAGCTCGCGTCCCGCATGGCCCGCATCGGCACCGAGACGGCCTTCGAGGCCGCCGCCCGGGCTCGGGCGCTCGAGGCCCAGGGCCACTCGATCATCCACCTCGAGATCGGGGAGCCGGACTTCGACACGCCCGGGAACGTCCGGGAGGCCGCCAAGGCCGGCCTCGACGCCGGGCTGACGCACTACCCGCCGTTCGCCGGCATCGCCGAGCTCCGGACCTCGATCGCCGACGACGCTGCGGCCCGCAAGCACTTCCCGGTCAACCCGTCGAACGTCTTCGTGACCGTCGGCGGCAAGGGGGTGATGGTCTACGCCATCCTGGCCCTGGTCGATGAAGGCGACGAGGTCATCGTCCCCGACCCTGGATACCCGATCTACGACTCGATGACCCGGTTCGTCGGCGGGGTGCCCGTCCCCATTCCGATCCGGATGGAGCACGAGTTCCGGCTCGACGTCGACGAACTTGAGTCGCTCGTCACGCCCCGGACAAAGCTGCTCGTCATCAACTCGCCGGCCAACCCGACCGGCGGTGTCCTGACCCGCGAGGACGTGGAGCGGATCGCGGACCTGGCGCAGCGCCACGACCTGGTCGTGCTCGCCGACGAGATCTACGGCCGGATCCTGTACGACGGCGCCGAGCACGTGTCGATCGCCTCGCTGCCGGGCATGGCCGATCGGACGGTCGTCCTCGACGGCTTCTCGAAGACCTTCGCGATGACGGGCTGGCGGTTGGGCTACGCGATCGTCCCGCCGTGGCTCGCGCCGGCCTTCGGGACGCTGATCATCAACACCGTCAGCGGCGTCACGGCCTTCGCGCAGGCCGGGGCGATCGAGGCCCTTCGCGGGCCCCAGGGCGACGTCGACGCCATGGTCCGGGAGTTCCGCGCCCGGCGAGATCTCGTCGTCGACGGGCTCAACGCCATTCCGGGCATCCGGTGCCTCCGGCCGCACGGCGCGTTCTACGTCTTCCCCGACGTCTCCGGGACGGGCCTCACCGGTCGCGAGCTCGCGGACCGGCTCCTCACCGAGGCCGGCGTGTGCGTCCTGTCGGGCACGGCGTTCGGGCACGTCGGGGCCGGCCACATCCGGATCTCGTACGCGAACTCCCGCGAGAATCTCATCGAGGCACTGCGCCGGATCCGGGCCTTCGTGGAGGCGCTGCCGTCGTGAGCCGGCCGCGGGTGTTCGTCGCGCGGGTCATCCCCGACGACGGCCTCGGCCCGATCCGCGAGGCCTGCGACGCCGAGGTCTGGCAGCACGAGCTGCCGCCGGCCCGTGACGCGCTCCTCCGAGCCGTCGAGGGCTGCGACGGCATCCTGACGCTCCTTACCGACCGGGTCGACGACGAGCTCCTGGATCGCGCCGGGCCGGGCCTCCGCGTCGTCAGCAACTTCGCGGTCGGCTTCGACAACATCGACGTCCCGGCCTGCACCCGCCGCGGGATCCCCGTCGGCAACACCCCCGGCGTCCTGACCGAGACGACCGCGGACCTGGCGTTCGCGCTGCTGATGGCCGCCGCCCGCCGCCTCGCCGAGGGCGACCGCTATGTTCGCGCCGGCCGTTGGCGAACCTGGGGGCCGATGCTTCTCCTCGGTCCCGACGTCCACGGTGGCACGATCGGCATCGTCGGCTTCGGGCGGATCGGGCAGGCGATGGCCCGCCGGGCGCGCGGCTTCGGGATGCGGATCCTGTACCACGACCTCCAGCGGGCCGACGAGGCCCTCGAGCGCGAGCTCGGGGCGACCTTCCTGCCACTCGAGGGCCTGCTGGCGGAGTCCGACTTCGTCTCGCTCCATGTGAACCTCAGCGACGTCACCCGCGGGTTGATGAACGCCGAGCATCTCGGCTGGATGAAGCCGACCGCGGTCCTCGTCAACACGGCCCGCGGCCCGGTCGTCGATTCGATGGCCCTCCACGATGCGCTCCGGGACGGCACGATCGCCGCCGCGGCGCTCGACGTCACAGATCCGGAGCCGCTGCCGGCCGACCACCCGCTGCTGTCGCTCGACAATTGCCTCGTCGTGCCGCACATCGCGTCGGCCTCGCGACCGACCCGCGGCAGGATGGCCGCGATGGCCGCCGCGAACCTGCTGGCCGGGCTCCGCGGCGAGCGTCTGCCGACCCCCGTCAACCCGGAGGTCTACGAGCCGGGCTGAGCCTCGACGACCTTCTCGGCGGCTTCTCCGGCGGTGCCCGCCTCGAGGGGTTCGACGGCCACGATCCACAGCGGGCCGTCGCCGCAGTCCATGCGGCGCGCCCCGTCCCCGGGGTCAGTCCGGCTCGTCCGGGTCACGCGAACGCGCTTGCCGTCGAGCGTGGTGACGGGGCCCACGATGCCCGGGCTGCCCTGCCCGAACTGCCAGGCCCGGACCTGGGCGTGGACCTCCAGCGCCGGCCTCGACCAGTCGATCTCGGCGTAGTCCTCGCCGAACCAGTGGGCGTACGGCTCGTCACCGGTGACCTGCTGGGGATCCCCCGGATCGCCGGCGGCGATCCGCTCGAGGACCCGTGGCAGCAACCCCAGGGCGACCTGCGCCATCCGCGGCCCGACGACCCACATGTCGACGTCGTCGGGCTCCATCGGCACCGGCGCCTGGGCGAGGATCGGGCCGGTGTCGAAGCCGTCGTCCATGCGGTGCCACGTCACCCCGTACTCGTGATCGCCGGCGCGGATCGACCAGGCCATCGGGATCGGCCCGCGATGCCGGGGTAGGAGTGCCGGGTGGAGGTTGACCGAGCCGAGTCGCGGGATCGCCAGCACGTCGGCCGGGATGAGCCACGGGAAGCCCCAGCACAGCGTCAGGTCAGGCTGAAGGGCGCGGACGATCGGCTCGAGCGAGCGCTTGCTCCGGGCGAGGAAGACATCGACATCCGGCGGAGCGGTGGCGTCCGACAGTGACAGGTCGCTGGCGAGGGGCTGCTTCCGGCGCGGGCTGAGGACCGCGACGGGCTCGTGGCCGAGCTCCCGGAGGGTGCCGGCCAAGGCCGCCGCGATCGGCGCGATGCTGGTGATGAGGACGATCCGCCAGCCGGGCGCGGTCATGGCCGGAGTGTATGGCGGGTCACCGTGGCGGAGCCGCTCGTGCCGAACGGCCCGTCAGCGGTGCTGATCCGGGCGATAGGATGCCGCCGTGCCGATCATCCGTCCGGTTGCCTTGGCCACGCTCGCCGTGATCGTCCTGGCTGCCTGCAACGCGGGCTCCAGCCCCGCCCCGACCGGGCCGCAACCCCTGGACCCCGGGACGTACCGATCGCAGGTCTTCCAACCGGCCGTGACCTTCACCCTGCCGGCGGGCTGGTGGATCCCGTCCGACACCTCGGACTACCTGGGCCTGATGCCGGTGTCGTCAGACATCATCGGCGTCCACCTGTTCCGCGACCCGCTGCCGGCGTCCCAGACGCTCGACTGCCCGGTCTCGCCCGAGCCGGGCGTCGGCACCGCGGCGCTGGCGATGGTGACCTGGATGCGGGGCCTTCCCGGCCTCGTGACGACGAATCCCAAGCCGATCACCGTCGGCGGCCTGCAGGGCATCGAGATCGACCTCGCGATCACCGATGGCTGGACCGCCTCATGCCCGTTCGCCAACGGCCTGCCAACGGTGCCGCTGTTCGTCGGCAAGACGAACGACAGCTTCCGCTGGGTCGTCGCGGGATCGGAGCGACTCCGGTTGTCCCTCCTGGACCTGCCGTCGGGCGGTGGGACCGTCGTCGTCGATCTCGACGCCTTCGAGGGCTCGGCCTTCGAGGCGATCCTCACCGCCGGAAGCCCGATCGTCGCGAGCCTGTCGTTCGCGCCGTAGAGGCTGGCCGTGGAGCGAGGAGCGCTAAGCGGAAGCAGGCGCGGACACCCGCGACGCCCAGGGTCGCACCACCGGGGCCGGCGCCATCGTGCACGTCGGCATGAGTACCCTGCTCGGATCGAGCACACTTAGGCTCGGGCCCGTAGCTCAGCGGCAGAGCAGGGGACTTTTAATCCTCGTGTCGTGGGTTCGAATCCCACCGGGCCCTCCAGTCGCGGGTGCCCAATCGGCCGACACCGGCCCGCCCCGCGCCGGTAGGCTGCGGATGTGGAGGTCCAGCGCTTCGGGACGGTCGACCAGTTCCTCGCCGCCGCCGGGCCATTCCTCGGCGTCCGTGAAGCCGAGCACAACCTGATCTTCGGGATCTGCTCGAACATCGAGGCCAACCCGGGGCTGTACGGCGAGACCCCGCCACTGTTCGCGGTCGTCCGCCATGGCCGGCAGGTGGTGGCGGCCGCGATGCGGACCCCGCCATGGCGCCTGATCGTGTCGGAGATCGACCATCCGACGGCCATCCAGGTGCTGGCTGCCGACCTCGAGCGGGAGTCGCTGCCCGGGGTGTCCGGGCCGAGCCGCTCCGCGGCGGGATTCGCACGCGCCTGGAGCCGTCGCACCGGCGCGCCCGCCCGCCTCCACCGCCGGCTGCGCGTCTTCCGGCTCACCACCGTGATCCCGCCGGTGCTCGCGCCGGGCCAGATGATCGAGGCCACGGCAGCCGATAAGGCGATCGTCGCGGCCTGGACGCGGGCGTTCCACGAGGAGGCCCTGCCGGACGACCCGCCGCAGGACTACGACGAGATGGCCGACCGCTGGATCTCAGGCCAGGGCCGCCGCATCGTCCTGTGGGTCGACGGGGGCCGCGTTGTCTCACTGACGGGGATCGGCGGTCGAACCCCGAACGGGATCCGGATCGGTCCGGTCTACACGCCGCCCGAGCTCCGCGGCCGGGGCTACGCCAGCAACCTCGTCGCCGAAGCCTCGCAGGCCGAGCTCGATGCCGGTCGCCGGTTCGTGTTCCTGTTCACCGACGCGTCCAACCCGACCGCGAACAAGATCTACCAGGACATTGGCTACGAGCTCGTCGGCGACGTCGAGGAGTACCTCTTCGGCTGATCCCGGTCCGCGTGTCGCAACCGGTTCGCAACCCAGAAGCCACCGCCGCGCCGCCGACGTCCTGCCAATTCCCCACCAGACTCCTCTCCAGCGTCCGTCCGTCCGCCTCGAGAGGAGGCCCGCCATGTCGCTCGACTTCAGCCCCTCGAACGTGTTCTCGAGCTTCGCCGTCCGCGATGGCCAGGGCGCCCCCGTCACCTGCGGCGCCTGCGGCTGCCGGCTCCAGCTGTCCGGTGATCCCGGCACGGAGGCGTGGTTCCACTACGGCCGACTCGGCGGGCGCGACGCCCGCGGCTGTCGCGTGGCCTGCATCGACGCACCGCACGACGCCCACGGCCGGGCGCCGGTCGCGCCGGCCTGATTGCTCGCCTGAACCGCTTCGCCTGATCCGCGTCCCCGGATCCGCCCGGGGCGCGCGCGTCTCCCGCGCCCCGGCCCTTCCTCTCGAAGCCTCGGACCCGGTCAGCCCGCGCCGGCGACGATCCGGTAGCCCACGCCGCGGATGGCGACGATCGGCGGTCCACCCGCCGCCTCGACCTTCCGCCGCAGGCGGGCGAGGTGCGGCTTCAGCCACAGCGGATCCGGGTCGGCTTCGGCCGGCCAGCCCGCGCGCGCCAGCCGGAGGTGCGGCACGAGGTCGCCATTGGCCCGGACGAGGACCTCGAGCAGGCGATACTCGGTCGGCGTGAGGGCCAGGGGCGACTCCCCGACCCGGGCCTCGTGACGGCCGGGATCGAGCGCCAGGGGCCCGAGCGAGAGGGTCCCGGCCCCGGCGCCCGCCGCCGACGGACCCGCTGTGCCGCCGCCGGCGCGCTCGACGCGCCGCATCACCGCGCCGATCCGCGCCAGCAGCTCCGCCCGGCCGAACGGCTTGACGAGGTAATCGTCGGCCCCGATCCCGAACGCCCGGACCTTCGCCTTCTCCGCGCTCTCGCCGCTGACGACGACGATCGGCGTGTCGCCCTCGGCCCGGATCTGGCCGGCGACGGTGAAGCCGTCCGGCCCCGGCATCGCCAGGTCGAGGAGCACGAGGTCCGGCCGTTCCTCGCGGACGCGGCGAACGGCGGTCAGGCCGTCGTACGCGGTGATGACCTGATGGCCCTCGGTCCCGACGAGCGCGGTGATCGCGCCGACCATCGCCGGGTCGTCGTCGACGACCAGGATCCGGAGCGGGCGGGTCGTCACGCCAGTCGCCCTCGCCTCAGACCGCCGCCGCAGCCGGCAGGCTCAGCACGAATCTCGCGCCGTGCCCGTTCGCCGGCTCGCACCACAGCCGGCCCCCGACCGAATCGGCAAGCCGCCGCGCGGCGTACAGCCCGATTCCCGAGCCCCGCGCCGTCCGCGTCTCGCGCCGGGCGTACGGCTCGAAGATCCGCTCCCGCCACTCCTCGGGGATCCCGGGCCCCTCATCGGACACCGAAACGCGGATCGCACCCTCGGCCATCCGCCACTCGAGCGTGATCGTCGTGTCCGGCGGCGCGTACTTCACGGCGTTCTCGACGAGGTGCTCGAGGATCTGCCGAAGGCGAACGGGGTCGGTCAGGGCGAAGTGGCGGATGCTCTCGCGGATCTCGACGCGGTGGCGGGCCGTGAGCGGTTCCAACTCCCGCGAGGTTTCGGCCACGACGACGCCAACGTCGGTCGGCACGAGCTCGGCCGGCTGCTCAGGGGCGACCCGCACCGAGGCGAGGATCGAATCGACCAGCCGATCGAGCCGGGCGACCTGCTCCATCGCTCCGCGGTACCAGGCGGCGCGCCGGTCGCGGCGCTCCTGGTCACGCGATTCGCGGCCGTCGAGCGGTGGTTCCTCGGCCAACAGGTCGGTGTAGGCGCGGACGACCGCCAGCGGGGTCCGCAGCTCATGGGTCACGAGCGCGATCAGCTCCGCCCGCGCGGCATCGATCGCCTTCAGCTCGGCGGCCCGCGCCTCCGCCTCTCGCTGGAGGCGGCCCTTCTCGACGATCCCGGCGAGCAGGTCGGCGATCGCCCCGAGGTGGGCGACGTCCGAATCGCTGAACCGGCGATGCTGGTCGGTCTGGACGTTGAGGACGCCGACGGTCCGGTCGCTCCAGATCAGCGGCACCGAGAGCATCGAGGCGATGAACCGCTTCTGGTCGATGCCGCGGACCCACAGGAAGCGCGAGTCGGACGGCACGTCGTAGATGACGATCGGCTGCTTCGTGGCCGCGACCCGGCCCGTGACCCCTTCGCCGAACGGCACCCGCGCGCGCCCGATCTGGAACCGGTCGAGGCCGTTGGTCGCGGCGAGGGTCAGGTTCTCGCCGTCACGATCGACGAGGTACAGCGACGAGACGGTCGCGTGGAGGGCGTCCCGCGTCTCGTCGACAACCGTCTCGAGCAGCTCGTCCCACGTCTGCGCCGTCGTGGCCAGGCGCGCCACCCGATGGAGGAAGCGCAGCTGGTCGAGCTGCTCCTCGGCGGCGGTTGGCTCGCGGACCCCGGTCACGCGCCCACGATAGCCGAGGCCGTCGCGCGCCCCGCCGCCGGCCGGTCGGCGAATCCGCGGGTCGCCAGGGCCTCGACGAGGCGGTCGACGTCGCCGACGTCGTTGTAGCGCTGGGCGGAAAC
>JBQGDI010000001.1:0-26455 GCA_052038965.1 Candidatus Limnocylindrales bacterium | reverse complement strand
CGCAGGCCCCGACGAGGGCGGCGAGCAGGGCGGAGGCGGCGACGCGCGCGGCGCGAGCCATCGCATCGATCGTACGCCTCGCGGGCGGCGGTGTCCGGTCGTGCGGCGGCTCCCTTGCCGTCAGCCGTTATGCTCCTGTCGCCCATCGAGGGCATCCCTGGAGGATCTCGCAACCTTGGCCGATCTCGCCGCCGCCCTCCGCGCCACGTCCGACGCGCTGTTGCGCGACCTCGAGGTGCTGGCCGCGCTCGAGGAGGAGAAGCGGGCCATCCCGCTCGACGACCCGCGCGTCGCGGAGCTGTCAGAGCGGATCGAAGAGATCGCCCGGCGGATCCTCGCCTCGAGCGCCCACCAGCGGTCACTCACCGACGTCGTCGGTGGACCGCCGCTCGAGCAGCGGGTCCGACCCGCCGCGGCAATCCTCGCCGAGTGGCGCGACGCCGAGCGCCAGCTGGCCGAGGCGGAGCCCGACTCTCCTGCGGCGCTGGAGGCCGAGATCCGCGTGCGGCAGGCCCGGGACGAGTACCAGCGGGCGTTCGACGCCGCCCGCGGCGCGGGCGCCCAGGTCGGCCCGGGCGCCCAGGTCGGCCCGGGCGGTCCGGGCTCAACGTAGCCCGAGTCTCGGGCCCCGGCCGGCGGCATGGCGGCAGGACGGTCGATTCGGCACCCGGGGCAGGTTCGAATGGCCGATGCTCGCGAGGGCCACGCTCCGCCAAGGTCCCGGCCATGAACCCTCAACGCGTCGTGATCATGGGCGCCGCCGGGCGCGACTTCCATAACTTCAACGTCGTCTACCGCGACGACCCGGCCTACGAGGTCGTGGCCTTCACGGCGACCCAGATCCCGGGCATCGCCGACCGCCGCTACCCGCCGGAGCTGGCCGGGCCGAGATACCCCGCGGGCATCCCGATCGTCGCCGAGGCGGCGCTCGAGTCGCTCGTCCGTGAGCGAGCGGTCGACCTCGTCGTGTTCGCCTACAGCGACGTCAGCCATGAGACGGTCATGCATGCCGGCTCGCGCGCCCTTGCCGCGGGCGCCGACTTCGCCCTCCTCGGCCCGAAGCGAACGATGCTCGCCAGCCACCGGCCGGTCGTCGCCGTCGGCGCCGTGCGGACTGGCTCAGGCAAGAGCCAGACCACCCGCCACCTCGCTGCGCTGCTGGCGGAGCAGGGCGTGAAGCCGGTCGTGATCCGCCACCCGATGCCCTACGGCGACCTCGTCGCCCAGGCCGTCCAACGCTTCGAGACGTACGACGACCTCGCACGCCACCGGACGACGATCGAGGAACGCGAGGAGTACGAGCCACACATCGACGCCGGCCGGGTTGTCTACGCCGGCGTGGACTATGGCGCGATCCTCGCCCAAGCCGAGGCGGAGGCAGACGTCATCCTCTGGGACGGCGGGAACAACGACTTCAGCTTCTACGTCCCCGACCTGTTCGTCGTCGTCGCGGACCCGCTTCGCGCCGGCCACGAGCTCGGCTATCACCCCGGCGAGACGAACTTCCGGATGGCGGACGTCGTGATCATCAACAAGGTCGATTCGGCCGATCCGGCCGACGTCGCCACGCTCCGCGATCGGATCGCGGCGGTGAATCCGGGCGCGGCCATCATCAGCGCCCGCTCCGACCTCGCCCTCGTCGGAGAGCCGATCGACGGGCGCTCCGTCGTCGTGGTCGAGGACGGCCCGACGCTGACCCACGGCGGGATGCGCTACGGCGCCGGAATCGTGGCGGCGCGGCGCTTCGGTGCCCGGGTCGTCGACCCGCGGCCCGTCGCGGTCGGCTCGATCCGCGAGACCCTGGACAAGTATCCCGAGTTGGAGCCGCTGCTCCCGGCGATGGGCTACGGCGATGTCCAGATCGACGACCTTCGCCGGACCCTCGACGCCGTCGACGCCGACCTGATCCTGTCGGCGACGCCGATCGACCTGACTCGCGTCCTCCAGGTCAACAAGCCCATCACCCGCGTCCGCTACGAGCTGGCCCAGGTCGACGGGCCACCGCTCGCCGACCTCGTGGCCCCGATCGTCGCGCGGGCCGCCTCGACCCCCGTTCCGGGCCCCGCCTAGGTGCCGATGGCCGGGCCCGACGCGACCCCTCCCCGCGGCGTGGGCTCGGCCGCCCCGAGCGTCGCCGCCGTCCTGTCGTTCGTGGTGCCCGGGCTCGGCCAGGCATGGCTCGGCGCAGGCCGGCGGGGGCTCGTGTTCGCGATCCCGGCCCTCGCCGTCGTCCTCGTCGTCGCCGCCCTGGCGACGTTCTCGTGGCAGACGGTGCTGGGCCTCGTCGTCCGGCCAGAGAGCCTGCTGGCGATCCTCGTCCTCAACGTCCTGTTCACCGTGTACCACGCCGCGGCGGTGGCGGACGCGTTCAGGCTCGGCGTGCAACGGACGGCGGCTCGTCCGCTGCGCTGGACCCTGTCGGTGCCGCTCGCCATCCTGCTCGTCGTGACCGTCGCGTTCCACGGCGCCATCGAGCTCGTCGGCTTCAAGGCCTACGACACCGTGGCGACCGTGGTCGTCGATCCGAGCGAGGGCTGGGCCATCCCCTCGGCGAGCTTCGAGCCGACGGCGTCAGCTGGCGCGACGCCCCGGCCGGAGGCAACACCACCGCCCGCGACGCCGACCCCCGAGCCGGTCCCCGCCTGGGCCGTCGACGGCCGGCTCAACCTCCTCCTGATCGGCGGCGACGCCGGACCGCGCCGCTGGAGCCTTCGAACCGACACGATGGTCCTGCTGAGCATCGACGTCGATTCCGGCCGGGCGGCCTTGTTCGGCTTCCCGAGGAATCTCCTCAACGTCCCGTTGCCGCCCGAGAGCGCCGGCGCCTTCCCGAATGGGCGCTTCCCCGAGTACCTCAACGGCCTGTACGTCTACGCGATGGGCCATCCGACCCAGTTCCCGGGCGGCGACGCGCGCGGCTTCCGGGCGGTGAGCGGCGCGATCCAGGAGATGGCCGGGGTGCCGCTCGACGGCGCGATCGTCGTGACGCTCAACGGCTTCACCGATTTGGTGAACGCGATCGGAGGCCTCTGGATCGACGTGCCGTATGCGGTCTACGACGATCATTACCCCGACCCCGACGGCACGGGCCCGAAGGTGATCTATATCGAGCCCGGCTGCCAGCGGATGGGTGGCGAGCGCGCGCTCGCATACGCGCGCTCGCGGCACATGGACTCCGACTACGGGCGGATGGAGCGCCAGCAAATCGTGCTCCAGGCGCTGGCCCGGCAGGTCGACCCGCTGGCGCTCGTCGCGAAGGTTCCCGAGCTCCTCGACATCGCGCGAGACAACCTCTTCATGACCATCACGCCCGACGAGGTGCCGGACCTCGCCGAGCTCGCGGCGCGCGTCGACACGAGCGACGTCGAGAAGGTCTTGTTCTTCCCTCCGACATACGCCGAGTACGTGCTGAAGTCGACCGTCCGGAAGATGCGCGAGGCCGTGCGGACGGTCTTCGACGTCGAACCGGCTCCGTCCGGCGAGCCCACCCCGCAGCCCGACAAGACGCCGAAGCCCTGCCCCCGCGACTGACGCGAGGGGCAGGGCATTCGGCTGGATCAGGCCCGCGGGGGTCGAGCCGGGTCGCTGCCCCGGGCCGGGCCCCCGGTCTCGGGCCCGCCCGATATCAGGCTGCGGTCGGCTTGTGGTACGACGTGTAGCGGCCGCCGGTCGAGTATCGCGTGACGATCTCGACGATCAGGCCGACGACCAGCCCGCCGATGGCGGCCGGGAGCAGCGCGAGCCCATCCCAGACGGGCTCGATCGCCCGCCAGCCGATGACGAACTCGCTCGCGGCCACGGCCCCGATCGCGAAGGCGATCGCATCGACGAGCCACTCATAGCCCGTCCGCGTCTCGCCCACGACCTGGGCGATGACGCCGAAGATGAGGGCCGCCAGGAGGACGACCACCCAGCCACCGATCCCCATCGTGATGGCGAGGTCCATTTCCTGCCTCCTTTCCGGATGTCGCACATCCAACCTGCAAGGATGACTCACCGCCGTCAGTCGGACCAGTGCCGACGGGGCTCGGCCGGCGGGCACTCCGGACCGAACGCTCTGGCATCATCGGCCGGATGCCTGATCGCCTCGACTTCGACCGCTTCGACGCGTTGACCTTCGACTGCTACGGCACCTTGATCGACTGGGAGTCGGGGCTCCTCGGCGCACTCCGACCGATCGCCGGCGGGCACGGCGTCGCAGCCGACGACGAGGCGCTGCTCGAGGCGTTCGCGCGGCACGAGGCGGCGCTCGAGGCGGGACCGTACCGTCGCTACCGCGAGGTCCTCGGCGGCGCGCTGCAGGGGATCGGCCGCGATCTCGGATTCGATCCGAGCGACGACGAGGTGGCGCGTTTCGGTGGATCGGTCGTCGACTGGCCCGCCTTCGCGGATTCCGTCGCCGCGCTCGCCCGCCTCCATTCGCGGTTCTCCCTCGGGGTCATCACGAACTGCGACGACGACCTCTTCGCGGCCTCCGCGCGCCGCCTCGAGACCGATTTCGAGTGGGTCGTGACCGCCCAGCAGGCGAAGCGCTACAAGCCGAATCCTCGTGGCTTCGAGTTGATGTTCGAGCGGATCGGGCTCCCGACCCGCCGGATCCTCCACGTCGCCCAGAGCCTGTTCCACGATCACGTCCCGGCGAAGCGCCTCGGGTTGACCACGGTCTGGGTCGATCGACGGGCGGGCCGTGCCGGGTCGGGCGCGACGCCGCCCGCGGAGGCGTCGCCCGATCTCAGGGTCCCGGACATGGCGACCCTCGCCTCGCTGGCGGTCCCGTCGTGAGCCACGCCGGCCGGCCGGGCCGAGGCGACGAGGATCCGCTGCGAGAGGTCCTCGTCTCGTCCGAGATCCTCCGCCGGGGCCGACTCCTCGAGTTCCGCATCGACACCGTCGAGCTGGCCGACGGCCATCGCTCGACGCGCGACATCGCGGGGCACCCCGGCGGCGTCTGCGTCGTGGCGATCGATTCGGAGGACCGCGTGCTGCTCGTCCGGCAGTGGCGACACGCGGTCGGCCATGGGCTCCTCGAGATCCCAGCGGGCACGCTCGACCGCGACGACGCCGGGGTCGTGGAGGATCACGCCGGAGCGGCAGCCCGCGAGCTCGAGGAGGAGACCGGCACGATCGCGGGTCGCTGGCGGTACCTGGGTGGCTTCTACACCGCGCCGGGATTCACCAGCGAGAAGATGCACCTCTACCTCGCGACCGACCTGGCCGAGGCGCCGGGGCACCACGGTCCCGACGAGGACGAGCGGCTCGAGCTGCGGCGGGTGGCGTTCGAGGACGCGGTGGCGATGGCCGAGCGCGGTGAGATCGAGGACGCCAAGTCGCAGGTCGGGCTGCTGCGCGTGGCCCGCGTGCGAGCCTCGGCGGCCAGCGGCCCTTAAGCGGCGTCGAGGCGCGCCAGGGCGCGCCGATACAGCTCCGAGCCGGGGCTCAGCGCGACCGCCAGGCGGAGGTGCGTTCGGGCCTCCGCCACCCGATCGAGCTTCCGGAGCGTCGCGGCGAGCGCGAAGTGGGCCCAGTGCGCTGACGGGTCGACGTCGAGCAGAGCCTCGAAGGTCTCGCGGGCCAGCTCGTACTGGCGCGAAAGGTGATAAGCCCGCCCGAGCGGCTCGAGGATCGAGCCCTTGCCCGGCTCGAGTCGGGCCGCGCGGCCGAGGACGATCGCGGCCTGGGCGTGGTGGCGGCGCCTCAGGAGATCCTGACCGCGCTGGAGCAGCTCGTAGGCGCTCTCGCGGTCCTCGACGGGGCGCTCGTCCATGCCCGCGATGGTCCCACGGAACGCCCGGCCGCGCGTCGACGGCCTCGTCCGCCGGGTGTCTTCGTCGGGCGGGAGGCGCCCGCGCCCCGAACGTGGGCTGGCCTACCGGGTGCCGAGGCGCTGGGTCGGCCGCTGCGCTCCGACGTGGCGAGCGGTGCTCATGGCCCACATCGCGATCGTGGCGAGGACCAGGACGACGAGCCCGGCGGACTCGCCCTCCAGGACCGCCCAGAGCCCGCCGACGAGGGCGACGACCCCGAGGCCGGAGGCCACCACGAGATAGGCCCGGGAGCCCCGCAGCAGCTCCGCGAAGCCCGGCACGACCGCGGACGCCGAGGCGGCGATTCCGAGGACGAGAACGGCGAGCGCAACGGCGCCCACGTCGCCGAATGCCGGCAGCGCCGCTCCGATCGCCCAGGCGCCGTACACGAACAGGCCGATGGCCACGAGGATCGTCGCCACGACATCGCGCCACGGGATCGACATCACACCCTCCTCTGCACTCCGACCTGTCAGCCTGCTCCCGCCCCGGGCGGAGGGGCAAGTGCCAATGGGGACCGAACCGACGGTCAGTCGGCGCGGTGGTCGGCGAAGCGGACGGGCCGAAGGCGAGGCGATTCGGTGCGGCCGGGAATGCGCCCTCGCTTCGCAATCGGGCGGCCGTCGATCTCCTTGATGTCGGCCGTGAAGTCGATCGGCGAGGCGCCGCTGATGTACGAGCCGACGGCATAGGAGTCCACCGGCGCCTCGGCTTCGCGGAAGACCTGGATCCGATCCGGCGTGAGGCCACCGGAAACGACGATCTTCACGTGGTGGAAGCCGGCCTGGTCCAGCCGGGCGCGGACCTCGTGGACGAGATCGGGCGTCACTCGGCCGCGCTCCGAGGGCGTGTCCAGCCGGATGCCGTACAGCCGATCGCCGAGGGCGTTCGCGACTCGCAGCGCCTCCTCGGCCTCGTCCTTGAACGTGTCGACCAGGACGATCCGCGGCACGTCCGCCTCGAGGTCGCGGTCGAACGCCTCGGCGGCCGCGACGGTGTCGCCGAAGATCAGCACCAGGGAGTGGGGCATGGTCCCGCTCGGGCTCAGGCCGGCGAGGCGGGCACCCGCCGGCGTCGAGGCGCCGACGCAGCCACCGACGATCGCGGCGTAGTCGAGGACGTCGGTGATGTCGGGATGGACGTGGCGCGCGCCGAAGGAGATGACGGGCAGCGGTGCAGCGGCCTTGACGCACTCGCGCGCGGCGGTGGCCCAGCCGGTCGACTGGGCGAGCATGCCGAGCATCGCCGTCTCGTACAGGCCGAACACCCGGTATCGGGCGGCGATCCGCAGGACGATCTCCTTGGGACCGATCGGGTCGCCGTCGTCGAGCGCCTCGACCGCCGTTTCCGCCGGGTCGGCCTTGACCAGGACGTGCGCCAAGAGGTTCTTGACCTCGTCGATACCGCACAGGATCGCGTCCTCGCGGGCGAAGACTTCCATCGTCACGAGCGGATCGAGACCCTCGCGCTCCAGGATCCGCTCCGCGCGGGCGAAGTAGACGTCGGCCGATTCGCCCGACAGGATCTCGCCGGACGGCCGCACGCGATGGACCGCCATCAGGCGCGAGACCTATGGGTCGACCGCGGATCCACCCTCTGCAGCACCTCCGTTGGGCGCCGGGTCCGCCGGCGGATCCGGGAGGGCGCCCGGATCGGCGGCGAGTGTAGCGTAGGCCTCGGTTGCGTCTGGGCCCGTGGCCGGCGCCAAACCGGTGCCGGGGACCAAGGTGGCGGCGCTCTCGGCGGCGATTGCCACCAGGACGGCCGCGCGACGGCGCCGGCGGCGACGCAGGACCAGGGCTGCGGCGAGGAGCAGCAACAACGCCACGAGGCCAGAGGCGGCGAGCAGCACGCGCCCCTGCCCGATGGCGGCCGCTCCCGCGATGATCGCCGCGGCCGTGCCGGCGGCTGTGACCGCCTCATCGAGTCGGCCCGCCTCGAAAGCCTCGCGCGCCGACGCGTAGGGCGCGTCGGGGTTCGCGTCCAGGAGCCCGACCGTCGTGAGCAGGTCCCGCTCCGCCGTGAGCGCGGCCCGCGCGCTGGCGATCGCGGTCAGGGTGGCCAGCTGCTGGCCGGCGAGCTCGGTCGCGGCGTCGAAGCCACCGATGCCGTTCTCGTACGCGTCGCGCAGGGCACCGTTCGGGCGCAGGTCGAGCGCATCGGCCGCCGTGGCCACCTCGTCGCGCAGCCCGAGTACCTCGGCCGCCTCCTCGACCCGGGCCCCGGCAGCCTCGAACCACCACGCGCCGAGCGGCTGGCGGACGTACCACGACGGTAGCCAGCCGTCACCGGCCGCGACGAGCGCCCGGTAGGCCGAGCGGGTCTCGGCGCGAGTCTCGAGGAGGGAGCGGTCGGCCGGCCGGATGACGAAGTCGACGAACGCGGATTCGAGGGCGGCGTTGCGAGGTCCGATGGGGCCTTCGACGAGGTCGAGCAGCCGCTTCCAGCCGTCGGCCGGCGCGACGGTCTCGGGGCTGCCGGCCCCGGGATACGCGGTCAGGTCGTCCTGGGCCGCGGCGAGCACCTCGCGCATTCGTGCCTCGCCGGTCTCCTCGACGACGACGTGGATGACCCACCAGGCGGCGTCGTAGCCCCATCGCTCGCGCTCGCCACCCTGGTCGTCGCGGATGACCCCGGGGTGCGTCCAGGTCGTGAGCGCGACGCGGGCCTCGCTCGTCCGCGACGGCTGTCCGGGCGCCGGCCCGCCGGCCCCGACGTCGGCCTGGACTCGCCACGCGTACTCCTCGGCCAAACCCTCGTAGATCCAGCGCTCGGCGAAGAGCCGTTCGTCGAACCAGGCGTGCGAAGCCTCGTGGACGATGACGAGCGGATCGAGGTCCTCGCTGACGTCGATCGACTGGTCGTCGTAGAACACGCCCGCGTAGCCGTCCAGCAGCGGCGTGAACCGTTCGCGGACCTCGAGGTCCTTGTCGACCGGCCACTCGAGGCCGACCAGCTGCCGAAGGCCCGGGAGCCCGTGCCGGAGGGTGTCGACGACGGTCGCCGACCAGTCGTCGTCCTCCGGCCAGGCGAGGATCACCACCTCCACCCCACCCTCGAGCGAGACGCGGGTCCGCTCGTACGCCGACCGATTCTCGGCAGCGACGATCGTGTAGAAGGTCGATGGGTCGTCGGGCGAGGCGCGGAGCTGCTGGCCGTCCGGCGAGTTGACGATCTCGAGCTCGCTGCCGAGGATCTCGCTGCGGAAGCCCGGCGGCGTGCGGACGTGGACGGTGCTCCGGCCGGCATCGCCCCAGGCCCAGACGCCGAACGACGCGAACGCCAGGCCGACGCGGGTCTCCGATTCCGATCGCGGGGCTCCGCCGACGAGGAGATAGCGGATCTGGAACCGGGTGGTCTGCTGGTAGAACAGCCGGGATCGGAGCCGGACCTCCAGCTCGCCGTAGTCCCGGTGCCGCGTGATCGTCGTCACGAGCTGGCCGGACCCGTCCGTGGCCCGGATCCCCGACGCCTCGCGGTGGACGGCGAAGGCCACCTCGCGGTAGAAGTACACGACGTTTCCGGCGTTGGGCTGGAGGTTGGTCGCGGCGACGTCGATGACGACTTGGACTCGCCCCGCTTCCGGCTGCACGGTGTACGTCGCGTCGGCGGCGAGGCGGAGCGGATCCGCCGCGGCGACGGGGGTCGCGACTGGTGGAGCGACGGCCAGCCCGAGGGCCAGGACGACCGCGATGACCGCGCCGCGAGCCCGAAGCGCGAGTCCGGCGGCTTCTCGGGTCACGGTTCGGAGATCTCGCATGGCTCCTCGACGCCGGGCCGTCGACGACGTTACGCCGCGGCGCGCACGGCACCCCGACGACGCTGCCGCACGAAGCCGACGAGCAGCAAGGTCGACAGCGCCAGCAGTCCGGTGCTGACGATACGTCCTCGGCCGACCGTCGCGGCGCTCGACCAGACGTCCTCGGCGCCGGCTGCCGCCTCGAACGCCGCCTCCAGGTCGCCGCTGGCGAAGGCTGCCGCGGCGTCCGCCAGCCGGTCTTCCGGATCGGCCAGCAGGAGGCCGGCCGCGACGGTCGCCTGGTCCACGAACCCGGCCGCGACAGGTCGCGATGCCTGGGCCTCCCGAATGGCGGCCACGGTGGCGAGCTCGGCGAGGGCCTCGGCCTCGGCGGCCTCGAGCCCGGCCTCGCCCTCGAACGCGGCCCGGAGGGTCGGCGGCGGCACCACCCCCGCCGCGGCGGCCTCTCGGGCAAGCTCGTCGCGGTGCTCGAGCACGCGGTTCGCAACCTCGAGCATCGACGCCGCGAGATCGAAGCGCCAGGCCCGGAGGGCGTCCCGGACCGACCGCGGCAGGTGCCAGTCGCCGGCGTGGTCGAGCGTCGCGGCGTACGCGGCCCGCGTCGCGGCTCGCTCCCGCAGGATCGCGAGGTCGCCGGGGCGGGCGACCCAGCGTCGCCACAGGTCCTCGAACGACCGGCCGGTGCGGTCCTCCAGCAGGTCCAGGAGCGCTCGCCAATCCGGCGTCTCCGCGACCGCCTCGACGTCGCCCGATGGCGGAGGGTACGCGCCGTCGCGCGCCGCGACTGCCGCCCAGACCTCGGCCAGGTCGTCGTCCCCGGCGCGGGCCGCGATCTCGTGGGCGAGCGCGGCCGACGCGGCGTAGCCGTAGTCGTCCGTGGGCGCCGCGTCGCGACCGGCGGGGGCCCAGTCGTTCAGGGGGATCTCGAGTCGCTCGAGGTCGGGGGTCAGCGCCGGCGTGGCCGGATCGACCCCGAGCTCGGCCGCCGCGAGGGCGGCGTACTGGGCGGCGAATGCCTCGGCGATCCAGCGGTCAGCGACGAGCCGGCCGTTGAACCAGGCATGCGCGAGCTCGTGCAGGATGACGCCGTCGGGTGCTGAGTAGGCGACCTCGATCCGGTTCTCGGCCGGCTCGAAGAGCCCGGCGAAGGCGGCCCCGCCCCGAACCAGCGACTCCTCGACGGCCAGTGGCTCGGTCAGCGGCCACGGCAGGCCGACTTCCCGCTCGAGCACGGGCAGCGCACGCTCCAGGAGCGCGGCAACTCGGACGCCCCACGCCGGATCGTCGGGCCACGACCGGACGAGGACGACCGCCGCGCCCTCGGCCATCGGGAGCTCGACCCGCGATTCGACGAGGTCGGCGGGCCGGTCGGCGGCGATGTCGGCCACGAACTCCAGCGGCGCCGCCAGCCGACCGCTCGTCCAGGCCTGCCGGCCGTCGCCGGTCGCCGTCGGCCCCTCGAGCGGGCCGCGTCCGATCTCGACTCCGTAGCCCGCCGGCAGGATGACGGTCACGCTCGAACCCCCCGTATCGGGCGTCGCGAACGCCCACGCGTCGAAGGTCACCAGCGACGGCGAGATCCGCACGGGTCGGTCCGGCGCGCCGCCCGGGTCGCGGACTTCGAAGGTCAGGGTCAGCCGGGTCGACTTCCCGGACGCGAGGTTCGCGCCGAGATCGATCTTCAGCTCGGTGTGATCGGCCGCCCGCCTGGTGACACTGACCTTCGGGCTGCCGCTCCCGCCGCGGATCGCGAGGTGCGACGCGCCGGGCAGGACCGCGAGGTAGGCCGTTCGGAAGTAGAACCGGCGGGCGACGCTGTCCTTCAGCCGGTTCGTCGCCGTGATCTCGGCGGTCACGATGATCCGGCCCTCGTCGGGCAGGACCTCGTACGTCGTCGCGGCGACGAGGGTGAGATTCGGTACGGCCGCGACGGGCGCGGCGGCGCCGGGAAGGGCGAGGCCGGCCAGCAGGATCGCGAAGCCGATCATCCGGAGGCGGCGCCCCATCCGTGACTCGCTCATGCCTCCACCGGCTCGAGCAGCTCGCGCAGCCGATCGGCATACCGCGCGATCAGGTCCTCCGAGGCGGAGGCTCCCTCGTCGTAGCCCTTCGGGAGGCGCCCACCGATCCAGAGCCACGGCCGGGTGTCCTCGAACAGCCGATCGGCGATGAGCACCACGCGCGCGAGCGCCAGCCCCAGCTCGTCGGCGTCGAGCCACCGGATCGGCAGCTCCACGGCGAGGATCGGTCGGCCGTCGTCCGTGACCGAGAACTTCGCCAGCGGGAACTCGTCGTTCCAGCGCAGCAGCGTCCGGTACGTCTTCCGAAGCGCGTCGCCGAGCGGCGGCGCGAGATGGGCCCAGACGATCAGGCCGAGCAGCGGGTCGAGAATCAGCGTCACCGTCAGGTCGCGCCGGCGCCGCCCATGGAGGGTGATGTCCCAGGCAGCGACGCCGTCACGCTCCGATCGCGGGCCGGATGGGATGCCGAGGCGCGCGAGCCACGACTCGACCGCCTCGGGGGCGGGCGCCGGCGGCTGGCGATCGCCTCGGTCGACGATGGGACCGGGCATGGGCGGCCAGTCTAGCCGGGCTTCGCTCGAACGCCAGTCGGTGGCGCGACGGAGGGCCCGGAATCAGCTCGCGGAGACGGCCTCCCCGACGCGGGCTTCGCGAGTCCGGGTCCGCCGCGGAGCCGCCATGATCTCGACCGACTCGCCGGTCCGGATGACTCGCTTTCGGTAGTCCGTGCTGCGGACCCCGCTCTCGACCTTCACGTTCCGGCCGAGTCGGACGCCGCGCGGCACGATCGACTGCTTGCCGACGACCGTGATCCCAGAGTTCAGGCGCCCCGGCTCCTGGCGGTTCGGCGGGCCGTCGTACGGCCCCTCGCCGACGACCGCGCCCTGGCCGACCACGACCTCCTTGTCGAGGATCGCCCGGTCGACCACCGCCCCGGCCCGGATGACCGAGTCGAACATCACGATCGAATCCCGGACGACGGCCCCGACGTCGACCCGAACGCCCGGCGACAGGACGCTGTTCACGATCGTGCCCTCGATCAGGCAGCCGTGGCTGATCAGGCTCCGATGGATCTGGGCCGTCGCGCCGACCTTGGCCGGCGCCCGCTCCTCCGAGCGCGTGTGGATCAGCCACTCCTTGTCGTACAGGTCGAGCTCCGGCCGGTCGACGAGGAGGGCCATGTTGGCCTCCCAGTACGACTGGATCGTGCCGACGTCCTGCCAGTAGCCGTTGAACCGGTAGCCGAAGACCCGGGCGCCGCCGTCGAGCATCGCCGGCACGACGTTGCCGCCGAAGTCGATGAGGTCCTCGCTCAGCCACCGCCGGAGGGCCCGCTTCGTGAAGACGTAGACGCCCATCGAGGCGAGGTCGCTCTTCGGCTGCTTGGGCTTCTCCTGCCACTCGGTCACGCGGTCGCCGTCGTCCATCGCCAGGATGCCCATCCGGCTGGCGTCCGCGAGCGGCACCCGGCGGACCGCGATCGTCACGTCCGCCCGGTGCCGCCGGTGAGCCTGGACGAACGGCTGGTAGTCCATCTTGTAGATGTGGTCGCCGGCCAGGACGAGGATCGTGTCGGCATCGGCGTGCTCGATGACATTGAAGTTCCGGAGGACCGCGTCGGCCGTCCCGCGGTACCACTCCGCCACGCGACCCCTGGCGATGTAGGGCTGGAGGAGCTTCACGCCGCCGGTGTTGCGGTCGAGGTCCCACGGCCGTCCCAGCCCGATGTGGTCGTTCAGGCTCCGGGGGTTGTACTGCGTCAGGACGAGGACGTCGTCGATATCCGAGTTGACGCAGTTCGAGAGGCTGAAGTCGATGATCCGGTACTTGCCGCCGAACGGCACCGCCGGCTTGGCGCGGATCTGCGACAGGATCGACAGCCGCTCGCCTTCCCCGCCCGCCAGGATGACGGCCATCGTCCGCTTCACCCGGAGTCCTCCACTTCGCGCGGCCTGGCGGGCATCCTACCACTCGCCCCAGTGGCAACCGTGAACGGCGCGTCAGCGTTCGATTGGGGCCCGATCTCGGCGGATCGGCCCGCTGCGCCGGCGAGTGATCGCCCGACCGCGACCCGCTAGCGCGGCAGGAAGAGGCGCGGATTGACCCAGCTGCCGCTGAGCTGGACGGCCCAGTGGAGGTGTGGGCCGGTCGTCCAGCCGGTCATGCCGTTGTAGGCGATGAGCTGGCCCTTCGCGACGTACTGGCCGGCCTTGACCTTCGGCGGGTAGCGCTTGTTGTCGACGTGGCCGTACCAGCTCACGAGGTCCTTCGAGTGGGCGATGATCACGATCCAGGCCGGATCGTACGGGCTCCGGCCGGCGAAGATCACCTTGCCGGCACCCGCGGCGTAGATCGGCGTGTACATGTCGTTGGCGACGTCGATGCCACGGTGGAAGTGGCGGCACGACCCGAGTGGCGGCTCCCACGAGAAGCCCGTGCAGCCGAACTCCTGGGTGATATGGCCGGCCATCGGCCAGCGGAACGTGCCGTTGTAGCTCGACGGGATGCCGCCCTTCGCGAGCGCCTCCCGGACCAGGCGGTTGATCAGCTCCTCGAGCTTGCGCTGCGCCTCCTGGTTCTGGGACAGGGCCTTGGCGAGCGCGGCCTTGTCGGAGGCCAGCTTGGCGTAGGCCGCCTGCTGCTGGGCGAGCAGCCGCTCGGTCTCGGCCTCGAGGCGGGCCAGCTCGGCGCGCGCCTCGGCGAGGTCGTCCAGCTGGGCGTCGAGGAGCGCCTTCTGCTCGTCGGCGAGGACGTGCAGCTCCTCGGTCTGCCGCCGGGCCAGCTCGACGTTCGCCTCCATGACCTCGAGCGTCACCTGGTCGGCCTCGATCTGCTCGGCGAGGGCCTTGTCCTCGCCGGCGAAATCGAGGTGGTAGCCGACCTCGGTCAGGACGTCGGCGAAGTCGGCCCCGGCCAGGAAGGACTCGAGGAGCGACGTTCGATCTGTCTCGTAGGCCTCGCGAATCCTGGCCGCGAGCAGCGCCTGCCGCGACGCCAGCTCGGCGGCCTTGGCCCCCTGCTCGGCGACGAGGTCGGCCAGCTCCTGGTCCAGCCGCGCGCCGGTCGCGACCAGCTCGTCGACCGCGGCCTGCGCCTGGGCGACCTGGACGACCATCGTCACGATCTGGGCCTTGACCGCCTGGAGGTTGGCGTTGATCTCGGCCAGCGTGCCCTTCGTCGCGCTGATCCGGCCGGAGAGGCTCTTCTGACTGGCCGTCAGGTTCGCGATCTGGGCCTTCTGCCGCTTGATGAGCTGCTGGAGCTGTTCCTGCTTCTTGTAGGCATCGGAGAGCTCGTCGGCGGCCACCCGGTCAGGCGTGATCGAGACGAACATCCCGCCCAGGAGCGACAGCGACATGAACAGCGCGAACAGGCCGCGCCGGGTCCGGGAGCGAGAGGAGCTGGGTCGAGACGACCACCCGCGGGCGTCGGGGTCGGAGCGGCGCATCGTCTGCGAGGTCATCCTGCGGGCGTCTCCGTCGCGCTGGGTTCGCGGTGGTTTCGCTCGCCGGCGGGAAGTGCCGCCCTGCCAAGGGAACGCTGGACGACTACCGGCAACTGCCCCGGATCATACTGCAAGGCATCTGCCAGACGAGCCGTACCTTCGTCACACGGACGATAGGCCGAGCAGCCCCCACATGGCCCCGCCGATCAGAAATGGCCCGTAAGGCACGTAACTGCGCATCGTGATCCGGCGGGCCAGGACGAGCACGACGATCACGACGCCCGCGGCGGCCGTGCCCACGAAGAGCCCGTAGACGAGCCGCTCGGCGCCGGCCAGCAGCCCGACGCTGACGAGCAGCTTCAGGTCCCCCTGCCCGATCGCCCCAGCCCCGAACGGGATCGCCAGGAGCCCCAGCCCGAGTGGGACCGCGATTGCCGCGATCACCGCCCACAGCAGCTGGTCGTTCGACCGGATGAACGGGCTCCAGCCGGCCGCGAGGACGACCACGGCGAACGCGATGAGCGGCAGGGTGATCAGGTCGGGCAGGAGGCGCTGATCGAGGTCGGTCGCGAACAGCACGACGAGCGCCGCGACGTACAGGCCGACGACCGCGATCGCGGGCATCGTTCCCCCGAACCGCCACGCCAGCGCACCGAAGGCCACGCCCCCGGCGGCCACGACGAGCGCCGTCCGCCAGTCGGTGGGCCGGATCAAGCGGCCCTCGTGCGGCGGCCAGCGGGCCGCGAGCCGGTCGGCGCCGTAGCCGAAGCCCACGCCGGCCAGCGCGGCGAGCCCGACGAGGAGCGCGCCGTCCATCCGCGGGCCGCCCGGTCGAGCTAGGTCTTGGCGCCCGCGAGGGCCAGCTCGACGAGGGTCGCGTGAGCCACGCCGGTCGCGCCACGCCCGGCGTAAGGCACGACCTTCCGGTAGTAGCCGGTGCCGGCGATGTCGAGGTGGACCCATGGCTTCGTGACGAACTCGCGGAGGAACATCGCGCTCTTCACGAGGCCGCCCTCGTTGTTCCGGGAGAAGTTCACGACGTCGCCGTACCAGCTGTCGCGCATGTCGGCGGCGTACTCCTCGACGAGCGGCAGCTGCCAGTACCGCTCACCGGCCTGGCGGCCGGCCGCGAAGACCTCGTCGACGAACGACTGGGGCGTCCCGAAGGCACCGCTCACGAGCTCGCCGAGGGCCCGCGCGACGGCGCCGGTCAGCGTCGCGACGTCGACGACGTGCGTCGCGCCGAGCTGCTCGGCGTAGGTCATCGCGTCGGCCAGGATCAGGCGGCCCTCGGCGTCGGTGTTGGTGATGTCGACGCGCTTGCCGTTCAGCGCCTTCACGACGTCGCCGGGGCGCGTCGAGTGGGGGCCGGGCATGTTCTCGACGGCTGGGGCGATCGCCAGGAGCGGCGTGCCGGGCGCCAACCGGGCGACGGTCGTCGCGGCGACGATCACCGCGCACGCGCCGGCCTTGTCCATCTTCATCTCGTCCATCCGGTCGGACGGCTTGATGCTGATGCCGCCGGAGTCGAAGCAGACGCCCTTGCCGACGATCGCGAGGTGCCGGTCGAGGGCATCGCGCTGGCCGGCCCGACCGGAGCGCATGACGATCATCCGGGGCGGGTTGTCGCTGCCCCGGCCGACGGCCATGAAGAGGCCCATGCCCATCTCGGTCGCCTGGTCGGCTCCGATGACGTCGATCCACAGGTCGTGCTTCTCGGCGAGGCTCCAGGCCTCCTCGGCAAGGACCTCGGGGCTGACGTCGTTGGCGCTGCGGTTGGCGAGCGTGCGGGTGTGGTTCGTGCCTTCGCCGATGATGCGGCCACGCTCGGCGAGCTTGGCCAGGCGGCCGGCCTCCTCGCCCGGCGCGACCAGCACCAGCTCGCCGACCTCGGCCGGGGCTTCGTCCATCGACTCGCGGTAGATCGCGGCGGGGTCGTACGCGCCCTCGACGACGCCACGGGTGACGAGCTCGGCGGCGGCATCGGCGCCGCCGTCCAGGCGCTCCGCCAACGGCGCCAGCCAGAACGCGACCTTGCGGGCCTCGCGACCGGCGAGGCGGCGGACGGCCGACGCCCCGATCCGGACCGCCGCCTCCCGATCGAGATCCTCGGCCTCGCCGGCCAGCACCAGCAGCAGCCGCTTCGCCCCGATCTCACCGGCCGACGAGATGACCGTCCGGAACCGCTTGCCCTTCAGCTCGCCGAACTCGAGGAGGGCCCGGATCTCGCCTCCTGCCCGCCGGTCGAGCTCGGCCAGGGGCCCGGACAGGTCGGGGCTCCCAACGATCGGGATGACGAGGACGTCGACCTTCACGTCCCACGGCTGATCTGCGACGACGCGAAGCTGCACCGGACTGGGTCCTCCGTGGCGGCCGGCTCGCCCGGAGCCGGCTCGAGGGCTCCCGCCTGGGCCGGGAGCGTACTGGCGACTGGTGAGACTCGGGCGAGTGTAGTCGGACGGCCACGGGCTGGTCGCCCCTAGCCACCACCGTCCGGAGTGTCGGTCGCGAAGGGGTCCTCGTCCTCCGCCTCCGAGAGGGCCGTGTCGATCCGGCCGCGGGTCTCCTCGATCGCGAGCACGGCCTGGTTGAGGCCGCCACGAGCGACCTCCGAGACGATGACGACGATCGCCCGGTTGTCGGGCGGCAGCTGCTCCCGCGCGATCCGCTCTTCCCGCAGGGCCGACTGGACACGAACGGTGTTCTGGCCACCCGAATCGAGCAGCGCGTCGTACAGCGTCGTGAGCGCGACGTCATACGCCAGGTTTCGCTCGATCCACTCGTCGAGGACCGTCGTCTCCGTCCCGGCAACCAGCTTCGTCCGGCGCTCGTGGATCTCGGTCAGGATCTCGCGCGCCGTGGCCAGGAGGACGATCGCGTCGGCGTAGCGACGCTCCCGCCCGGCCGCGGCCGCCGCCAGCACGGTCATGTCGTGGTCCTCGATCCGCGCCAGCAGCGCCGCGAGATCGGTGCTCCGGGCTCGCACCGCGCTCCACTGCCCGGCCAGGCCGTCCGCCGCCTCGACGGCGGCCAGCAGCGCCGCGCGCCGGAGGATGACGGCGTTGCGGTACTGGAGCGCGGCGTCCGGCTCGTCGCCGGGCAGCGACCGGAGCCGCTCGCGCAGTGTCGCGACCGCGACATCGATGGCTGAGGCGCGGACGCTGCCCCGCCCGAGGCTCGCCTCGAGCGCCTCGAGATCGCTCGCGGCAACCGTGGCGAGCGCGATCCGGGCCTCGTCGGCCAGCGCGTCAACCTCGGCTGCAACGTCGAGGACCTCGGCTTCGGAAGAATCGAGGACCGTCGTCATCACGGCATCACCGAGATACGTCAGCTCGGCCCGGTCCGGTCCGCCGGCGGGATGCCAGAGCTGGCCGACCAGGCCGGCGCCGCCGAGCGCCAGCACGGCGGCCACCGCCACCCAACCAAGCCCGCGCAGGGCGGCCAGGAGGCGTTCGACCGACCGAGCCCGCCCGGGCGCCGCGCTGGACATGCGGCCGGGATCGTAGCATCGGGACATGGCGCTCCCCTCGACGACCCCCGCGATCCGCCGGCTCGTCGCGGCGATGCCGAAGGCCGAGCTCCACCTCCACCTCGACGGCTCGCTCCGCGTCGATACCGCGCTCGAGCTTGCGCGGACCCGCGGCGTCGATGCGCCGCGGACGTGGGCCGGGATGTTCACCGCCCTCGTCGCGCCGGAGCGCTGCCGTGACCAGGCCGAGCTGCTGCGGGCCTTCGACCTGCCGATCGCGCTCATGCAGGACGCCGAGGCGCTCGAACGGATCACGGCCGAGCTCGTCGAGACGAAGGCCGCAGAGGGCGTCCGCTACGTCGAGATCCGGTGGGGGCCGCGGCTCCACGTCCTCCGGGGCCTCCCGCTCGCCGACGGCATCGCGGCCGTGGCCCGCGGCGCGCGCGAAGCCGGCGCCCGCACCGGGACCGTCGTCCGGCTGATCTGCACTGCCCTCCGGTCGCACGACCCGAGCGACAACGTGGGCCTGGCCGCGGGGGCCGCACGGTTCCGCGACGACGGCCTCACCGGCTTCGACCTCGCCGGGCCCGAGGCGGCATTCCCCGACCCGCTGGTCCACGGCCGGGCGTTCGAGACGGCGCGCGCCGGCGGCCTCCGGATCACGCTCCACGCCGGCGAGTGGGGCGGCGCGGCCCAGGTCCGCCGCGCGCTGGCGGTGAACCCGGAGCGGATCGCCCACGGCCCGGGTGCCGCAGACGACGATGCCCTGGCGGCCGAGCTGCGCGACCGGGGCGTGGCCCTCGACCTCTGCCCGACCTCGAACGTCCAGGCCGGGATCGTGCCGTCGCTCGAGGACTTCCCGCTCGCGCGGCTCCACCGCGCCGGCGTGCCCGTGACGCTCTCGACGGACGACACGACGGTCTCGGACATCCTCCTGACCGAGGAGTACCTGCGGGCGCTGGACCCGGGCGGGCTGACCCTGCCCGAGCTGTGGGCGATCGACCGGCTCGCCCTGGATGTCGCGTTCGCCGAGCCGACCACGCTCGAGCCGCTGAGGGCGGACTTCGACGCGTGGGCCTCGGGAGTGCCCGAGCTGGGCGCCGCGTAGGGTACGCTGCCGCGAGCCGTGAACTGCCCAGCCTGCGGGACCCCGAGCGAGCCCGGCCGCAGGTTCTGCGGCGAGTGCGGGGCGCGCCTCGCGGCCCTGCTCGCCGACTCGACAGCCTCGAGGGCCCGGCCGGGCGTCGCCGCCGATCAGACGGCCGCGGCGAGGTCCTCGAGGGCCTGAGCCAGCGCCTCGGCATCCGCGACGACGGCTGCCGGTCGCTCGTCATCGGGGATCGCGTCGGCGGCACCCCTGGTCGTGACGCCGGTCAGCATCAGGATCGTCCTGGCGCCGACGGCCCGCGCCGCGGCGAGGTCGGTGACGATCCCGTCGCCGATGACGATCGCCTCGGTCGGGTCCCGGCCGACCGCATGCGCGGCCTCCTCCATGAGCAGCGGCTCGGGCTTCCCGATCGAGGTCGGCGTCACGCCCGACGCGACCTCGATCGCGGCGACGACGGCGCCGGCGCCCGGGCGGAGCCAACGCTCCGTCGGGTAGACCGGATCGCGATTCGTGGCGATGAACCGTGCTCCCGCCCGAATGCAGTCGGCGGCAGCCGCGATCCGGAGGTAGGTGAGCTGCGGGTCGACGCCGGCGACGACCGCGTCGGGATGACCGGCCGCCGCGCCGCCGTCGATCCCCTCCCGCGCCATCCGCTCGGCGGCGAAGCCGGCGTTGACGACTTCCAGGCCGACGTCGCGCAGCTCGCGGTCGAGTCCGGAAGCCCCGACGGCGAGCACCCGTCGCACCCCCGGCTCGCGTTCGCGAAGGTACAGCGCCGTTGCCCGCGGCGCGCTCACGACGCGGTCGGCGGCGACCGGCGCACCCAGCGCCGCGAGCCGGGTCACGTAGTCGGCCCGGTAGTGCATCGAGTTGTTCGTGACGTAGACGACGTCGTCGCCGCGCTCGGCGCGAGCCGCGAGCACGGCCGCTACGCCGGGCACCGGATCCGTGCCGCGGTACACGACGCCATCGAGATCGACGAGCAGCAACAGGGACATGGCTCGATGCTAGCGGTGCGGACGTCGGGGGCGCCGACGGGCCGCTCGGCACTTCTCCGCGGGGCGTCGAACGGCAAGATTCGGCTGTAACCGCGGGAGGGCCTGCGCGTCCCACGGCGGGAGGTGCGGGCATGGCATTCGGCGCGGTCGACGATGGCGCGGTTCGGACGACAGTCCCCGCCACGCCGGGGCGCGCCGGGGCCGAGGCCCGGGCGGCGGGACCCGGGCTCCGATTGGCCGCGTCCTTCGCCACCACCGTGGTCGGCCTCGTCGCGCTTGCCCCCGTGCCGCCCCGGATCGCCCCGGATTGGGCGGCCTGGGTCGGCGTCGGGCTGATCGGCGGTCTCATCGCCGGCCGGCTGCGCGATGCGTGGGTCGGGGGCGCCGCCGTTGTCGTATTCCTCGTCCTGGCGGCGGCCCGGGTGGCGATCGACGATTCGCGCCCGTTCTGGCTCGTCGGGACGGCCTTCGGAGTGCTGGCCGTTGCTGGCGGTCTGGTCGTCGGGGCGGGCCTCGGCGTCGCGCGCGGGCCGCGGCCGCTCTTGAGCACGTGGTGGGCGGGGCTCGGCCGCTGGCGACGGCCGACGCTCATCGTCATGCTGGCACCCGTGATCGCCGGGATCGGCCTCGCCGGCTACGGCTTCACCGCGGGCGCGGACGAGTATCTGTCGGGCCTGCCGCGGGATCCGGGATGTGCGACGCCGCTGACCCGCTTCGGCTGGACCTACGAGCCGATCAACTACGAGCCGGCCGACGACGAGCGACTCGTTGCCGACAACGCCAACCTCGCTGCCTGCGCGACCCAGGGCTCGCCCGCCGGCGGGGCCGTCATCACCTCGGACGGGGTCGCGATCGCCGGCTGGTACGTGCCGGCCGAGCGCGGGATTGGACCTACCGGCCCGACCGTCGTGCTCGTCCATGGCGGCAAGACGAACAAGAGCGGGATGCTCGAGTACGCCCCTGGCCTGCACGCCGACTACAACCTCGTATTCGTCGATCTCCGCAACAGCGGCCGGAGCGGAGCGGCCCGCTCCACCGGTGGCCTCCACGAGCGTCGGGACCTGCGGGCGATGCTCGACTGGCTCGAACAGACGAAGTCGCCCGCCTGGGTCGCCGTCGTCGGCAACTCGAATGGCGGCGCGACGGCGCTCGCCGAGGCGGTCGACGATCCGCGGGTTCGGGCGCTCGTGCTCGATTCGATGCACGCGTCGATCGAGGCCCAGATCGGCAACGTCGCCGAGACCGAGCGCGGCCTGCCCGCGTGGCCCGGCGTGGCCGCGCTCGTCGCCGGGGTCTCGCTCCGCCTCGGCGAGGACATCGCCGAGGCGGACCCCGTCGTCTCGATCCGGCGCCTGGCGGCCCGGCCGATCCCGATCCTCTTCACGCATGGCGGCCGCGATGTGGTCGATCGACCCGGCGACAGCCTCGAAATCAACCTCCGGGCGGCCATCGAAGCGGGCCTGCCGGTCGAGGCCCGGGTATGCCCGGAGGCCGGCCACGGCAAGGTGATCACCGTCTGCGCCGAAGAGTGGGGGACCTGGGTTCGCGACTTCCTCGCCGCGGCGCGGCCTACCATTGGCGGGTGACGAGCGTCTCGACGATCGAGGTTGCTGGCGGGCGCCTCGCCTACGACGACGAGGGCGACGGGCCGCCGATCCTGCTCGTCCACTCGGCGCTCGTGAACCGCCGCTCCTGGGATGCGCTGAACCCGCTCCTCGTCGGCGCCGGTTACCGCGTGATCCGCCACGACATGCGCGGCTTCGGTGAGTCCACGACCGAGGACGTCGAGTACTCGGCCTTCGAGGACATCCTTGCCGTCCTCGATGGCGCAGGTGTGCGGCGGGTCGCGATCGCGGGCAACTCGATGGGCGCGATCCACGCCCTCGACGCGATCCTCGAGGCGCCCGAGCGGTTCGCGGCGTTCGCCTGGATCGGCGGCGGCATCGGCGGGTTCGAGGTCGAGGACACGCCCGAGGAGCTCGCGGCGTTCGAGGCTATGCGGGCCGCCAACGCGACCGGCGACGCCGACGCCGAGGCGGCCTGGGACGTCCGGATCTGGGTCGATGGCCTTGGCCAGCCCGAGTCGCGGGTCCCGGCCGAGATCCGCGACGCCGTGTTTCGAGTCGACCGCGAGCTGGTCGCACCGGGACGGGTGTTCGGGCGCTACCGGCGGCTCTCGCCGCCGGCCAACGAGCGGCTGGGCGAGGTTCGGATCCCGACCCTGGTCGTCATCGGCGGGCTGGACACGCCGTCGACGCGCGCGGCGGCACGGCGCCTGGCCGAGGGCGTGCCCGGCGCCCGGCTGGTCGAGCTGCCCGACGTCGCGCACATGGTCGGCATGGAGGCGCCCGACCGGCTTGCCCGGCTGATGCTCGAGCTGCTCGAGCCGCTGCCGCGCTGGAGCTGACCGGCCCATGGCGCGGCGCAGGGGGCCGGCACTCCGAGGCAGCGGGCCGGAGCGCGGGTCACGCGGCGGCGTCGTCGATGGCGTGACCCACGTCCTCGTCGACGGCCGAAACGTTCAGGGTGCCCTTCGCCGAGGCTCAGGCTCCGCGGCGGTTGAGCTTCCCGAGGTGACCCTCGTCGCCCGCCTCCGAGCCGCATTCGCCGGGCTGGAGGTTCGGCTCGTTCTCGACGGCCACCCCGGCGGCGGCCCGAGCGGCCGGATCGCGCCGCGCTTCGCCGTCGAGTACTCGCGGCACCGCGAGGCCGACGAGGTGATCCGCGACATCGTGGTCGATGGCGCTCGACAGCTCGGGCCGGCCGGGATGGACACGATCCTCGTCGTCAGCGACGACGGCGAGGTCCGGGCGAGCGCTCGCCGCCACGGCGCCCGCGTCGAGGGAACCGGCTGGCTCCTGGCACGGATGGAGCGGGTCGCCACCCGCCCGTCGGGCGGCGGCACCCCGGGCGTGGCGGTTCGGGCGGGGACCACGATCGGGCACGCCCGGCCGCCACGCGGCCCTCGCCCGCCGGATGACCACCGCGGCCGCTAGGATGTGGCCGTGGGCGACGCCATCGGCCAGCTCTTCAACGGCCTGATCGAGCTGCTGCGGCCGATCGTGATCCCCGACTGGGGAGCGCTGATCGACCTCCTCCCGGTGTTCCTGCTGTTCGGCGTCGTCGGCCCGATCGTCACGCTCCTGATCCTCGGCTGGTTCATCTATCTCGTGACGAAGCCACGCGACCGGATCCCGTACGCGGAGCCGGCGCCCGTCGCGGCCCGGCTCGTCGACGGGTCGCCGGTCTATCCCACGGGCGAGCCGTACTGCGCCGCCGACCGGCTCGTCTACCCGCCCGGCGCGACGACCTGCGAGCGCTGCGGCCGCGACCTGGCCGTGTCCTGCCCGAAGTGCGGCACCGGCCGCCTGGCCCTCGTCGACACGTGCGCGACCTGCGGTCTCGTGCTCCGGATTCGGCCGCGGGCATTGGCCACGCGGCGGATCGCGCCGCCGCCCGGAGGCGCCGCGGCCGCCTGACCGCCGGGACTCGTCGCCAGACGTGTTGGTTGGCGGGCAAGGCGCGGCGCGATGGCGCACTCGCCGGGCACGGCGCTTTGGCGCGCGGCCACGGCCAGGGAACCCAACCCGGCACGGCGCTCGTCGGGGAGTTCGCGCACAATCGAGCGAACCGCCCGGAGTCGTCCCCGCATGGAAACCCTCGCCTCGATCTCGCAGGTCCTGTTCACCGCCGGCACGGTCGGCCTCGCGATCGCCTTCGCGGCGACGGTCGCCCACGCGGTGCTCCTGGCCAGCGGCCGCCGCTCGCTGGCCCGCCTGCTCCCCGCTCCCGCCGCGCCCGCCTGGGCCGGCGTCGCGTCCGGCTCGTTCGTCGAATCGCGCGCCGCGGCCGCGTCGGCCGCCGCTCCCGACTTCGCCGCCTCGACACCCCTCGCCGGCGCGGCCCGCTGGCTGACCGTCGGCGCGTTCGCGATCCTCGCCGCCGCGCTGCTTGCCCGCGCGATCGTGGTCGGGCGCGGGCCGTGGGGCAACCTGTTCGAGTTCTCGGTCGCGTTCGCGACCTCGATCCTGCTCGGCTTCCTGCTCCTCGAACGCCGCTATCCGATCCGCTCGATCGCCTTCATCCCGGTTGCCGTCGCGCTCGGCCTGGCGCTCTACGCTTCGTCGCTGCCACACGAGATCAACGCGCTCGTGCCGGCCCTCCAGAACCCGCCGCTGCTGACGATCCACGTCGGGATGGCCGTCCTGTCGTACGGGATCTTCGCGACGTCGTTCGCGGCCGGGGTCGGCTACCTGGTCCAGGGCAGGGCCGATCGGTTCGCGTGGCTGCCGTCGCACAAGGTCCTCGATGCAGTCGCGTAGCGGGCGGTGATCATCGGCTTCCCGATCTTCGCGACGATGATCATCCTCGGCTCGTGGTGGGCCTCGATCGCCTGGTCGCGCTACTGGGGCTGGGACCCGAAAGAGACGGCGGCGCTCGTCACCTGGCTCGTCTACGCCATCTACCTCCACGCCCGCAACCAGCGCGCCTGGGCCGGTCGGCCGGCCGCGCTCCTGCTCGTCGTCGGCTTCGCGATGGTCCTCGTCACCTACTCCGGCTCGCTGTGGTTCAGCGGCCTCCACGCCTACAGCGGCCTGTAGAGCCGGGGCCTCAGAGCGTCCGGGTCACCTTCGCGATGCCGCGCGGCGCATCGGGGTCGAGGCCCCGCGCCAGCGTCAGGTGGTAGGCGAAGAGCTGGGCGGGCAGGATCGAGACGATCGGCCGGAGCCACTCCGGAACGCCGGCTGGGAGCGGGATCGCAAGCCGCCCAAGCGACCGAGTCGCCTGGTCATCCGACAGAACGAGCGACTCCGCTCCGGCGTCGCGCAGGTGACGGAGGATCTCGACCAGGCCCGGCGCCGCGGCGCCCGACGGGGCGACGACGAGGGCGGCCACGCCGGGCTCGACGAGCGCAACCGGGCCGTGCAGGAAATCGGCGGCCGAGTATGGGTCGGCAAAGACGCGCGCCAGCTCCTTGAGCTTGAGGGCCCACTCTCGCGCCGTGGCGTATTCGAAGCCGCGGCCGAGCACGAGGCAGCGCTCGTCCGAGGCGAGCTCCCGGGCGGCGGCAGCCGCCTCCGGCTCGGCCTCAAGGGCGCGCGCCATCGCGTCGGGCAGGGCATCGAGCGCGACGCCGTCGTCGGGGCTCGGGGCGCGGACTGCGAACGACAGGCGGGCGAGGGCGACCAGCGCGGTCGTGTACGTCTTCGTCGCGGCGACCGCGAGCTCCGGTCCCGCCGCGAGGTCGACCACGAACTCGGCGGCGGCCGCGAGCGGGCTCGATGGGTCGTTGGTGAGGGCCAGCGTCGGCGCGCCCTGGCGACGCGCCGAGGCGACCACTCCGACCACGTCCGGTGACGCGCCTGACTGGCTGATCCCGACGACGAGCGACCGACGCAGCCGTGGCTCGACCCCGTACAGCGTCACGACCGACGGGGCGGCGAGCCCAACCGTGAGCCGGTTCCGCACGCCGAGGAGGTACTGCCCGTAGATCGCCGCATGGTCCGAGGTCCCGCGCGCCGCGATCACGACCGAGTCGACCGGAGACTCGCGGAGGCGTCGCCCCAGCGCCTCCAGCACGGCCACCGACGAGTCGAGCTGCCGTCGCACCGCCGCAGGCTGCTCGAGGATCTCGTCGCGCAGGCCCATCAGCCGATGCCCAGGAGTCGCGCCGGAACCGTCGTCGCGGCGAGCGCCGCTTCGGGCTCGCTGCAGCCGGCGAAGCGGGCGAGGTTGCGAACACCGGCGTCGAGGCCGATCACGCTGCCCGCGAGCACGCCGCCCGGGAGCCGCGCCGAGGTCGCGTCCACCGCCACCTCGCGGCCCGCCAGCCGGTACGTCCCCGGGACC